>JAXMJH010000047.1:0-46608 GCA_034376725.1 Lysobacteraceae bacterium | reverse complement strand
CGGACTCGGGCCGGCGCCACCCCGCGAAGCGAAGGCGCAGCCGCGGAGCGGCCGACCGCGGCCATCCATGGCCTCAAACATGCGCGCCTTTCCCCCGAGCCCGACTACGCTGCTCGGTGCGAGACGAAAGGGGATTTCAGAGCCAAGAGCAATCGAAGCAAACCAAGATCAAGCCTACCGCTTGGGTTCCGAACAGGTTGCAGCGCTGCACTGAAAGACTGTCGGGCCTTGGCAGCCAAGGCGATTTCCGGCTCATCGCGCTGCCATGGGTCAAGAATCGGCGGAATTGTGGACCGATCAGGCGGATTCGCGGCACGTCCGACCGAGGTCCGGCAGGCTGCTAGCATTGGGTATGGCCTCCGTAACCGACCCTGCCGGGCTGATCGCCCTCGCCGATCAATGCGTGAAATGCGGGCTGTGCCTGCCGCACTGCCCCACCTACCGGCTGGACAGTCACGAGGCGGAATCGCCGCGTGGTCGCATCGCCCTGGCCGCTGCGCTGGCGGCGGGCGAAATACCGGCCAGCCCTGAGGTCGACCGCCACCTCGACCATTGCCTGGGCTGTCTGCGCTGCCAGCAGGTCTGTCCGGCCGGCGTCGACTATGTCGGCATCATCGATGGTGTCCGGCATCAGCAACGCCAGCGGCGCGCGACGACGCCCGGCATTCGCCTGATCGAAGCCCTTTGCGCGCGGCCGGCGGCGCTGGATCTTGCTTTGGGGCTTTATCGGACCGCGTTTCGCGCCATCCCCAGCCGCTTCCGCCGGCTGCCGCGCCCGCCGGCCGCGCGATCCCTGCCAGCCGCAGACGACGCTGAGACCGCCGTCTTTGTCGGCTGCGTGGCAAAACGCTACGAAAACCCCACCCGCGCCGCGCTGATCGCCCTGTGCCAGGCCGCCGGCGTGAAGCTGGCCATGCCCCGAACGCAAACCTGCTGCGGCGCCCTGCACCGCCATGGCGGCAACCCCGAGGCCGCCGAGGTGCTGGCGCAGCGCAATCGGCAGGCGTTCGACCCGCACGCCACCGTGCTGACCCTGGCCAGCGGGTGCCATGCGGCGCTCGCCGATGCCCTGGCGCCCGGCGTTCGCGTGGTCGACGCGCTGCGCTTTCTGGCCGATCGGCTCGACCGCCTGCGTTTTGCGCCGGCAACCGGCCGGGTGGCGCTGCATCTGCCCTGCACCCAGCGCCTGTCGCCCGACAGCGTCGCGGCGCTGCGCGCCCTGCTGCTGGCGGTGCCCGATCTCGATCTGATCGAGCTGCCCGACACCGGCTGTTGCGGGGCGGCCGGCAGCCACATGCTGAGCTTCGCGGACCGGGCGGCCAGCTTGCGCGCTCCGCTTCTGGATACACTGCGCAAGAGCGGCGCCGACACCCTGATCAGCGCCAACATCGGCTGCCGGATGCACCTCGATCAGGCCACCGGGGTGACCGTGATGCACCCGATCGACTTTCTGGCACAGCAACTGACATGACCACAGACCGTCGCTACACCATGCTCGACCGGCTGTTGATCGAAGCCGATCGCGCCCTGATCACCACCTTGGGCCGTCCTGCGGCCTGCCGGCCCAATCCGGGCCGCGATCAGCCCGCGCCGGTACTCGATGAGCGCCAGCGCCGCGAAGTGGCCGGCCTGATGCGGATCAACCACGTCGGCGAAGTCTGCGCCCAGGGCCTGTATTTTGGGCAGGCGGCGGTCGCCCGCGAACCCGCCACTCGGGCCCACCTGCTGGCGGCGGCGCAGGAAGAAACCGACCACCTGGCCTGGTGCGCCGACCGCTTGGCCGAGCTGTCGAGTCGGCCAAGCGTGTTCAATCCGCTCTGGTACGCCGGCGCCTACGCCATCGGCCTGGCCGCAGGGCTGCGCGGCGATGGCTGGAATCTGGGCTTCGTGGTCGAGACCGAGCGCCAGGTCGAAGCGCACCTGGAAGAGCACCTGCAGCGGCTACCGGCCGAAGACGAGCGCAGCCGGGCCATTCTCGCCACCATGAAGGCCGACGAGGCCCGACATGCCGATGACGCGCAGGCGGCCGGCGCGCGGGTGCTTCCGCAGCCGATTCCGGCGGTGATGGCCGCCGCCGCCACGCTGATGAAAGCCATCGCCTACCGGCTGTGAGAGCGGCCGGGCAACCCTCGGCCCGCCGACGAGAGAGCCAGCGGGGAAGGCAATCGCCCTGACCGAAGCGCCCGATGTGCCGGGCCACCGTTTCAGCCGAGATTGCGGCCGTGGAACAGTTCCTCGATCTCGCGCTTGACCTGGGCATCGATGCGCAGACGGTCCTTGAAGCCGATGTTGCGCGCCTTCTCCTCGAACAGGTAGGTGTCGAGGTCGGCGCCCTTCACGTGCATCTTGGTGTGGAAGATGTTTTCCTGATAGACGTTGACATCGAACATCTCGTACCGTGACTGGATCTGCTTGGACAGGAAGTCCTGAATCGAGTTGATCTTGTGGTCGATGAAGTGCTTCCTGCCCTTCACGTCGCGGGTGAAGCCGCGCACCCGGTAGTCCATGATCACGATGTCGGACTCGAAACTCTCGATCAGATAGTTGAGCGCCTTCAGCGGCGAAATCACGCCGCAAGTCGAAACGTCGATATCGGCCCGGAAGGTGGCGATGCCGTTGTCCGGATGGGTCTCCGGGTAGGTGTGAACGGTGATGTGGCTCTTGTCGAGATGGGCGACGACGGCGTCGGACAGTATCTGCTTGCCCGCCGCCTTGCGGTCGATCACCGGCTCTTCCGAGATCAGGATGGTCACCGAGGCACCCTGGGGATCGTAGTCCTGACGCGCCACGTTGAGGATGTTCGCGCCGATGATCTTGGCCACCTCGGTGAGTATCTCGGTCAGGCGATCGGCGTTGTAGGCCTCATCGATGTACTCGATGTAGCGCTGCCGCTGCTCCTCGTTGATGGCGTAGCAGATGTCGTAGATGTTGAAGCTCAACGACTTGGTGAGATTGTTGAAGCCCTGAAGCTTCAAACGGGGGATTGGCTTGACCACGGCAGACCCTCGGGCAGGGAAACGTATGCAAAGGGAGATGTTGTGTGACCTGAACTGCCCGCAGGAATTCAGACTTGGGGGTATTATCGTCCATCGTGCCCGCGCATTGAACCTTATCGCGCACCGGCCTATGCTCAAGCATTGGGGAGTTGCAGTGCAGGAACGTATGAAAACACTTTCGGAGTTGCATCCGGGACTAGCCGCTCGCCACGCCGCCGTGAGCCCATTGGACGCGGATCGTTCGACCATCGACCGGTTTCTGGCGTTCTGTCATCGGCGTCGCTACCCGAATCGAACCGACATCTTCCGGCCCGGCGACGCGGCCGATACGCTGTACTACGTGGTTTCCGGCTCGCTGAGCATCATCAGCGAAGAGTCGGACGGACGCGAGTTGGTGCTGGGCTACGCCAACGCCGGCGACTTCGTCGGCGAGCTCGGCCTGTTCGTCGAGGCCGAGCAGCGCGAGGTGATTATGCGCACCCGCAGTCCCTGCGATCTGGCCCAGATCAGCTATGAGCGCCTGAACCAGCTGTTCGCCGAGCAGTTGTCCGCCGAATGCCCGCGCATCCTGTACGCGATCGGTGCGCAGATCTCCAAGCGCCTGCTCGACACCAGCCGCAAGGCCAGCCGGCTTGCGTTCATGGATGTCAGCAACCGCATCGCCCGAACCCTGCTCGACCTGTGCCAGGAGCCCGACGCCATGAGCCATCCGCAGGGCACCCAGATCAAGGTGTCCCGACAGGAAATCGCCCGCATCGTCGGTTGCTCGCGGGAGATGGCCGGGCGGGTGCTCAAGAGCCTTCAGGAACAGGGCCTGCTGTACGCGCGCGGCAAGACCGTGGTGGTGTTCGGTACCCGCTGAGCCGCGCTGCAGGCCCGGCTCAGATCACCTCGATATCGCCCAGTTCGCGCCTGACCCGGCGCAGCGTGGAGCGACCGGGCGAAACCAGCACCGGTCGCTCGGCGTGGCGCAGCAGGGGCAGATCGCGGGCGCTGTCGGTGTACACCGCATGGAATGGCGGGTGAATGCCGGCCTCGGCCAGCGCGTCGAGCTTGCGCGGGCCGAAGCAATGGCGTTCGGGCAGCCAGCCGCCCAGACCGGCGCGAAACCGCGAACCGACCCAAAGTGACACTTCCGGCCCACCCAGCGCCGCCCATAGCTCCCGCGCCAGCCGTTCTTCCGAGCCGGTGACGATGGCCACGCGATGCCCAGCCGTCAGATGCTCAGCCAGCCGCTGCGCCGCCGGAGCGATCAGCAGCGCGTCCTGCCGCCCGGCGCAGCGCGCAATGAACGTGCGCCGCACGGTATCCAGCTCATCTTGCCTGCGCCCCACCGTGGCCAGCCACAGGTAGGCAGACGTCATGGCACGGGCCGAACGCCACCAGGAGAACGCCGGCGGCAGCAGCGGCAAGCCGGCCAGGGCCAGCGTCCGACGCGGCAGACTGGGATCGATCAACGCTTTCAGATAGCGTGCGCCGCTGTCGCCGCGCACCAGGGTGCCGTCGAAATCGAACAGGACGGTCGGTGGCATCCGGCTCAGGCAAACAAGCGGGCCAGCTCGACGCCCGGCTCCGGGGCCCGCATGAAGGCCTCGCCGACCAGGAAGGCATGCACTCCGGCGGCGCGCATCGTCGCCACGTCCTGGGGCGTGCGAATGCCGCTTTCGGTCACCCGCAGGCGGTCGGCGGGCAGCGCGTCCTTCATCGTAAGTGTGGTGTCCAGCGACACCTCGAAGCTGCGCAGATTGCGGTTGTTGATGCCGATCAGCGGGGCGTCCAGGCGCAACGCCCGCGCCAGTTCGGCATCATCATGCACCTCGACCAGGACATCCATGCCCAGCTCGCCTGCGAGCGTGGCCAGCTCCAGCAGGGTGGCGTCATCCAGCGCGGCGACGATCAGCAGGATGCAGTCGGCGCCCAGCACGCGCGACTCCAGCACCTGATACCGGTCGATGGTGAAGTCCTTGCGCAGCACCGGCAGCGCGCAGGCTTGCCGGGCCTGGCGCAGGTACTCGTCGCAGCCCTGGAAGAAATCGCGGTCGGTGAGCACCGAAAGGCATGCCGCACCGCCACGCTGGTAGCTTTCGGCGATCCGGTCCGGATGAAAATCCGGCCGGATCGTGCCCTTGCTGGGACTGGCTTTCTTCACCTCGGCAATCACCGCCGGCAAGCCGGCGGCGATCCGGGTGCGCAGCGCGGCGACGAAACCGCGGGGCGGGGACGCTTCGCCCAGACGTTCGCGCAGTTCGGCCGCCGAAACCCGTCCCGAACGCTCGCGCACCTCCTCCCGCTTGCGCTGAAGGATGGTCTGGAGGATGTCGCTCATCTGCGGTTGACCCGGAGCGCCTCGCGGACCATCTCGATCCGGTCCTGGCCCCAGTACATTTCAGGCCCGACGAAGAAGGTCGGTACGCCGAACGCGCCCCGGTCGATCGCCCACTGCGTGTTGTCGCGCAGCATGTCCTTGACCTCCTGCTCTTCGGCCAGCGCTATCAGCTTTTCCGGCTCGAAGCCCGCCGCCTCGACGATGGTGGCAAGTGCCTCGGGATCCGACAGGTCGGCGCCGAACACCCAGATCGATTCGAACACGGTGGCCAGGAAAAACTTGAATCCCTCCGGGTCGTCGCGCAACAGCCCGGTGGCCATGCGCTGTAGCTGCAGGCTGCTGAACGGAAAATGCGGATTCATCGCGAAATCGACACCGAACATGTCGGCGCAGCGCATCAGGTCTTCGGCCAGATACCTGGCTTTGGCCGGCACGGTGACCGGCGCGATGTTGCCGGTCGCCTTGTGAATGGCGCCGACCAGCACCGGGCGCCAGACGATCTCGGCGTCGGTGTCCTGGGCCAGTAATTCGAGTTGGGTGTAGGCCAGATACGACGCCGGGCTGATCAGATCGAAACAGAAGTCGATGGTGTTGTTCATTGAATTTCTCCCCAAGGTGTTCAAGACGCGCAAGTCTACCGGAACCCGACGCGCGAGCCGTCGTCGCCGTCGACGGCCCGCCGCGGGTTGGCGCAGCCTCGACAAGGCCGCGCTTCGGTCGGCTTACAGAATGTAGCGGCTCAGATCCTGGTCCTGGACCAATGCGCCAAGCTGAGCATCCACGTAGTCACGGTCGATGCGCACCGTGTCGCCGGATCGATCGGGCGCGACGAAGGCAAGCTCCTCCAGCAGCCGCTCGAGCACGGTGTGCAGGCGCCGCGCACCGATGTTCTCCTGTCGCGCGTTGACCTCGAAGGCGATCTCGGCAAGCCGTTCGATGGCACCCTCGGTGAACGACAGCGTCACGCCCTCGGTGGCCATCAGGGCCTCGTACTGCTTGCTGAGTGCGTTCCGGGTCTGGCTGAGGATGCGCACGAAGTCATCGCGCGACAGCGCGGTGAGCTCGACCCGGATCGGAAACCGGCCCTGCAGTTCGGGAATCAGATCCGATGGTTTGGCAAGGTGAAACGCGCCGGAGGCGATGAACAGGATGTGGTCGGTGCGCACCGAGCCGTACTTGGTGCTGACCGTGGAGCCTTCCACCAGCGGCAGCAGGTCACGCTGCACGCCTTCGCGGCTGACATCGGCACCGACCGACTCGGAGCGTTTGGCGACTTTGTCGATCTCGTCGATGAACACGATGCCGTTGTTTTCGCAACTCTCGATCGCCTGTTCGCGGATTTCATCCTCGTTGACCAGCTTGCCGGCCTCATCCTCGATCAATTGACTGCGCGCGGCCTTGACGGTCAAGCGTTTGCGCTGGGTCTTGCCGCCCGACAGGCCCTGGAACATGCTGCGCAGCTGCTGGCCCATTTCCTCCATGCCCGGCGGCGCCATGATGTCGACACCGACATTGAGGTTGATTTCCAGCTCGATCTCGCGCTCGTCCAGCTCGCCGGCGCGCAGCTGACGACGCAGCTTGAGGCGCCCGGCGCTCTCTTCCGGCCGCCCGGCGGGATCGTCCGGATCGGCCTGCGGGAATCCAGACGGTGGGCTGCGGCGCGGCAGCAGGGCATCGAGAATGCGTTCCTCGGCGTGCGCCTCGGCCTGCACCCGGACCCGCGCCTTGGCTTGTTCGCGCAGCATCTTCACTGCGGTATCGGCCAGGTCGCGAATGATCTGCTCGACATCCTTGCCCACGTAGCCCACTTCGGTGAACCGCGTGGCCTCCACCTTGACGAACGGCGCATTGGCCAGCGCGGCCAGGCGTCGGGCGATCTCGGTCTTGCCCACGCCGGTCGGACCGATCATCAGAATATTCTTGGGGATCACCTCGTTGCGAAGATCAGGCGCGAGCTGCATACGGCGCCAGCGATTGCGCAGCGCGATCGCCACCGCACGCTTGGCGGCGGACTGGCCGACGATGCAGGTGTCGAGTTCCTGGACGATTTCGCGAGGGGTCATTGGGGACATGGGTTTGGGGTCGGGAATGGGGAATGGGGAATGGGGAATGGGGAATGGGGAATGGGGAGTCGGGATTTGGGATTTGGGATTTGGGGATTGGGATTTGGGGATTGGAATTCGGGGATTGGGATTCGGGGATTGGGATCCGGGGATTGGGATCCGGCAGGAGCGTTGGGGTCACGAAGGGCACCGGGGAGATGCTGGATCTATTGTGTTCCCCTCGCCTTTTCTGCGCCCTTGCGGCTCTTGCGTGGCCCAGCCTTACAGCTCTTCGATCGTGATGTGGTCGTTGGTGTAGATGCAGATCTCGCCGGCCACCTTGAGCGCCGCCTCGGCCACCGAGCGGGCGTCCATGTCGGTGTGCGCGATGAGTGCACGCGCGGCGGACAGGGCGAACGGGCCACCGGAGCCGATCGCGATCAAGCCGTCTTCGGGCTCGATCACGTCGCCATTGCCGGAGATGATCAGCGAACTCTCGGCATCGGCCACCGCCAGCAGGGCTTCCAGCTTGCCCAGACGGCGTTCGGTGCGCCAGTCCTTGGCCAGCTCGACCGCCGCGCGCAGCAGTTGGCCGCCGTACTTGTCCAGCTTCGCCTCGAACAGCTCGAACAGCGTGAAGGCATCGGCCGCCGCGCCCGCGAACCCGGCCAGCACCTTGCCATCGGCCAGCCTCCGCACCTTGCGGGCATTGGCTTTCATGACCGTGTTGCCGAGGGTGACCTGACCGTCGCCAGCCACCACGACCCGACCATTGCGGCGCACCGAGATGATGGTTGTAGCGTGAAATGTGTCGCTCATGGGGCTTTTCCCTGGCTCAGACTGGCTCTATGGGGGCGATCCACGGATTGGACAAGGGCATCCACCGATAGCGCAGCAACGTCTGCTCCGACCCGGCGGGTCATGCGAAACACCCAAATGACCGCAGCGTTCGCATGCTGTCGGCTGCGGGAATGGTCGGTTCTTGCAAGTAGTGAATCGGCGCCGGATCGGCGCTGAGCCGGAAGTCGGCCGATGAGGCCGCTGATCGAGCCAACGGCCTACGGAAAAGAGCACGCGGATGCCTGTTGCATTCGCGCACTATCGCTTGCTGGCGTGGCCCGCCCCTGCCGGGGCGGGCATGATTGTCTGGCGACGAGGGGCGGTTCAGCCGGCGCTGGTCCACTCGCCGAGCGCGGCCAGGCCGTTTTCGCGGGCGCGCTTGGCCACGGTGGCCTGAGCGGCGGCAAAATTGCCCTTCATGTCCTTGGACCACAGCTTCAGTGCCGCCGACTGCATGGCGCGGCCGTAGCTGAAGCTCAACGGCCAGGGATTGCCGCCGATCTGGTTCATGGCATTGAGGTGCGCGGTGGCGTCGGCATCGGACTGGCCGCCGGACAGGAACACGATGCCCGGCAGGATCGCCGGGACGGCGCTGCGCAGACAACGCAGGGTAGCCTCGGCCACTTCCTCCACGCTGGCCTGTTCGGGGCAACCCTTGCCGGGCAGCACCATCGATGCCTTGAGAATCGTGCCCTCCAGCAGCACGTCGAAATCGTAGAGCGCGCCGAACACCGAGCGCAGCACCACTTCGGTCACTTCGTAGCAGGTTTCGATGTCGTGCTCGCCGTCCATCAGCACTTCCGGCTCGACGATCGGCACCAGGCCCTGCTCCTGGCACAGCGAGGCGTAGCGCGCCAGCGCGTGGGCATTGGCCTCGATGCAGGTGCCGGACGGAATATCGTCGCCGATGGTGATCACCGCCCGCCACTTGGCGAAGCGCGCGCCGAGTGCGTAGTACTCCTTGAGCCGTTCGCGCAGGCCATCGAGGCCCTCGGTGATCAGCTCGCCCGGATAACCGGCCAGCGGCTGGGTGCCCTTGTCGACCTTGATGCCGGGGATGATGCCGGCCTTGTGCATCACCTCAGTGAACGGCACGCCGTCGCGCGTCTTCTGGCGGATGGTTTCGTCGAACAGGATGGCGCCCGACAGGTGGTCGGCGGCGCCGGGCGCGGTCAGCAGCAATTCGCGGTAGGCGCGGCGGTTTTCTTCGCTGTTTTCGATGCCGACCGCCTCGAAACGCTTCTTTATGGTGTTGGAGGATTCGTCGATGGCGATGATGCCCTTGCCGGGCGCGACCATGGCCTGGGCGGTGCTTTCGAGTTGTTCGATGCTCATTGGGAGACCTGCTGGGCTGCGAAAAGAGGGGCCGGCACGCGCGCGGGGTGGCAAACGCGGCGAACGCCGGAATAGCCCTCGATTATAGCGCCGCCAGGCCCTGTGCCGTGCCGTCCGGACCAACCGCGAGCAGCCGCAGGGTGTTGGTCGCGCCGGTCGACTCCATGCTGTCGCCGCTGGTGAACAGCACCCGGTCGCCCTGACTCAGCAGCCCGGCCCCGAACAGCTGGCGCACGGCGACCCTGGCCGCCTCGTGCGCGGCCATCCCGCGGCTGTCGAATTCGGTCGGGGTCACCTCGCGCATCAGCGCCATCTGCCGGCGCGCGCCGGGATGTCGGGCCAGCCCGTAAATCGGCACGTCGGAACGGAATCGCGACAGGTAACGCGCCGTACCGCCCGACTCGGTCAGCGCGATGATCGCCCGCACCCGGATGTGCTCGGCCAGAAACATGGTGGCCATGGCGATCGCCTGATCCGACCGGGCCAGGCCGCGCTGGGCTTTTTCGAAGTCGGTGTCGTGGCTGAACTGGCGCTCGGCGCCCAGACAGATCCGCACCATTGCCTCGACCGCCTTGACCGGATACTGGCCTGACGCGGTCTCGGCGGAAAGCATCACGGCATCGGTGCCGTCGATCACCGCGTTGGCGACATCCAGCACCTCGGCGCGGGTTGGAATGGGGTTGTCGACCATCGATTGCAGCATCTGGGTGGCGGTGATCACCACCCGGTTGTGGGCAAGCGCCTCGCGAATTATCTTCTTCTGCAGTCCGGGCAGCTCGGCATCGCCGATCTCCACGCCCAGATCGCCACGCGCGACCATGACCGCATCGCTGGCCAGGGTGATCTCGGTCAGGTTTTCGATCGCTTCGGCGCGCTCGATCTTGGCCACCAGGTGCGGCCGCCAGCCGGCCGCTTCGGCCAGCGCACGCGCTTCATGCATGTCCTCGGCGGATCGGCAGAACGAGATGGCCAGAAAGTCCGCGCCCAACGCCGCGGCGTGGCCGATATCGGCACGGTCCTTGTCGCTGAGCGCGCCCAACGACAACCCGCCACCGAGCCGGTTGAGGCCCTTGCGGTCGGACAGCGCACCATCGTTGATCAGGCGGGTATGGATCGTGGTGCCCTTGATCGATTCCACCGCCAGCGTCACCAGGCCATCATCGAGCAGCAGGACATCGCCGACCCGGACGTCGTCGACCAGCCCCAGATAACTCACCCCGACACCGGTCTCATCTCCAGGCGCGGCGTTCGGGTCGCAGCGCAACGCGAAGGCCTGACCGGCCTTGAGCGCAACGCGGCCCTCGGCGAACTTCTCGATGCGGATCTTCGGCCCCTGCATGTCGGCCAGGATACCGACCTCGATGCCCAGTGCCCGCGCTGCGGCCCTCACGGCCTCGGCGCGCGCGGCATGCTGGGCCGGCGTGCCGTGCGAAAAGTTCATCCGCACCACGTTGACGCCGGCCTTGAGCAGCGCCTCGATCTTGCCTGGGCCGTCGGTGGCGGGGCCGAGGGTGGCGAGGATTTTGGTTCGTCGAATCTGGTCGGCCATGATCTTGTCGTTTTTTGGTGTGGCGACAACATAGCAGACCCAAAGCGCCGCTATGGCGGACTGCAATCGTATGAAATCGGGCTTCGGTCGGGGCACTCAAACACCCTTGGCGATTCTTCGGTGTGCGGGAACTCCCAGGCGGCCACGATGTGTTCGCCGCCTTCGATGATCCGACCTTCCGCGCCCTCGGCATCCATCTCCGCCGGGCCTGCGGCGCAAACAGCATCCGATGCCTTCAATCGGACCTTGGCCAGCAGCACGAAACTGCGCGGGCTGGCGCCGAAGCCGTGCGCTGAATCCCGCAGCCCGCGCCACCAGGGCGGTTCGCTGGCTGCCGCGCCGCCGGCAACCGAGCCGGATGCGTCACCTATCCATCGCTGCGGGCGCGCAGGGCCGCGACCGCCGGCAACTCCTTGCCCTCGCAGAATTCGAGGAACGCGCCGCCACCGGTGGAGATGTAGCCGATCCGGTCGGCCACGCCGAAACCATCCACCGCGGCCAGCGTGTCGCCGCCACCGGCAATCGAAAAGGCATCCGATCCGGCGATCGCTTCGGCCAGCGCGCGGGTGCCGGCCGCGAACGCCTCAAATTCGAACACGCCGACCGGCCCGTTCCAGATTACCGTGCCGGCATCGGCGACCAGCCGGGCATAGGCGGCGGCGGTGTCCGGCCCGATATCGAGGATCATCTCGTCAGCCGCCACCCCGGCCACCGGCGTCACTCGCGGCGCGGCATCGGCACTGAAGCGATCGGCCACCACCACATCGGTCGGCAGCGGAATGTGCGCTCCCTGCCGTTCGGCCTGCGCCAGGATCGCCCGCGCCGCATCGAGCAGGTCGGGTTCGTGCAGTGACTTGCCCACCGGGTGGCCCAACGCCGCCAGAAAGGTATTGGCGATGCCGCCACCGACGATCAGTTGATCGACCTTGGGCAGCAGGCTGGACAGCAGTTCCAGCTTGGTCGACACCTTGGCGCCACCGACGATGGCCAGCAGCGGGCGGGCCGGCTCGTGCAGCGCCTTGGCCAGCGCGTCCAGCTCGGCCATCAGCAGCGGACCGCCGCAAGCCGTCCCGGCGGCGCGGATCACGCCATGGGTGGACGCCTGCGCACGATGCGCCGCGCCAAAGGCGTCCATCACGAAGATGTCGCACAGCGCGGCATACTTCTCCGCCAGCGCCGCGTCGTCGGCCTTCTCGCCGACATTCATCCGGCAATTCTCCAGCAGCACGATCTGTCCCGGAGCGGCTGCGACGCCGTCGAGATAATCGCGGACCAGCGGCACCTCGCGACCCAGGTGCTCGGCCAGCCGCGCCGCCACCGGCGCCAGCGAGTCGGCCTCGCTCCAGACACCTTCTTTCGGACGCCCCAGGTGCGAGAGCACCATCACCGCCGCACCCTGGTCGAGTGCCAGGCGCAGGGTGGGCAGGGCCGCCAGAATGCGCTGCTCGGAGGTGATGTGGCCATCGCGAAACGGCACATTGAGGTCTTCGCGAATCAGCAGGCGTTTGCCGGCAAGCGGCAGCTCGGTCATGCGCAGCAGGGTCATGGCGGCTCGACAGTCGGGGCAAGGCCGTCATTGTCCGGGTGCCGGGCCGGGCTTTCAATTGCCGGTCAGGACTTGACCGATATCAAGGCGCCGGCCGCCCTGGGGTCGGCACACTGTCGCCTCATGACCGCCATACCTCCATTCGATGCCGACCTGCTGCGCCGCTACGATCGGCCCGGGCCGCGCTATACCTCCTACCCCACGGCGCCGCAGTTCAGCGACGCCTTCACCGCCGCGTCCTACGCCGAGGTTGCCCGAGTCAGCAACGAAGACCCCATTCCGCGTCGGCTTTCGCTGTATCTGCACGTGCCGTATTGCTTCAGCCCGTGCTTCTACTGCGGCTGCAACCGGCTGATCACCCGCGACGAGTCCAAGGGCGAAAGCTATCGCCTGCGGCTGCTGCGCGAAATCGAATCCGTCGCTCCGCTCTTCGACCGCGACCGGGAGGTGATCCAGCTGCATCTGGGTGGCGGCACGCCCAATTTCCTCCACGCCTGGCAGCTGCGCGAGCTGGTCGAGAGCCTGGGCCAGCATTTCACCTTCAGCCGCAGCGCGCAGCGCGATTTTTCGATCGAACTCGACCCGCGCAGCGTGCGGCCGGGAGAGATCGCCGAACTGGCCGAGGCCGGCTTCAACCGGGCCAGCCTGGGCGTGCAGGACTTCGACCCGATCGTCCAGAAGGCGGTCAACCGCATCCAGAGCGTCGAAGAAACCATGCAGGTGATCGACGACTGCCGCGCCCACGGCTTTCGTTCGGTGAACATCGATCTGATCTACGGCCTGCCGAAACAGAACGCCGAGGGCTTTGCCCGCACCCTCGACACCGTCATCCAGACCCGCCCCAGCCGGCTGGCGATCTACAGCTATGCCCATCTGCCGAAGATGTTCCGCAGCCAGACCCAGATCGACGCCGGGGATCTGCCCAGCCCCGAGGACAAGCTCGGCCTGCTCAAGCTGGCCATCGACAAGCTGTCGGCCGCCGGCTATCGCTACATCGGCATGGACCACTTCGCGCTGCCCGACGACGACCTTTCGCTGGCCCAGGAACGCGGCGGCCTGCATCGCAACTTCATGGGCTACACCACCCACGCCGACAGCGACCTGATCGGACTGGGCGTGAGCGCGATCAGCCACATCGGCGACAGCTTCAGCCAGAACTTCCGCGACCTGCCCAGCTGGGAGGCGGCCATCGATGCGGGCCGGCTGCCGGTCTGGCGCGGCCTGAATCTGGATCTCGACGATGTCCTGCGGGCCGACCTGATCCAGCAGCTGATGTGCCAGGGCGAAGTCGACATCCCGGCCATCGAGGATCGCTATGATATTGATTTCAAAAGGTACTTTTCCGACGCACTAGCGTGCCTGGAACCCCTGTCCAGCGATGGCCTGGTCTCGGCCTCGCCGCGCCGGATCTCGGTGAGCCTGCGCGGACGGATGTTGTTGCGTATCATCGCCATGTGCTTCGACCGATACCTTCAAACGCCCACCCCGGCGAACTTCTCCAAGGCCATCTGAACGGCCCGGCGCGCCGCTGTCCGGCGCTCGGGAGCCATTGCCAGTGAGCTCACCCGGCGGCCTGCGCCGTGCGCTGAACCCGATCGCCGACGATGGCGATGCCCTGCGCTTTTGCAGCACCTGCGCGTTTTCCGATGCCTGCCTGTCGCAGGGCTACGACAAGTCCGCCCTGCTCGAACTGCACTGCCTGGTCGAACATGTCGGGCCGTTCCATGCCGACGAGCATATCTTCCGCGAGGGCGATCCGTTCAATGCCATCGCCGCCGTTCGCGCCGGCACCGTCAAGACTTTCGTGGTCGACCCGGATGGCCGCGAGCAGGTGCTGGGGTTCTTTCTGCCCGGCGAAGTGATCGGCCTCAACGCGATCCACCAATCGCACTATCCGTGCAATGCGGTCGCGCTGGACACGGTGATGCTGTGCCGGTTCTCGTTCCCGAAAATGGCCACGCTGGCGCAGAAGATGCCCGGACTGCAGAGTCACCTGTTCCGCCTGCTCAGCGCCGATATCGGCAAGGCCGCCCTTCTGGCCGGCGACTACACCGCCGATGAACGCATGGCCGCGTTTCTGGTGGCGCTGTCCCAGCGCTATGCCTCGCGCGGTTTTTCGGCCCGGCGCTTCACCTTGACCATGGCGCGCACCGATATCGCCAACTATCTGCGTCTGGCAGCCGAAACCGTCAGCCGGGTGCTGCGCCGGTTTCAGTCGAACGGGCTGATCCGGGTCGAGCGGCGCGACATGGAACTGGTCGATATCGAGCGGCTGAAGGAAATGGCCCGCCCGGTGCTGCGCCAGTAGTCGTTTCGACCTTGCCGGGGCGTCGCGCCGCCGGCGATCCAGCGCCCGGCTGAACCGCGCTTGACCTGGGTCAGTGCGGCCGGCGCCTCGCGTACCGAGCATGGCTCCATTCCGAATGGAGCACTGTGTCATGAGCATAACCCGGAAACTCTGGTGGGGCCTGACGGCCTTGTTGGTCGCCTCCTTCAGCGTGCTGCTGTGGATGGGCGGCGAGGTCCATCGTCAAGCGCCGCCGATGCCCGAGCAGGTCGTCTCGGAAAGCGGCGAGACGATCTACACCCGGGCCGACATCGAGCGCGGCCGGCAGGTCTGGCAGTCGATGGGCGGCATGCAGCTCGGCTCGATCTGGGGCCACGGCGCCCTGGTGGCACCGGACTGGAGCGCCGACTGGCTGCATCGGGAAACCCTGGCCTGGCTCAATCTGAGGGCTCAGGCGCAGTTCGGGCTGAATTTCGATGAACTCGGCGACGGCGATCGCGCCAAGGTTCAGGCCGAGCTGCAACCGGCCATCCGGGCCAATACCTACGACCCGGACAGTGCCACCCTGGTGGTGCCCGACGAGCGCGCCGTGGCGATCCGCGAGACCGCTGCGCATTACCTGAGCCTGTTCGGAAACCACCCGGAAACCGCCGCGCTGCGCGAGTCGTATGCGATGAAGAACGACACCATCCCCGATGCCGATAACCGGCAGGCGATGACCGGCTTCTTCTTCTGGGCATCCTGGGCGGCAGCCGCCGAACGTCCGGACGGCGGCGGCAGAAGCTACACCAGCAACTGGCCATACGAGCCACTGGTCGGCAATGCGCCGACCTCAACGGCCTTCCTGTGGACGGTGTTCAGCATCCTGTTCATGCTGGCCGGCATCGGCCTGCTGGCCTGGCACTACGCCGTCTATCACGGCCAGGAGCCGCGCCTGACCCCGCCGGCGCGCGACCCGCTGGAAAATATGGTGCCCACGGCCTCGATGAAGGCAACCGGAAAGTATTTCTGGCTGGTGATGGCGCTGTTTCTGGTGCAGATCGCGCTCGGCGCCATCACGGCGCACTATCAGGTCGAAGGCCAGGAGCTGTACGGCTTCGCGCTGGCCGATATCCTGCCCTATTCGCTGACCCGTTCATGGCACACGCAACTGTCGGTGCTGTGGATCGCCACCGCGTGGCTGGCCACCGGCCTGTACATCGGCCCGGCGATATCCGGCCACGAACCGCGATTCCAGCGACTGGGTGTCAACTTCCTGTTCGTCTGCCTGCTGGTGATCGTGGTGGGCGCGTTCGCCGGACAATGGTTTGCGGTGATGCAGAGGATGAGCCTGGAATACAATTTCCTGTTCGGCCATCAGGGCTGGGAATACGTCGATATCGGACGGTTCTGGCAAGCGTTCCTGTTCATCGGTCTGATGCTGTGGCTGGTGCTGGTGGGCCGGGCGCTGTGGCCGGCGCTGAAGCGGCGCGACGAGATGTCCTCGATCGTCGGCCTGCTGTTCCTGTCGGTGGTGGCGATCGGCGTGTTCTACGGCGCGGGCCTGATGTGGGGCGAGCACACCTCGCTGTCGATGGTCGAGTACTGGCGCTGGTGGGTGGTGCACCTGTGGGTCGAGGGCTTCTTCGAAGTGTTCGCCACCGCGGTGATCAGCTTCCTGTTCGTCAAGCTGGGCCTGGTGCGCGGCCAGACCGCCACCGTGGCGGTGCTGTTCGCGACCATGATCTTCATGGCCGGCGGCGTGCTGGGCACCTTCCACCACCTGTACTTCGCCGGTACCACGACGGCGGTGCTGGCGCTCGGCGCAACGTTCTCGGCGCTGGAAGTGGTGCCTCTGGCGCTGATCGGCCTGGAAGCCTACGACACCTACAAGCACGGCAAGGCCACGCCTTGGATGCAGCGCTACCGCTGGTCGATCATGTTCTTCCTGGCGGTGGCGTTCTGGAATCTGGTCGGCGCCGGTCTGTTCGGCTTCCTGATCAACACGCCGCTGGCGCTGTACTACATGCAGGGCCTCAACCTCACGCCGCTGCACGGCCACACCGCGTTGTTCGGCGTGTACGGCATGCTGGGTATCGGCCTGATGCTGTTCTGCCTGCGCGGCCTCAAGCCCCAGGCGGTGTGGAGCGACACCTTGCTGGCCCAGAGTTTCTGGAGCCTGAACATCGGCCTGAGCCTGATGGCCGTGCTGACCCTGCTGCCGATAGGCCTGCTGCAGCTGCATGCCGCACTGGAAAACGGCTACTGGTACGCCCGCTCGGCCGAGTTCATGGGCCAGCCGATCATCGAACTGCTGGTCTGGCTGCGGGTGCCGGGCGACGTGATCTTCAGCGTCGGCGCCGCGTTGATCGCGCTGTTCACCGCCCGGCTGTGGATCGCACCGGGCAAAGCCCCGGCCCCGGCAACCCAAGCGGTCGAACAGGCACACTGATTGCACCGTTGTTGATGCTCTCCTCCTTGGGGCGGCCTTGGCCGCCCCTTTTTTTTGACGCGCCCTCGGCCGACTCGTTTTTTTGACACGGCCTCGGCCACCTTTTGTTGATGCGTCCTCGGCCGCCTCGTGCTGGAGCCAGCGCTGTCCCGACTCGTGCATTTTTTGAGCCGCTGCCGACCGGTCCGACCGGCTTCGTGGCGGACGTACGGGCTTATGTGCCGTTCTGCTGGGGTTACCCAAGCACCAGGGCCCCCCACGTCCGCGCAAGAGTGCCCCACGAGAACATGACCTGTATCAATGCCCCGGCGCGTGGTCGTTGCGAGACTGACGGCATGAATTCGCCATCCGACCGTCTATCGATTTCCCTCCCGGTGCTGGCCCGGGCGCCACATCGGCTGTTGTTCCTGATTGGCGCGCTCAATGTCCTGGCGGCGATGGCCTGGTGGACGGCCTGGCTGGTGGCGATGCGCTGGCAGTTGTTCAGCCTGCCGCAGCCGCCCATCCCGGCCGGTTGGGCACATGCCATCGTGATGCCGTATCAGGTGCTGGCACCGTTCATGTTCGGTTTCCTGTTGACCGTGTTTCCGCGCTGGATGGGCCAGCCCGACATGGGTCGCTGGCACTACCTGCCGGTCGGTCTGGGGCTGCTGGGCGGTCAGGCGCTCACCCTGATCGGGCTGTGGGGATTTGCCCATCTGCTCCATCTGGGCGCGCTGTTCACCCTGGCCGGCTGGCTGTCGGGCATGGCTTCCCTGCTGGGCGTGCTGTGGCGCGAATCCGGCCGAACCTGGCATGCGGTCAGCGCCTGGCTGGCGCTGGCGATGGGGCTGCTGGGCTTCGCCCTCTATGCCGTCTGGCTGCATGTGCCCAGTCAGGTGCTGCTGCCGTTCGCGGCCATCAAGCTGGGCCTGATCGGCTTTGCCCTGCCGGTCTATGTCACAGTCTGTCACCGGATGGTTCCGTTCTTTGCCAGCCGGGTGGTCGCCGGCTATCGAGTGTGGCGGCCGATGTGGCTGCTGGCGGCGATGTGGCTGCTGATCGCCGCACACCTGTGGCTGGAACTCAGCCACGTCTACGCCTGGCTGTGGCTGGCCGATCTGCCGTTGACCGGCCTGTTTGCCTGGATGCTCTGGCGCTGGTGGCCGCGCGCGGCCATGCCCGGCCTGCTCCGGGTGTTGTTCATCGGCCTGACCTGGCTGCCGGTGGCGTTCGCGCTGTACAGCGCGCAAAGCCTGTGGCTGCTGGTCAGCGATCAGTTCGCGCTGGGCCGGGCACCGAGTCACGCGCTGGCGGTGGGCTTTTTCGGCAGCCTGCTGGTGGCCATGGTCACCCGGGTGACGCAAGGCCACAGCGGCCGACCGCTGCACATGACCGCGCCGGCCTGGTTCGCCTTCGCGCTGATCCAGGGGGTCGCGCTGATTCGCGTGTTCGGCGAGCTGGGCAATGACGGCCTGGCCTGGCAGGCGGCGGCCGGGCTGGGCTGGTTGATTGCGTTCGGTCCCTGGGCGCTGCGCTCGGCCTGGCTGTATCTCACGCCGCGCGCCGACGGCGGCGCCGGCTGATCGACGGCAGTGAGCCGGCGACCATCCGCGCATTGCGGGTGAATGCCGCAGAATGCCGTCTTGGATGGCGATGAACAGGATGTGTCCGTGACCGAGTACTACCTTCAGATCAAACTGGTGCACATTTTCCTGGCGCTCAGCAGTGGAGCCTTGTTCGCCATGCGCGGCCTGGGCGTGCTGGCCGGGCTCAGGCTGGCGATGGCCGCACCGGTGCGCTATCTCAGCTACGGCATCGACACCGCGCTGGTGACCGCCGCCCTCATGCTGCTGGCGGTGCTGCATCTGAATCCGCTGAGCACGCCCTGGCTGGCGGTCAAACTGTCATTGCTGGCCGCCTACATCGTGTTCGGCTCGCTGGCGCTCAAGCGCGCGCGCAGCCGCAAGGACAAGGCGCGTTTCTATCTGCTGGCGCTGGCCTGTTTCGGATTCATGTATTCGGTGGCGCGCAGCCACCACCCACTGGGCTTCATCAACGGCTGGCTGTGATGAGCGATCCGACACTCGACGCCTGCTTTCTGGGTCCCTACGGCGAGAACGACGCGCTGCTGGAACAACTGGTGGTCGAGTTTCTGCGCGACCACGTCTACTGGCGCCGGAACCTGCATCCCGAAGACCCGCCGGCCATCCCGACCCGCGCCCGGCAGAGTCCGCAGTTCGAGGCGATGGAAGCGCGCCTGCGCCGCGAGCTGCACAGCCTGTCGGCGGCGCTCAAGCGCTCGGTGCCGTTCCACAGCCAGCGCTATCTGGGCCATATGGTGTCCGATCTGCTGCTGCCCGGTCTCGCCGCCCACTACCTGACCCTGCCCTACAACCCGAACAATGTCAGCGAGGAAGCCGCACCGGTCACCATCGATCTGGAGCTGAAGGCCGGCCTGCAGCTGGCGCGCATGATCGGGTTTCGCGACGACCCAGGCCGGCCGGATTGCGCGTTCGGCCACCTGACCTCGGGCGGCACCACGGCCAATTTCCAGGGGCTCCGGCTGGCCCTGTCGCTCAAGGCGTTTCCGGTCGCGCTGCGCACGGCCGCCCCACCGGGACTGATGCTGCCCGACGACGATGTCTCGGCATTCAACCTCAGCCCGGATCAGGGCCTGGCCCTGCTGAGCGCCTGGGATGCGTTCCTGGCCGATTGCCCGGCCGGCGAGCAGGCGCACTGGCTGGCTGCGGTGCGCGCCGCGCGCGTCGAGACGCTGGGTCTGGTCGCGTTCTTCGAGCGTCACCCGGCGCTCCGGCCGCCGGCGGTGCTGGCGCCGGTGACCGCGCATTATTCCTGGTCGAAAGGCATGAAGCTGCTCGGTCTCGGTCGCGATCAGCTGCGCATCCTGCCCGAGCGCGGCATGCGCCTGGACCTCGACGCCCTGGACGCCGAACTCCAGCGCTGCCGGGCTACTGGCCAGCCGGTGCTGATGGTGGTGCCGGTGCTGGGCAGCACCGAGTTCGGCACCGTCGACCCGGTCGATGGCGTGATCGCGGCGCGCGCCCGGTTCGCCGCGCAGGGACTGGGTTTCGCGGTGCATGTCGATGCCGCCTGGGGCGGCTATCTGGCCACCCTGTTTCGCGCGACCGATGGCTCGCTGCGCCCGATCGAGACCATGCGCCGCGAGTTCGTGGATTTTCCATCGCCGGAAGTCCACGCCGCCTACGCCGCACTCGGCGAGGCCGACTCGGTGACCATCGACCCGCACAAACTCGGCTACATTCCCTACGGCGCCGGCGCATTTGTGTGCCGCGACGAGCGCGCGATGGCCCTGCTGGCCGAAGACGCCGACTACGTGTTCGGCAGCGAGCGGGAGAGCGATTTTTTCCGCCGCTACCGACACCTCGGCCGCTACATTCCGGAAGGCTCCAAGCCCGGCACCGCCGCCGCCTCGGTCTACGTCGCCCATCAGGTGCTGCCGCTGGACTGCGCGCATTTCGGCCGGATCCAGGCGCAGACGATCCGCAACCGCGAGGCCTTCGTGGCGGCGGCGCAAGACTTTGCCGACGCCGTGGCCGACAGGCTGCACTGCACCATCCCGTTTCCCCCGGACTCCAACCTGGTCTGCCTGGCGATGAATCCGGTCGGCAACCGGGATGTGGCGTCGATGAACGATTTCGTGCGCCGCTTGCTCACCCAACTGCGTCTCGACGAAACCTCGCCGCTGCAGGCCTACGAATTCTTCGGATCCAGCACCACCCTGCGCCCGGAGGCCCTCGGGCCGGCCGACACCGCGCGGGTACTGGCCGATCTCCACCTCGACCCGGCCACGCTAACCGAGAGCGGACACGGCGACCGGCTGTCGATCCTGCGCCACACCCTGATGAACCCGTTCGTGCTCGACAGCGAAAACGGGATAAGCTACATCGAGCGATATTTCGCGTTTCTCCAGCGCCTGATCGAGCGCGCACTGGGTCGAGGACAAGACCCCTGGTGACCCGGCTTGCGGCCTGCGGCCAAAGCGAGGCCAGTCGCTCGACGTGACTTCATCGAGCTCGCCTGCCTGATCGACAACGGTCCCCAGGCCATATCCGCCGATGCGACGGGCATCGACAACTGGACGTGTCGCGGTGCAACATGAACGGTCATCAGGCCGTTCGCGCCCGATCCGCTGTCCGGCCATCCGCCACGTCGCGCGGACACCCCTCCCCTCCGCAATCGAGAGAACACCATGCTAGCCAAGAAAACCGCCCTGATCACCGGCTCCACCTCAGGTATCGGCCTGGGTATCGCCCGTGCCCTGGCCGCCTCCGGCGCCAACATCATTCTCAACGGTTTCGGCGATGCCGCCGAGATCGAGGCCACCCGCCTTGAGCTGGCCGACAGCCACGGCGTCACCGTGCGCTACAGCGGGGCGGACATGACCCGGCCCGACGAGATCGAGGCGATGATGGAGGAAGCCATCGCCGAGTTCGGCTGCGTGGACGTGCTGGTCAACAACGCCGGCATCCAGTTCGTGTCGCCGATCGAGGATTTCCCGATCGCCAAATGGGACGCCATCATCGCCATCAACCTGACCTCGGCGTTCCACACCACGCGCCTGGCGGTGCCGGCCATGAAGAAAAAGGGCTGGGGCCGGATCATCAATCTGGCATCGGCACATGCCCTGGTCGCCAGCCCGTTCAAGGCCGCCTATGTTGCCGCCAAGCACGGCATCGCCGGGCTGACCAAAACCGTCGCGCTGGAAACCGCGCAGTCGGGCATTACCGTCAACGCCATCTGCCCCGGATATGTGCGCACCCCGCTGGTCGAGAAGCAGATCCCCGATACCGCCAAGGCGCGCGGCATCACCGAAGAAGAAGTGATCCGGGACGTGATGCTGGCCGCCCAGCCGACCAAGCAGTTCGTCGGCATCGATCAGGTCGGCAGCCTGGCGCGCTATCTGTGCAGCGATGACGCGGCTTCGATCACCGGCGCCATCCTGCCCATCGACGGCGGCTGGGTGGCCCAGTGAGCAAACGCCGCGCCGCCGCCGGCTCCGATTCCGCCCCGGCCGCGCCGACGGGTTCCTGCAGCGCATCCGGCCGGCCGCAGAACGTGCTGGTGCTCCAGGGCGGCGGCGCGCTCGGCAGCTTCCAGGTGGGCGCCTACCAGGCGCTGCACGAATCGGGCTTCGAGCCCGACTGGGTGATCGGCACCTCGATCGGCGCGATCAACGGCGCGCTAATCGCCGGCAACCGACCCGAGCACCGGCTCGACCGGCTGGACGCCTTCTGGCAGCGCATCGAGCGCAAGGGCATGGCGCCGTGGCTGCCGGTGCGTCTGAACAACGCGCTCAACGACATGGCCATCTTCACCGGCGGCGTTCCGGGATTCTTCCGGCCCAGCACCACCGCCTGGATGGGTGCCAGCGCCGCCGTGG
Organism: Lysobacteraceae bacterium; assembly: GCA_034376725.1. Classification (GTDB taxonomy): domain Bacteria; phylum Pseudomonadota; class Gammaproteobacteria; order Xanthomonadales; family Xanthomonadaceae; genus UBA11164. Next base: position 23,852 of record JAXMJH010000047.1, on the reverse strand, counting down.
GCATCGAGAAGGCGTCCTACTACGACACCTCGCCGCTGCGCGAGACGCTGGCCGGGCTGGTCGATCTGGACTGGCTCAATCATCATCCGACCCGGCTCACGGTCGGTGCGGTCAATGCGCGTACCGGCGCCATGCGCTATTTCGACACCCGCGATGGCGCCATCGGTCTAGATCACATCATGGCCTCCGGCGCCCTGCCGCCCGCCTTCCCGGCGGTGCGCATCGACGGCGAACCTTACTGGGATGGCGGCATCTACTCCAACACCCCGATCGAGGCGGTGCTCGACGACAACCCGCGCCGCGACTCGCTGATCTTTGCCATCAACCTCTGGCCCGCCGAAGGCCCGGAGCCGGAATCGATCGATCAGGTACTGGCCCGACAGAAGGACATCCAGTACGCCAGTCGCGCGCACAGCCACATCGCCCGCCAACAGCAACTGCATCGCCTGCGCCACGTCATCGGCGAACTGTCGCGCCAGTTGCCCAAAGCCACCCGCGAGTCGGACGTGAACCGCGCGCTGACCGCCTACGGCTGCACCACCACCATGCACGTGATGATGCTCACGCCGTCCACGCTGGAAGGCGAAACCGCCACCAAGGACATCGACTTTTCCCCGGCCGGCCTGCGCGCCCGCCACGAGGCCGGTTACGCCCAGGCCAGACAGCTCACCGAGCGCGCGCCGTGGACTGCCCCGGTCGACCCGATCGACGGCGTGGTGGTGCATCGCCCATAACACGCAGGACGCACCCTATGCCGTTGGCAGACATCGCTGGCGGGATGCTGAAAGAATGTTCCAGGTTCATTTTCATCCCGATGAGACTGGCAGATCAGAGGATTCTTGCACCACGATGAGGGATTCTCCGAGGGCGCGGGTCTCGATGGCGCACAGGCTGGGGTCGCCGGTTCCAGGCGCATATCGAGTCGCCGCACGGCCGCTGCGTGGAAGTGAGGCGCCGTGGCCGGAGCTTGGAGTGGCCGACCGCGTTGAAACCCGATCGGGGACGTTTGTCGTGAGCGAAGCGGTCCGAAGCATCCTGCTTGGAACGTCCGGCCTGGGCATTGTCGCCATCGCGGCGCTGCTGCTGTCGGCATCGCGCGCGCCTTGTGCGGGGGCCTCGGCGCAGGCGCGCCGGGTCGGTCGAATCGCCGCGGTCGCGGTCGCGGCGCACGGCATTCACTTCATCGAAGAATGGCGGGCGGCATTCGGCGTTCGTTTCCCTGAGCTGCTCCGCCTGACGCCGTGGCCGGGGTCGTTCCTGGTGGCGTTCAACGTGTTCTGGATCGTGGTGTGGATCGCGGCCATCGTCCTGCTCCGCGTCCCCTCGCGGGTCGTGCTGTTCCCGATCTGGTTTCTGGCGATCGCCTCGGCGGTGAACGGGGTGGCGCATCCGCTGCTGTCGCTGGCGGTCGGAGGCTACTTTCCGGGGTTGTGGAGTTCGCCCGTGGTCGGTGTGGTCGGCATCGCGCTGCTGCTGGCGCTCGGCGCCCTGACCCGGCCGTCGGCTACCACCCCACCGTCACGCTGACGCTGGCTCTGCGCCCGCCTCGGGTGAAGAAGCCGATGTGCACGCGGAACGTTTGAGGTAACCGGTCGCCGGAGCGCGAAGCGCGGAGCGCGGAGGGGACCTGCAAGCGCAGCTTGCAGGCGGTCCGGTTGACCGAGAGGTTCGGCCCCATTCGGGCTCAGGCGCTACGGGAATGACGGGTTACGTACTTACGAAGAACACTGTCCATCCGCGACTGCCAGCCCGCTCCTGTGGACTTGAAGTAGGCAACGACCTCCGGGCTGTAACGCACAGACAGCAGTACCTTCTTGTTCGGGGACTTCGGGCGGCCACGAAGAGACTTCAGCGGCGCCATTTCCTTCAACTGCTTTGGCGTGAGCGGCTGAGCGTCAGGGTCACTCTTGGCCGCCGCGGTGATGGCCTTGTCTTCTTCAAGAGTCGGCATGCGGATAGCGGGACGCTTAGAAACTTTCGACATAGTGCTTTACCTCACGACGAGTGGCGCGGCGGAGGCTGATGATCCTTCGCACTTCGCCATGGTCTACAAACGCCACGTAGTACAGAGTGTTGGTCTTCGGAGCGAGGGCGATCATTCGGACTTCGTCGTACTCGAACCGCCCGTCAATCCATACCAGCGCGGCATCCCAGTCGAGTTCGACGGCCAAGGAAAGCGAAACGCCATGTTTGGCTTGGTTGGTGGCGTCCTTGGCTGGATCGAACTCGATTTCCATGCTTTACTGTAGCTACCGTAATAGTCGCTGTCAACTGGCGGGACGGAGCCGCCTCATGGGCCGAACCAAGTAGACCCTTGATCCGGCTACTTTCCAGGGTTGTGGAGATCGCCCGTGGTCGGCATGGTCGGCATCGCGCTGCTGCTGGCGCTCGGCGCCCTGACCCGGCCGTCGGCTACCACCCCACCGTCACGCTGACGCTGGCGCTGCGGCCGGGCCGGGTGAAGAAGTCGAGGTCATCGGTGGTCGGGTCGATGCCGCGCGCGCTCGACCAGTCCCAGACCCGCCGGTCGGCCAGGTTGAACAGGCCGGCATTGATCCGCACACCGTCCCACGGCTCGGCCCAGACCAGCAGGTCGATCAGGGCATAGCCCGGCGGTTCGAATAGCGGACCGGCGCTGGTGTCGACCCGATCCTTGGCGGCGACGGCGGTGAGTACGGCTTCTGCGCCCCAGCGGTCCGCCTCGCGACGCAGACCGAGCACGGCGCGGGCCGGCTGTACGCTGTTGAGCGGCATGTCGCGCCGGGTGTCGTCGCCCCGGGCATAGGCCAGCGCACCGCGCAGCGCCCAGCGCTCGCCGAGCAGCCAGTCCAGTTCGCCCTCGACGCCGCGAATGCGGGCCCGGTCGCGGTTGACCGACTGGAAGATCAGCGCGCCGGTTGCCGGATCGGGGCCGAGATTGGCGCGGGTGTCGATCAGGTTGCGGTAGCGGTTGAAGAAACCGGAAACGCTGGCGCGCAGCCGGTCGCCGGTGAATCGCCAACCCAACTCGATGCCGCGACTGGTCTCCGGCTGCAAGTCGGGATTGGGCCGAAGCTCGATAGCCAGCCCGGTCAGGCTGAGCGCGATATTGGCATCGGAAAACGGCGGCGCGCGGAAGCCCTCGGCGTACTGGGCAAACAGCGTGTGCCGGTCGTCGACCGTCCAGCGCAGCGAGGCGCGCGGGGTGAGTTCGCTCTCGCTGACCTCGACCACCGGCAGATCGGGGAAGTCCGCGCGAAACAAGGCATCCGGCTTCGGTTCCAGGCGATAGTGCTCCCAGCGCAGCCCGGGAATCAGCGCCAGCCCAGCGCCGAGATCGATCTCATCCTGCCAGAACAGGCCGATGCTGCGCTCGGTCGAGGTCGGGAAATCGCGCACCGGCAACACTTCGCCCAGCACGGTGTTGGTGACCGCGCCGGTCAGCAGATCGGTCTGCGTGCCGTCGCGAAACCCCTCGTAGCGTGAACGCTCGAAATCCACGCCGTAGACCATCCAGTGCCGGGCGCCCAGCGCATCGAACCGGCTCTGGGCAACCACATCCAGACCGGCCACGCGCTGCTCGAATTCGAACCGACGGAGCCTCAGCGTGTCGTTTCGGCTGGCGCGGTCGGGCAGTCGCCACTGAGCGCTGTCCTGCCGGGTCTCGGCATCCTGGCCCCAGGCCTGCACCTCGAGCGCATCCAGCCACGGCAGCGGGTCGGCCCACTCGCCCTTCAGGCTCAGGCGCTGGCGCTGGTAGCCGTCATCGGCTTGCAGCCGAAACGTGGTGTTGAACCGCCCCGGCCCGAACAGCAGCGAGCGCACATCGGTGAACCGGTCCTCTTCGCTGTACTCCGCCGTCAGCGTGTAGCGGCCGCCGACGCCGGCGTCGAACAGCAGCTTGCCGAGAAACGTGTCGCGGGTGTAATCGGCCGGGTTGGCGCGGCTCTCTGGCGCAGACGCGGCGTTCTCGTCCTCATGGCCATCGCGCCGGGCGACCAACGCCATGGCCTGCCAGCCGGACGCCAGCTGGCCAGCCCAGACGCCGGACGCCAGCGCGCTGTCGTCCCGACCGTTGTAGCCGAACCGGGCGCCGAGATAATGATCGCCATCGACCTCGGCGAGAAAATCCGCCGGGTCGCGGGTGCGCATGGCCACGATGCCGGCCAGTGCATCGCTGCCGTACAGCGTGGATGCCGGGCCGCGCAGAATCTCGACCTGTTCGATCGCTTCCAGATCGGCCAGATCGCGACCGGCCGCGGCAAACTGGCCGACTGCGAAGGCATCCGGCATCGGCACCCCGTCGACTTCCACGCGGACCCGATTGCCCTCCAGGCCGCGAATCGAGAAACCCTGCCGACCAAACCGGTTGCCCTCGGAAATCACCGCCACGCCGGGCGTGTAGCGCACCAGATCGCCGATGTCCTGCACCAGCTCCCGCTCCAGCGTCTGGCGGTCGATCACGGCGACGCTGGCGACCACCTGCGACAGCGGCTCGGGCGCGCGGCTGGCAACCACCACGATGGTGTCCAGCCAGGTTGGGTCGGCTCCGTCCGGCGTCTCAACGGGCGCTTGCGCTCCGACTGCACCGCTCAGACCCAGCGCACAGGCCAGCGCGAGGTGGCGGATAGGCGAAGCAACCTGCCGGCTTCGACATGCGACCGGCAGTAATTCTGCCTGCCTTTGGTATTCGATACGGGTCATGACCTGCTCGCTTTTGATGAGTGCGTTGTCGAAGAATGCGTGCAGGTTAGTAAGTTGCGTTTGCGTTAACCTTGATTCGCGTCATCGCGCATCGCCTGACAGCCCCGATCTGCATCGCACTTGACGCAAGTCAGCGAACCGACCTCCGGTCCGCTCCCACACTGGCTCCATCGGCTGGATCTGTCCAGCCAACCGATCGTTCAGATCATCAGGAGACCACCATGCGCAAGACACCCATCGCCCTCGCACTGTTGCTCAGTCTGGGCACCGCCTGTGCCCAGCAGCCCGACGCGACTCTGGTCAACGAGCGGGTCCCGGTCGTCGGCAGCGAAGCCGGCAAGGCCGCCTATCTGGCCAACTGCGCGGCCTGCCATCAGCCCGACGGCAAGGGACTGCCGGGTGCGTTTCCGCCACTCGCCGGATCGGACTGGCTGACCGCCAATCCTGCGGAAACCGTGATCGCCTCGGTACTCAAAGGCCTTCAAGGCGAGATGGTCGTCAATGGCGTGACCTACAACAACGTAATGCCGGCGATGAGCCACTTGAGCGACACCGACATCGCGGCCATTCTCAGCCACGTCTATACCTCCTGGGGCAACGCCGGCCCGGTGGTCAGCGCCGAACAGGTAGCTGCCCAACGCGCGGGGCTGGCGGTATCCAGCGACCCGGCCCAGGGCCAGACGCATCCCGGTACCAGCCAGGCCCAGGCCGCCTACGAGGGCGCGCCAAGTACGCTGGCCGGCAGCGACGTCAAGCAGATCCGCACCCCCGGCGCGCCGGACATGAGCGAAGCGGAATTCGCCCAGGCCAGCGACATCTTCTTCCAGCGCTGTGCCGGCTGCCATGGCGTGCTGCGCAAGGGCGCCACCGGCAAGCCGCTCACTCCCGATCTGACCCAGGCCAAGGGCACCGATTACCTCAAGGCGCTGATCAACTTCGGCTCGCCCGGCGGCATGCCCAATTTCGGTACCGGCGGCGAACTCAGCAGCGCCGAAGTCGACCTGATGGCGCGCTTCCTCCAGCACACCCCGCCCAATCCGCCCGAGTGGGGCATGGAGGAAATGCGCGGCTCGTGGAAGGTGTTCGTGCCGGTCGATCAGCGGCCGACCCGCAAGATGAACGACTACGACCTCGACAACGTCTTCTCGGTCACCCTGCGCGACTCCGGCGAAGTGGCGCTGATCGATGGCGCCAGCAAGGACATCATCGCCATCCTCAAGACCGGCTACGCGGTCCATATCTCGCGCGTCTCGCACTCGGGTCGCTACATCTACACCATCGGCCGCGACGGCAAGATCGACCTGATCGACATGTGGATGAAGGTCCCGGAGCGGGTGGCGGAAATCAAGATCGGCCTGGAGGCGCGCTCGGTCGAGACCTCCAAGTACAAGGGCTACGAGGACAAGCTGGCGATCGCCGGCGCCTACTGGCCGCCGCAGTACGTGATCATGGACGGCCCGTCGCTGGAACCGATCAAGGTGGTGTCCACCCGGGGCATGACGGTCGATACCCAGGAGTACCACCCCGAGCCGCGCGTGGCCGCCATCGTGGCCAGCCACAAGCACCCGGAGTTCATCGTCAACGTCAAGGAGACCGGCCGCATCCTGCTGGTCGATTACAGCAATATCGACGCGCTCAAGGTCACCACGCTGGACGCCGCGCGCTTCCTGCATGACGGCGGCTGGGATTCCAGCAAGCGCTACTTCCTGACCGCCGCCAACCAGAGCGACAAGATCGCCGTGGTCGACTCGCTGGAACAGAAAATGGTCGGCCTGATCGACGTCGAGAAGATCCCGCATCCCGGTCGCGGCGCCAACTTCACCCACCCGACCTACGGCCCGGTGTGGACGACGTCTGCGCTCGGCAACGACAACATCACCCTGATCGCCACCGACCCGGAGAAGCACCCGCAGCACGCCTGGAAAGTGGTCGATGTGCTCAAGGGCCAGGGCGGCGGATCGCTGTTCGTCAAGACCCACCCGACCTCGCGCAACCTGTGGATCGACACCCCGCTCAACCCGGACGCGAAGGTCAGCCAGAGCGTGGCGGTGTTCAATATCGACAACCTCGACGCCGGCTTTGAAGTGCTGCCGATCGCCGAATGGGCCAACCTTGGCGAAGGTCCCAAGCGCGTCGTGCAGCCCGAGTACAACAAGGCCGGCGATGAAGTGTGGTTCTCGGTGTGGAACGGCAAGGACCAGCGCTCCGCCATCGTGGTGGTTGACGACAGGACCCGCAAGCTCAAGGCGGTGCTCGACGACGCCCGGCTGATCACCCCGACCGGCAAGTTCAACGTCTACAACACGGTCAACGACGTGTACTGAGCGGTTTTCGGAAACCCGGCCGACCCGGAAGCCCCGCACCTGCGGGGCTTTCGTTTTGGGGCCGGGGCGAGCCGGTTATGATTGGCCAAATCCAGTCCGCGCCCGCACTCGCCCACGCATGACCTACCTGCTGATCTGCTCGGTCGCCCTGCTGGCTGCCCTGCTCACCTTCTTCACCGGTTTTGGTCTGGGCACACTGCTGCTGCCGGCATTCGCGGTCTTCTTCCCGATCGAGCAGGCCGTGGCGCTCACCGCCGTGGTGCATCTGCTCAACAACCTGTTCAAGCTCTCCCTGGTCGGCCGCCATGCCGACCGCGCCGTGCTGCTGCGCTTCGGTGCGCCGGCCATCGTCGCGGCCGTGCTCGGCGCCTGGCTGCTGGTCTGGCTGGCCGATTCCAGCGCGACATTGGGTTACCGTCTGGCCGACCATGCAGTCTCGGTGACGCCGGTGAAACTGGCCATCGGCCTGCTGCTGATGCTGTTCGTGCTGATCGAGCTGCTGCCCCGGCTGCGCGATCTGTCGGTGCCGCCGCGCTACATGGCGCTGGGTGGCTTGCTGAGCGGCTTCTTCGGCGGCGTCTCGGGCATGCAGGGCGCGCTGCGTGCGGCGTTTTTGTCGCGCGCCGGCTTGAGCAAGGAGGCCTATGTCGGCACTGGCGCAGCGATCGCCAGCCTCATCGATCTGACGCGAATCGGCGTTTACGCCACGGCGCTCGGCGCCACCAGCGGCGACCTCGACGACCGCTTGCTGGCGGCCGCCGTGCTGGCGGCCTTCGCCGGAACCTGGATCGGCAATCGCCATCTGAAGGCAGCCAGCATGCCCGGTATCCAACGGCTGGTGGCCGTGCTGCTGTTCGGTGTCGGGCTGGGCTTGGTGTCGGGCCTGCTGTAGCAATCCGGAAATCGACGCACGAATTGCCGAGTCGCGACCGGGGCCGTGCATCGACCCTCGGTGTGAACCAGCACACGACGCAAATGCTTGAGTGCTGCGGATACAGACCCGCTTGACGGCCCCTGAGGTGATGGTTAGGATTCCTGCATATGTAGTCAGGACGCCTTACGATGCCGTTCGACCCTCTCAACCAACCCTTGCAGCAGCGCCTGGCCGACGGATTGACCCGGCTGGCCGCCGTGGCCCGTCAACTGGATTGGCGCGCTGCCGAATCGGCCGACATTTCGCCAACTCAGGCGGATATTCTCCGCTTCGTCGCCGGTCGTCCCGATGGCGCGCGACTGACTGCGGCTGCCGCCCACGTCGGCGTCCGGAAGGCAACCGCAAGCGACGCCGTCGCCTCGCTGGAGGGCAAGTCGCTGCTGCGAAAGTCGGCCGATGCCAACGACGGCCGGGCGCTCGCGCTCACCGCGACTGCCAAAGGCCGGCGGGTCGCCGACTCTTGGCCAATGAATTTCGAGACCATCGTGGCGGGGCTCGACGATCAGGAACAAGAGCTTCTGTTCGCGCTGGTCGTGAAGATGATCCGGCGACTGCAACAGCAGCAGCTGATCGCGCCGCAGCGGACCTGCGTCAGCTGCCAGTACTTCCGGGAGAACGCTGCACCGGATTCGCCCACACCGCACTTCTGCGCGTTGGTTGGTGCGGCGCTGGCACAGCGGAACCTGCGCATCGACTGTCCCGAACACCAATCTGCCGCCTGACGGCGTCGGTCAGCGCCGCCCACTGCGGGCGGTTTTCCTTCACCCACATAGTTAGGAGTCCTATCATGAAACCCAAGGCCATTTTCTACCACGCGGGATGCCCGGTCTGCGTCGCCGCCGAGCAACAGGTCGTGGAAGCGATCGACAGCGGGCGCTACAGCGTCGAGGTGATTCACCTGGGCGAGGATCGTTCGCGAATCGCCCAGGCCGAAGCCGAAGGCGTGCGCTCCGTACCGGCGCTGGTGCTCGGCGGGCAGGCGTTTCACATCAACCACGGCGCAGCGATCGCCGATCTCAAGTAAGAGGAATCGAGTCATGAAGATACTTGCCACAGTTGCATTTGCGGCGGCGATTGCCGGTCAACCGGCATGGGCCGAAACATCGGTTCCCTACCCTGAGGGCTACCGCGACTGGCGCCACGTCAAGTCGATGGTGATCGAAGAAGGCCACCCGCTGTTTGCCGCCTTCGGCGGAATCCACCACATCTACGCCAACGACAAGGCGCTGGAAGGCTACCGCAGCGACCGCTTCCCGAACGGCTCGGTGATCGTGTTCGATCTCCTGGAAGCGAACGCCGACACTAACGCCCTCGTCGAGGGCAAGCGCAAGGTGGTCGGCGTCATGCAAAAAGATGATCAGCGTTTCGCCGAAACCGGCGGATGGGGCTTCGAAGGCTACGCAGGCGGCGATCCAGCCGCACCCGTGGTCGGAGACTCGGCCGCCAGCGCGTGTTTTGCCTGCCATGAGCCGCAGAGAAGCAAGGACTACACCTTCAGTCGGCTGCGCGACTGAGCAAGTGACGCGAACGGCCGCCATGCCCGGCCAGTGCTGCCCGGATCCGCACGAGCGATCCGGGCAGTAGTGCCGCGATCATTTCCTTGAGAGCCTTGACAGAGGTCAGTTGCGGTACTCCAGCTGGAACCAGAACTTGCTGACATCAGTGGCGAATCCATCGCTCTGGTAGTCGGCCAGCTTGACCAGCGCGGTCAATCCGCCGGGCAGTGGATAGCTCAGCGAGGCGTCCCACTCATAGCCGTAATCGGCGCTGCCGCGCGCGGCATCGAACTCGTGGCGCACCACCGCCCAACTGGCCTTGCCCAGCGTGCCCGACAGTCCGACGAAACGGTCATCCAATCCATCGGCCGGCGTCGCCAGGAAGCGGTCGGCCCAGCCATTGAAGGCATGCAGGGTTGCCAGCGGGGTGGCGAAACCCTTGCTGCCGTCGCCATCGAGACGCTCCCAGCCGGTTTTGAAGGTGACTCCCTTCAGCGTGACCGAAGGCTCGAAGCGCCAATAGTCCAGACCGAAGTCCAGCGGCTGATTGCGGTAGTCGCTCTGGCGGGCGTACTCGGCCCGCACCGCGAGATTGATCCGGTCGTTCAAGGCGTGACTGCCCACCGCCCGCACGCCCCAGGTCGAGGAGGAATCGGTCGGCGCGTCTTCATCCTTCAAGAGAAATACATAGCCGCCCAGTTTCAGTGCGGGCGCGACGGCATAGTCGAGATCGACGAAGTGGCTGTCGTGTTCGCGCTCGCGCAACAGCGGATTGATCGCCGCATCGCTGAACACGCGGTGCACCCGGTTCAGATAGCCGTACTGGGCACGCAATCCCGGCAATGGCGAGCCCGCCAGCCAGACCGCATCATACGTCTGCTCGTTCTGGCGCCAGCCGACATTGCCCAGAAAGCGATGATTGTCGATCAGTATCCGCTGGCGGCCGAGCCGGCCTTCGATGCGTTCGCCGGCGTAACCCAGCCAGGCCTGATTGAGCTCGGTGTCCTCGGGGTCGGCAACCACCGGAAACCCGGTCTTGCCGTTGGCCGTGCTGTTGAACTGGCCATTGAGACTCTCGACATGCTCGCCTTCGAGATACGCCCGCCAGCCGGCAGAAAAACTGTGCTGGTAGCCGACCCGAAGTCGAACCGTATGCGCCTTCGCGTCGCGCGCCAGGGCATCGTCATCGACCTGCTCGAATCGGTAACGCAGATCGACCCGCCAGGGCGAGGCGGTTTGCGCGCTGGCGACGGGGACGCCGATCAACGCCAATGCAGCCAGCCCGATCGGCACGCGGGCAAGCGCGGCCCGCACTGGGCGCGGGTAGTTTTGGCTGGTCATGGAATTCTCCGACTGGATGATGTCGAAGAGTGTCCTGCGCCGGCTCAGCGCCGGCACTGAGCCAGGTCAAGCCGACGCGGATTCGCCGGACGTGGCGCCTGCCGGTGAAGGCTTCAGTCGAGGTGGTACTGGCGCAGCTTCTTGCGCAATGTGGCGCGGTTGATGCCCAGCGCCGCCGCACAGCGACTCTGGTTGCCGTCGCAGTGGCCCAGCACCTCCGCCAGCAATGCGGTCTCCACTTCCTGCAGCACCAGCGCGTAGATGTCTTCGGGCTCGGCATCGCCCAGATCGTGCAGATAGCGACGCACCGCGACATGCACGCATTCGCGCAGGGAAGGCTGGTTTGATAGCGAACTGGCGCGGGCGGCGTCGGCTTGCATGGGAAGCAAAGCGGTCACGTGCGTTTCAACTCTCTGACATGAATCGGCTTCCGTGCCGCTGTTGCTGGCGACCGGCAGAGCCCTTGGGGGGGGGGGAAGCCAGTCTAACCCGAGCGCGCCGCCCGTTGTCAAAGTGCGGCGACAAATTCGAGCATTGGATTGCCCCACTTAGCGCGCAGCAAATTACGTGCCAACGCGACGCTCCACGCGCCGTCGCCGCTCAGCGGAAATCGAGACTGAAAGCGACCGTTTCCTCGGCCGGATCGACCAGCTCCAGCACCAGCTGCACGCTCTGCCCGGCCAGCAGTGTCGGCGACTCGGGCGCGCGGCCAAGGTATTCCTCGACGCCGAACCTCCGGGTGCCGATGCGGGCGCCGCGCAGATCGGACAGACTCACTTCCAGCAACGGCCAGGGCTGTGCGAAGGCCGCCTCGTTGCGGAACATGGCAGTCACCAGCAGCGCACCGGGCACGCTGGGATGGGCGCGAAAATCGCGACTGGTCAGGCGCAGCGCGGGCAGTTCGCGCCACGGCGGCAGAGCACATCCGATCCGCTCGCACAGCGATTGCAGACGCGGCCGCCACTGCGGATCGACCGCCAGACGAGGCCACTGGGCCAGGAACACCAGAACGATCAGCAGCGGCAGCAGGACCGCCACGGCGACTCGCCATCCGGTGTTTCTGGCTGGCTCATCGGTAACCCTGCTGCGTCGCGCGAATCCCGGAGAATCCGCTTCGCCGAACAGCTCGCTCTGGTCGGGATCGGTATCCGTCTGACCGGTGTCTGTCGAGGAATCGATGTCTCGCGCGCGCATCGCCCGATTCTAATCCAGTCGCGCCGGATCAGTCGGATCGCCGAACGCCGGTGATCCGCAGCCAGCCCTCGCGGCGGGCGACATGCAGCGCATCGAACCATGTCGTGTAGCGCTCCAGCAGGGCATCGTGCTGGCCTTCCAGGATGCCCGACAAGGCGATCACGCCGCCCGGCTCGGTGCGTGCGGTCAGCACGGGCGCCAGCTGATCCAGCGCCGAAGCAAGGATATTGGCGACCACCACCGGGTAGCGCTCGGTCGGTGCGTCCTCGGGCGCAAACACCGTCAGCCGGTCGGCCATGCCGTTGCGCTCGGCGTTATCGTGGCTGGCGATCAGCGCCTGCGGGTCGTTGTCGACCGCCACCGCACGCGCGGCGCCGAGTTTCAGCGCGGCCAGGGCCAGAATCCCCGAGCCGCTGCCGAAATCCAGCACCGCCTTGCCGCTCAGATCGAGGCCGTCCAGCCACTCCAGGCACAGCGCCGTGGTCGGATGGGTGCCCGACCCGAAGGCCAACCCCGGATCGAGTCGGATCACCGCCGCATCCGGCGTGTCTGCCTCGGTCGGCAGCGCCTGGTTCCACGGCACGATCCAGGTCCGCGCAGCGAAACGCATCGGCGCAAACTGGTCCAGACAAACCCGCTCCCAGTCCTGATCGGCCACCTCGCGAACGTTCGCTTCACGTAGATCGATGCCCGCATCGAATGCTTCCAACGCCGCCAGCAGGGCATCCGGATCGATCCCGTGGGCAAACAGCCCGACCACCGTGACCTCCGGCCACAGCGGCGTCTCGCCGACACCCGGCTCCAGCACAGCGCGCTCGTTTTCGGTCTGGGCTGCCGCATCGAGCAGGGTCACCGACAGCGCACCCAGATCCTCCAGCGCCGCTTCATAGCGCGGCTGATCCTTTTCGGCGCAGCGCAGAGCAAGTTCGATATAGGGCATGCGTCGAGGTTCCGGTTTGGCGAGAGGGATTATGCAAGACGGTCGCAAGCGAAACGCAAGGAAGCGGAAACATCCAGCAGAGAGCACCGACAGTCAGTGGCAATTATGCAACCCGACAATCGGCTTGCCGAACGCCGCGCCATCGGACACCGCATTCGGTTGTCGCTGGGACGCCTCTCGTTGATCGTTCGATCCCCAGGTTTGCCCGTTCGAGCCCCTCGTAGGAGCGGGCCATGCCCGCGACCGGGGTATCGGTTGCTAGCTGCAACGGTCGGTTGTCGCCCGGCACAGCGATGGGGCAACGCGCTGCGTTTCCTGCGAAGACCGCGGGCCATGGCCAGGACCACCATCCCGATCGCGGGCGTGGCCCGCTCCTACGGTGACGGGGTATCGATGGTTGTGATGGGTTCGACAAATTCGGCTTCGATTGATGGACTCAACCGTGATGCGTTCTCTCAAATCAGTTCGGCGCGCTCGGCATAACCAAGCTCAGAGCCATGCCGCGTTCCAGAACGGCCAGTCGGCAACACGATTCACCAAACCGGCACGCCATGGGTTGGCAACGATGTATCGAGCGACCGACGCAATGTCTTCATCGTGCCGCAAGCCACGATCATGGAAACCACGCGCCCAAAATGGTCCCTCGCGACCAAGGACAGAGTTAGCCCGACGCGCACTCGCAGACTTGAGTCGATTGACGATGCCCGCCAGCTTTTCGCTCGACCCCAGTTGCAGCAGCCAATGGGCATGATCGGGCATCAGCACCCAAGCCCACAGCCGACAGTCGCCAAGCGTGTCAGTCGACTCGAAGCTTCCGGCAGCCGCACAGCCAACCGCAAAATCGTCGAAATACCGCTGGCGATCTCGCGTCACCGCAGTCACCAGATAGACGTGATGCGGAGCCGACACGCGACCTTTGCGCAACGCGCGATGCCCCCGCTCCAAAGCGGGCGAACGTTTCGCCACGGTCATGCGCGCTGAGCGCCTCGGTCGCCACAGCGTTGCATGAATTCGAAAAACGAAAATGGGATCATCGAGCGAGTATGCCGCCTCGCGCTGCGTCGGGCATCCTTGGTAGGAGCGACCCGTCGATGACAGCAATGGGCGCAGCCCTCAGCGTACGCAATTTCGAACTCCTGGTAGGAGCGGGCCATGCCCGCGACCGGGGTAACGGTTCCTTGCCGCAACGGTCGGTTGTCGGCCGGGGCAGCGAACGGCCGACGCGCTACGATTCGCGCGAAAACCACAAGCTATGGCCAGAACCACCAATCCGGTCGCGGGCGTGGCCCGCTCCTACGGTGGCGGGGTGTCGATGGCGGAGAACGGCCGGCGCGCTACGTTCCGTGCGAAAACCGGGGGCCATGGCCAGAACCACCATCCCGGTCGCGGGCGTGGCCCGCTCCTGCGGTGGCGGGGTGTCGATGGCGGTGAGAGCGATCACCCCAGATCGATCACTTTCTCTTTCTGTTCCTTGAGGCGCTTTTCGAGGTAGTGGATGTTCATGCCGCCTTGCTGGAAGCCGCGGTCGGCGAGGATGCGCTGCTGGAGGGGGATGTTGGTCTTGATGCCGTCGACGATCATCTCGCTCAGTGCGACGCGCATGCGGGCGATGGCCTGGGCGCGGTCGGCGCCGTGGACGATGAGCTTGCCGATCATCGAATCGTAATTGGACGGCACGCGATAGCCTTCGTAGACGTGGCTGTCGACCCGCACGCCGGGGCCGCCGGGGGCGTGGAAATGTTTGATCAGGCCCGGGCACGGCATGAAAGTGTCCGGGTCCTCGGCGTTCACCCGGCATTCGATGGCATGGCCGCGCAACACCACGTCGTCCTGGCGGATCGACAGCGGGTGGCCGGCGGCGATCAGCAGTTGTTCGCGGACCAGATCGATGCCGGTGATCATCTCGGTGACCGGGTGCTCGACCTGGATGCGGGTGTTCATCTCGATGAAATAGAACCGGCCATCCTCGAACAGGAACTCGAACGTGCCGGCCCCGCGATAGCCGATGCGAATGCAGGCATCGACGCAGACCGCGCCGATCTCGGCACGCTGTGCAGCGGTGATGCCCGGCGCGGGCGCTTCTTCGACCACCTTCTGGTGCCGGCGCTGCATCGAGCAGTCGCGCTCGCCCAGGTGGATGGCGTTGCCCTGGCCGTCGGCCAGCACCTGGACCTCGACATGCCGCGGGTTCTCCAGGAACTTCTCCATGTACACCATGCCGTTGCCGAACGCCGCCTTGGCTTCGGACTGGGTGGTGGAAATCGCCGACAGCAGCGCCGCCTCGGTGTGCACCACGCGCATGCCGCGGCCGCCGCCGCCGCCGGCCGCCTTGATGATCACCGGGTAGCCGATTTCCGCCGCCACCCGCCGGCTTTCGTCCTCGTCATCGCCCAGCGGTCCGCCCGAACCCGGCACGCAGGGCACACCGGCGGCCTTCATCGCCTTGATCGCCTCCACCTTGTCGCCCATCAGCCGGATGGTCTCGGCCTTGGGACCGATGAACACGAAACCGGACTGCTCCACGCGTTCGGCAAAGTCGGCGTTTTCCGACAGGAATCCGTAGCCGGGATGGATCGCCTGGGCATCGGTGACTTCGGCCGCCGCGATGATCGCGGGGATGTCCAGGTAGCTCCGGTTGGACGGCGGCGGGCCGATGCAGACCGACTCATCGGCCATCGCCACATGTTTGAGATTGCGATCGACCGTCGAATGCACCGCTACCGTCTGGATACCCAGCGCATGACAGGCGCGCAGGATGCGCAAGGCGATCTCGCCGCGATTGGCTATGACGACTTTATCCAACATGGGAGTAGGGAATCGGGAATGGGGAATGGGGGAGAAGCATGGGTTTACGCTGCTCCGGTCTTGTTGAGCGAGTTCATCAGCGCGGTGAGTCTGGCGAAACTTCGATCGATCAGCTCATCGAGGCCGGCCGTCTGAGCAGCGAACTCGAGTCGAACGGCAATCTGCACATGCGTACTCAGCTCCGACAGCGAGCCTCGCGCAATCGACAGGAATCGCAGATACTCGGGCTTCGACCGTCGAGCCGCTCCTTCGGCGATATTGGCTGGCACGCTGACTGCCGCACGGCGGATTTGCGAGGTCAATCCGAATCGTTCGCCATCGGGAAACTGGCCGGAAAATCGGTACACCGCCTCCACCAGATCCATGGCGTCTCGCCAGACCTCCAACCGCTCGTGAGGTCGCTTCGACGATTCCCGATTCTCCATTCCCGATTCCCGGCCCGTCACGAAATCACAAACATCGGTTCGTCGAATTCCACCGGGTCGCCGTTTTCCACCAGGATGGCGGTGACGGTGCCGGTGGTGTCGGATTCGATCGGGTTGAACATCTTCATGGCTTCGATGATGCCCAGGGTCTGGCCGGCCTTCACCGTGTCGCCGATCTTCACGAACGGGGCCGCTTCGGGGTTGGCCGAGGCGTAGTAGGTGCCGACCATCGGCGAGCGCACGACGTGGCCGTCGGGCAGGTCGCGGCCACCGGCTCCCGATTCGCCGGCATCGCTGTCGGGGGAGTCGCGCGACGGGCTTGCCGACTGCGCCGCCGGCGCCTGCGACGGGGCGCTGTGGTAGACCTGCTGGGTCGGCATCTGCGGCGCGTAGCCGGGCGGATTGCGTGCCAGGCGCACCGACTCCTCGCCTTCCTTGATCTCGATTTCAGCGAGATTGGATTCTTCCAGCAGTTCGATCAGTTTCTTGATTTTGCGCAGGTCCATGCCGGGCCTCGATTTACGTGGACGACAGCCGCGCGAGCGCGGCCTCCAGGGCGAAACGGTAGCTGTCGGCGCCGCAGCCGGCGATCACCGCCACCGCCAGATCGCTGAAATAACTGCGATGGCGAAACGGCTCGCGGGCGTGCGGATTGGACAGATGCACCTCGATGAACGGGATGGCCACGGCGGCCAGCGCGTCGCGCAGCGCCACCGAGGTGTGGGTGAACGCAGCCGGGTTGATGAGAATGAAGTCGGTGCCATCCTCGCCGGCGTCCTGCACCCGATCGACCAGCACATGCTCGGCGTTGGATTGCAGGCTGCTCAGCGCGTGACCGGCCTCGCCCGCCTGCGCCACCAGACCGGCGTCGATGTCGGCCAGGGTGGCACGGCCATAGATCCCCGGCTCGCGACTGCCGAGCAGGTTCAGATTGGGGCCGTGCAGCACCAGGATATTCGCCATCGTTGCGCCATCGTTGCCAGCCGAAGCCTTCGAGTCTGTGCGATGGTCTGGCAATTGTCCAGACTTGACAGATCGACTTGGCAGCGTGTTGACAGACGTTCGCTGGAATTAATCGCTTGTTTGAATTTCGACGCGGGCAGCGGCGGCCTCGCCCTCGCCCGCCGCCCCGCTGGCGTCGCCGGGTTCGAGTCGGGCGAAGCGGGCCAGTTCGCGGCGGGACAGTTCGCCCATGTGCTGACGCACCACCCGGCCGTCGGCGCCAACCAGCACGGTGTACGGCAGCACGCCACGGGTGTTGCCCAACCAGACCGAGCTGTCGGCCGGTCCCGGGGTGTCGATCAGGTTGCGGTAGCGCACCGGAACGCGGTCGAGAAAATCCTGCACGAAGCGCGGATCATCCAGTGCGATACCCACCACTTCGATGCCGTTATCATCCTGTTCGGCGGCGAAGGCGTCGAATCGAGGCATTTCGGCAACGCAGGGCGGGCACCAGGAGGCCCAGACATTGATCAACTGCGGCCGGTTCGGGTCGGGCCGCAGCGGCTGCATGACGCCGTCCAGACCGGGCAGGCTCAGCATCGGCACCGGGTCGCCCGGCCCGACTGGCACCACGCCTTCCGGCACGGCCTGCTCCGCCGGCAGTCGCCATGCGCCGCCCAGCCACAACCCTGCCACGCCGGCGGCGATCGCCACCAGCACCAGGGCCAGGTTACGCACGACGGACGACACCTCAGCGCCTGACTTTTCCGACCCGATCGACGAACTTGGGCGCATTTTCGAAGCCGATCAGCCGCAGACCACGTTGCTCTACACCATCCAGCCCAAACCACAGCGTGGCCGGCGGGCCGATGATGCCGAAATGCTTCATCAGCGCCTGATCGATGTCGTCATTGGCGGTGACATCGGCCTTGAGCAGCACGAAGTCGGCCAGCGCGGCATGCACTTCGGGCTTGGTGAAGGTGTACTTCTCCATTTCCTTGCAGGCCACGCACCAGTCGGCATAGAAGTCGAACATGACCGGCTTGCCGGCGGCGTTGGCGGCGGCGATGGCGGTCTGGAGGTCGTCGATCGACTTGACCTTGGCGAAATTCAGCTTGGCCTCGACCACCGCGCCGCCGCCGAACACGCCCTTGAGCGGCTGGAACAGATCGCGTCCACCGGCCATGGCGCCGATCAGCTGGGCCGCGCCGGCCAGCAGCAGCATCAGGCCAAGCGCCTTCCACAGCCGCTTCCAGCCCGAGGCGCCCGGCTCGATCGGCTCCAGGGCGCGCAAATAGACCGCACAGCCGACCAGCAGCGCGCCGACCATCGCCATGATCCAGACCGGATCGAGGAAACGATCGAGCATCCAGATCGCCAGGCCGAGGAAGGTGACGCCAAACACCGCCTTGACGGCATCCATCCACGCGCCGGCGCGCGGCAACCAGCGGCCGGCCGCCGTGCCGAACAGCAGCAACGGCGCGCCCATGCCCAGCGCCAGCGAGAACAGCGCCAGCCCGCCGAGAATGGGATCGCGGCTCTGGCTGATGTAGAGCACCGCCGCCGCCAGCGGGGGCGCCACGCATGGGCCGACGATCAGCGCCGAGAGCACGCCCATGATCGCCACGCCGATCAGCGAACCGCCCGACTGCTTGTTGCTCAGCTCGGCCAGTCGGGTCTGCCAGCTGGTTGGCAGTTGCAGCTCGTAAAAACCGAACATCGAGAACGCCAGCGCGACGAACAGCAACGCGAACGCCGTGAGGATCCACGGCTGCTGGAACGCCGCCGCCAGATTGGCGCCCAGCAAGCCGGCGATCACCCCGGCCAGGGTGAACACCAGGGCCATCGCCAGCACGTAGACCAGCGACAGGGTGAATGCGCGTCGGGTCGAGATATCGCCGGCCCCGGCGATGATCCCCGACAGGATCGGCACCATCGGAAACACGCACGGCGTGAACGCCAGCAGCAGCCCGAAACCGAAGAACATCAGCAGGGTCCAGGCCGTGTCCGGGCCACCCAGCGCAGCCGCCAGCCGGCTGTCCTCGGCCAGTTCTGCGCCAGCCTGCGGCGCGGCCATTGCCGGGCCGACATCGGTGGCCATGGCCGCCGGCAACACTACATCGATCGCCCGGGTCATCGGCGGATAGCAGATGCCGTCGGTCTGGCAGCCCTGGAAAGTGGCGGTCAACCGCGCGGTCTGAGCCGGGCCGGCGGCCAGCCGGATTACCGCCAGCGGCACCTCCACCTCATCGAAGTACACCGCCACGTCGCCGAAATGATCGTCGAAGTGCGAGGTGGCCGGCGGCCAGGCCGGCTCACCCATGTCTATATCGGCACCTTCGATGGCGAAGCTGGAGCGGTCGCGGTACAGGTAATAACCCGACGCCGGAGCGAACCGCAGCAGCAGCGAGCCGGGCGAAACGGCGATCGCCTCGAATCCAAACGCCTGCTCCGGCGGCAGCGGCAGCGCCACCGATGAGCCGTCTGGCGCTGTGCCCTGGGCTACACCCTGTCCGGGCGCGGCTCCAAGCGCCTGAAACAATGCCTGTGCGGCATCGGGTTGCTTTACCGGCGCGGGTGCGGCACCGGCCACCGCGCTGGCGATCGGGCTGAGCGCCAGACGTACGGTCTCGCGCTGCGGCGGATAGCACACGCCGATATCGGCACAGCCCTGCGAGCCGATCTGGAATACTGCCTCGGCGGCCCCCGGTTCGACGGTGATCGGCAGGGTGGCGATCAGCTCGTCGCGATAGGTTTCGACATCGCCGAAAAACTCATCGGTGTACTGCTTGCCTTCGGGCAGCACCAGCTCGCCAGGCGCGAAGCCCTGAGCGTCGCGCACCGACAGCCGGTGCCGGTACAGGTAATAGCCTTCGGCGATTTCCCAGCGCAGCTCGATGCGGTCGGGCGCGGCCAGGCGCGCGGTCAGCGCGAACGCCTGCTCGACGGGCAGCAGATCATCGGGGTCGATACCCTGGGCGCTGGCCGGGGCCAGTGCGCTGAGCAACAGCGCCAGCGCAGCCAGTGCGTTGGAAAAATTTCGGGAAGTCACACGGTGTCCTTTTCGGATTGAGGCTCGCGGTCGGTCGGCTCCGGACGGGTCTCGTCGATGATCCAGGCGAGATAGGGTGTCAGACCGCCAGTGATATCGACCGCGATGATTTCGGGAAGTTCGTAAGGATGCAGCGAATGCAGACGCGCCACCAGTGCATCCAGCCGGTCAGCGGCGGTCTTGACCAGCAATTGGGTCTCCTCGGCTCGCTCCACTGCGCCTCGCCAGCGGTACACCGAACGGATGCCCGGCAGCAGGCTGGCGCAGGCCGCCAGCCGCTCCTCGACCAGCACCGCCGCAATGCGTTCGGCGCAGGCCGGATCAGGACAGGTACACAGGACGAGCCGGGGCTGCATGACATTCCACGAGGAGAACCGCTGCCCAGTCTAACGCCGACGCCCTGAACCCTGCTGCCGGCCCCAACCGATACCGCGTCGAGCCGATGAATGGCGTAGCGTTGCATCCTGCTTGGAACTCAAGAGATGCGCTTGATTTCGCCTTGCTTCGGTTGCCCTTGCCCTTGCTCTTGCTCTTGCTCTTGCTCTTGCTCCTGGCTCTGAAACCCCTTTCGTCTCGCACCGAGCAGCGCAGCCGGCCTCGGGGGAAAGGCGCCCGTGTTTGAGGCCATGGATGGCCGAGTTGGCGCCGGCCCGAGCCCGGCGAGCAGCGCAGGGCACCGCGCGAGCTTCATCCGCGCGGTGCGAGACGGGGTGTCCTTCTCTTTGGTTACGTTCTCTTGGACAAGCAAGAGAAAGTAACTCGCTGCCCGCAGGGCAGTGAAAGCTCTTGCTCCGGCTCCGGCTCCGGCTCCGGCTCCGGCTTCGGCCCTGGCCGCCAAATCGACCAGCCGACCTTCCGCGCATGTCCCCTCAAGAGCGCAACACAACACCAGATGACCAGATGACCTGATTTCCCGCCAACACCGTCCCGAAGATTTCTCGCCCCCCGACCCTTGAAACGGCGAACGCCGCCCCCACTGTGTACCCGTCGCAGGACTTGGGTCGCACCGGTCTTGCGCGTATCATTGGCACTCACCGGGGAGGAGTGCTGATAACTCCTCCCCAGTATCAACTCAATCAATGTCTTAGAGGAAACACATGAATATTCAGCCTCTGCACGACCGGGTCGTCATCAAGCGCATGGAAGAAGAGAAGGTGTCCGCTGGCGGTATCGTCATTCCGGACTCCGCCAAGGAAAAGCCGATCAAGGGCGAAGTCATCGCCGTCGGCGAAGGCAAGCCGCTGGACAACGGCCAGACCCGCGCACCCAAGGTGAAGGCGGGCGACAAGGTCCTGTTCGGCAAGTACTCCGGCACCGAGATCAAGATCGACGGTGAAGAGTACCTGGTCGCCCGCGAGGACGACATCCTGGCGATTTTCAACTGACCAAGCCGGGAATCGAGAATCGGGAACCGGGAATCGTCATAGGCACGCGTGCTTCCGCCGCGAGGCGCCGTCGATTCCCGCAGAACCCGATTCACCCAAGCTTTGAAGCTTTAAAGCTTCGAACGATTCCCGATTCCCCATTCCCAATTCACGAGGATTCAAGTCATGGCAGCCAAAGAAGTACGTTTCGGTGAAGACGCCCGCGCCCGCATGGTGCGCGGTGTGAACATCCTGGCCAATGCGGTCAAGGTCACCCTGGGTCCGAAGGGTCGCAATGTCGTTCTGGAGAAGGCCTACGGCGCTCCGACGATCACCAAGGACGGCGTGTCCGTCGCCAAGGAAATCGAGCTTTCCGACAAGTTCGAGAACATGGGCGCGCAGATGGTCAAGGAAGTCGCCTCCAAGACTTCCGACAACGCCGGCGACGGTACCACCACCGCCACCGTGCTGGCCCAGGCGATGATCCGCGAGGGCATGAAGGCGGTCGCCGCCGGCATCAACCCGATGGACCTCAAGCGCGGCATCGACAAGGCCGTGATTGCCGCCACCGAAGAGCTGAAGAAGATCTCCAAGCCTTGCTCGACCAGCAAGGAAATCGCCCAGGTCGGCTCGATTTCCGCCAACTCCGACGCCAACATCGGCGAGCTGATCGCCAAGGCGATGGACAAGGTCGGCAAGGAAGGCGTGATCACCGTCGAGGAAGGCTCGGGCCTGGACAATGAGCTCGACGTCGTCGAGGGCATGCAGTTCGATCGCGGCTACCTGTCGCCGTACTTCGTCAACAACCAGCAGAGCATGCAGGCCGAGCTGGACGAGCCCTACATCCTGCTGTTCGACAAGAAGATCTCCAACGTCCGCGACCTGATCCCGGTGCTGGAAGGCGTGGCCAAGGCCGGCAAGCCGCTGCTGATCGTCGCCGAGGAAGTCGAGGGCGAGGCCCTGGCGACCCTGGTGGTCAACACCATCCGCGGCATCGTCCGCGTGTGCGCCGTCAAGGCGCCGGGCTTCGGCGACCGTCGCAAGGCGATGCTGGAAGACATGGCCATCCTGACCGGCGGCACCGTGATCTCCGAAGAAGTCGGCCTGTCGCTGGACAAGACCACCATCAACGAGCTCGGCCGCGCCAAGAAGATCCAGGTCTCCAAGGACAACACCACCATCATCGATGGCGACGGCGAGCCGGCCCGCATCCAGATCCGCATCGGCCAGATCAAGGCGCAACTGGAAGAGACCTCTTCCGATTACGACCGCGAGAAGCTGCAGGAGCGCGTGGCCAAGCTGGCCGGCGGCGTTGCGGTGATCAAGGTCGGCGCCGCGACCGAAGTCGAAATGAAGGAAAAGAAGGCCCGCGTTGAAGACGCACTGCACGCCACCCGTGCCGCCGTCGAAGAAGGCGTGGTCCCGGGCGGCGGTGTCGCTCTGGTTCGCGCGCTGACCGCGATCGCCAACCTCAAGGGCGCCAACGAGGATCAGAACCTCGGCATCGCCCTGGCCAAGCGCGCCATGGAAGCCCCGCTGCGCGAGATCGTCACCAATGCCGGCGAAGAGCCGAGCGTGGTGCTCAACGCCGTGGCCGCCGGCAGCGGCGCTTACGGCTACAACGCGGCAACCGGCGAGTACGGCGACATGCTGGAAATGGGCATCCTGGACCCGACCAAGGTCACCCGCATGGCCCTGCAGAATGCGTCCTCGATCGCCGGCCTGATGATCACCACCGAAGCCATGGTCGGCGAGCTGCCCCGCAAGGAAGAGCCGGCCGGCCCGGTCGCCGGCAGCGACATGGGCGGCATGGGCTTCTGATTCAACGACTCCCTGCTGTACCGCTGCACGAAAGCCCCGCTCCGGCGGGGCTTTTTTTGTCCGCGATTTGGCGGGAACGCCATGGACCGCGTAGCGAGGCTAGGGTCCAAAGGCCCGCACGCCGGGAATGGGTGTCCTGTCGCGGTGGCCGGTATCGGGGATGCACCAGAGTTTGCTGCTGTCGGGAATGTGCGGCGGTCCCGGATTTACGCTGCGCTTCAATCCGGGCTACTCGAGCGCTTTGCGTAGCTTAGGGCCGAAGGCCCGTAAGCCGGGAATGGGCGCGGTATGCGGTGGCCGGTATCGGGAATGGACCAGAACTTGACGCGGTCGGGAATGCGTGGCGGTCCCGGATTTACGCTGCGCTTCAATCCGGGCTACTCGGGCGCTTTGCGTAGCCTGTATATGGCCGAAGGCCCGTAAGCCGTATATGGCCGAAGGCCCGTAAGCCGGGAATGGGCGCGGTATGCGGTGGCCGGTATCGGGAATGGACCAGAACTTGACGCGGTCGGGAATGCGTGGCGGTCCCGG
>JAXMJH010000046.1:0-8577 GCA_034376725.1 Lysobacteraceae bacterium | reverse complement strand
CGCCCCCTACGGCGAACCGCTGAACCGCACCGTCGACGGCCCCGGCTACACCGGCCACGTCCACGACGCAGCGACCGGACTGGTGTACGCCCAGCAAAGGTATTACGATCCAATCATCGGGCGTTTCCTGAGCATCGACCCGGTGGCAGCCGACCCGAACAGCGGGAGCAACTTCAATCGGTATTGGTATGCCAATAACAACCCGTACAAGTTTACGGATCCGGACGGGCGGGAGTCTAAAAATGAGGAAAAGAGATTTAATTGAGACCCGTTGACGCCGGTTCCGGCGCGTCGACGGCACGGGCGAACGCTCTGGCGGGCTCGGGGCGCGGTCACCCGGTGCGGCGGGGTGGCGTGTCAGCGGCCGGTGGTTTGCGCTTGCACGGTGCCGTCAGCGTGGCGGGGCGGTCAGCTCGACGGCATCGAGGTAACCGTCGCCGTCGCGATCAAGTTGGGCGAATTGCCGGGCCAGGTCAGCCAGCAGGTCTTCCAGGTGGCGCGGCCTGGCGCTGGCGACTGGCAGCTCGTCGCCGCGGAGAACGCCGTCGCCATCGCGGTCCATGTCGAGAAAGCCACGGGTGAGGTAGTTCTGATACTCGGACAGGCTGATTCGCCCATCGCCATCGCGATCGAGCCGCTGGAGATAGTCGGCGCGGGTGGCCACGGTCTGGGCCGCCGCCGTGCCCCAGGGCAGGACGGCGACCAGAACGATCAGGCCAACCGGCCGGGTGAACTCAGCTGCGCGCGGGCGCCAGCGCATAGCCGCGCAGGCGAGCCGAAAACTGTTCGAGCGCCTTGATGCCGGATTGTTCGGCTTCCTTGACCCACTCCTGAAGCGCATTCAGGCTGGCATCGGTGCCGCGCAGCTCCATCAATTCGGCCAACCGGGCGCGGTACTCGGCCACGGTGCGCAGCCGGGGGCGGTTGTCGACCAGGGCCTGGATGCGTTCGCGTCCGGCATCGTCGAGCCACTGACCGCCGTTGGCCAGCGACTTGCGCAGCCGGCGCGGAATCGAACGCAGGCTCTTGCCGGCCGACTGCATTTCCTCGCTCAGCGTCGGCAGGGTGACGGCGCGGAAGTACTCGGTCATCACCTGATAGCGATGGGTGAGCACCGCCTTGAGGGTTTCGCTGTCTGGAATCGCGATGTTCGGACGGGCATCGAGCGCAGGGGCGACGCGCAGCACCTTGGCCATGCCCAGCGTCTCGAACAACCGGATGGCCGCCCAGCCGATGTCGAACTCCCAGCGGCGCAGGGCGAACTTGGCCGAGCTGGGGAAGGTGTGGTGGTTGTTGTGCAGCTCTTCGCCGCCGATCCAGAACGCCCACGGCGTCAGGTTGGTCGCGGTGTCGGCGGTCTCGAAATTACGGTAGCCCCACCAGTGGCCGAGGCCGTTGACCACGCCCGCGGCCCAGAACGGGATCCAGACCATCTGCAGCGCCCACAGGGCAATGCCTGCCACGCCGAACAGGGCGAAGTTGATGAACAGCATCAGGGTCGGGCCCATGAAGTTAAGCGGGTGATAGACGTTGCGCTCCAGCCAGTCCTCCGGGGTGCCCTTGCCGTACTTGTCCATGGTCTGGGTATTGTGGGTTTCGACCTGATACAGCTCCACGCCGCGCCACAACACCTGGTTGATGCCGAAAAAGCGCGGGCTGTGCGGGTCTTCCGCCGTCTCGCACTTGGCATGGTGCTTGCGGTGGATCGCCACCCACTCCTTGGTGCGCATGGCGGTGGTCAGCCAGGCCCAGAACCGGAAAAAGTGCGCGAGTACCGGGTGAAAATCCACGCCGCGATGCGCCTGGCTTCGGTGCAGGTACAGGGTGACCGAGAAGATGGTCAGCTGGGTAACCACAAGAAAGTAGATCGCCATTTTCCCGAGACTGGCGCCGGTCAGACCGTCGTTCAGGAATGTCAGCAGGGAATCGAGCATGGGTGTCTCCGGAGCGTGAAGTCTGCATCATGCCTTTGGAAGGCGCTGGCCGCTACTGTGCGCGCGCGTATGTGGCTGGCTGCGTTCATACTTATGGGCAATCGACGGGTCGCGTTCCACCCTGCCTGCCCTGGCGCTCGGGTGCCCGATCGGCCTGTTCCGCCCTCGCTGTGCGCCGGCTCCTCCAGTGCCATTATCAGCAGCGTTCTGCCCCCGCCGAGTCGATGCCATGCCCGAGTTACCCGAGGTCGAAACCACCCGCGCCGGACTGGCGCCTCACCTGATCGGGCGTACGGTCGTCGGGGTGACCCTCAGGCGTGCCGATCTTCGCTGGCCGATCCCGGCCGCGATTGCCGAGGAACTGCCCGGCCAGCGGTTCTCCGATGTCCGCCGGCGCGCCAAATACCTGCTGCTGGATGCCCAGTCGGGTTCGGCGCTGCTTCATCTGGGCATGTCCGGCGTTTTGCGGGTGGTCGCGCCGCAGACGCCGCTGGGCAGACATGACCACGTCGATCTGAATCTGGATTCGGGCAACGTGCTGCGATTCACCGATCCTCGGCGATTCGGTTGCCTGCTGTGGCAGCCTGCGGGCGACACCCACCCGCTGCTGCGCGCGCTGGGGCCAGAGCCGCTTTCGGACGCGTTCGATGCCGATTATCTGTACCGACGCAGCCGGCAGCGACGCGTGCCGGTGAAAAGCTTTCTGATGGATCAGGGGGTCGTGGTCGGGGTTGGCAACATCTACGCCGCCGAAAGCCTGCACATGGCCGGCATTCACCCGCTCCGGCTGGCCGGGGCCATCTCGCGGGCGCGCTACGCCATGCTGGCGGCGGCGGTGAAGCGGATTCTGGGTCAGGCCATCGTCCGGGGCGGCACCACGCTGCGGGATTTTCTCGCGCCCGATGGCGCTCCCGGCTACTTCGAG
This sequence comes from Lysobacteraceae bacterium, assembly GCA_034376725.1. Classification (GTDB taxonomy): domain Bacteria; phylum Pseudomonadota; class Gammaproteobacteria; order Xanthomonadales; family Xanthomonadaceae; genus UBA11164. Next base: position 5,718 of record JAXMJH010000046.1, on the reverse strand, counting down.
CAGGAATTGCTGGTCTACGGTCGCGAGGGGCTTTCGTGCAAAACGTGCGGCGCCGGACTGCGCTCCACCCGGCTGAATGCCCGGGCCACGGTCTGGTGTCCCCGCTGCCAGCGCTGAACTGCACGCGGTGTGCGAGAGGTGCGCTGGGGTATAGTCGGCGGGCAATCAGGATCGAATGCACGGCCATGACAGACGACAGCCCCCCAGCTGACATCACCCAGTTGCTCGGCGCCGCCAGCGGCGGCAATCGGCAGGCGCTCGACCAGGTGTTGAGCACGCTTTACAACGAGTTGCATTCAATGGCCCGGCGGCACATCGGCCAGCACCGCGGCCATACCCTCGATGCCACCGCCCTGGTGCACGAGGCCTATCTGCGCCTGGCCGGCAAGAAACAGACGCAGTTCGACGACCGGGCGCATTTTTTCGCCTACGCCGCATCCGCCATGCGCAGCGTCGTGGTCGATCACACCCGCCAGCGCCTGTCGCAGAAGCGCGGCGGCGATCAGCACCGGGTGACCGAATTGCCGGAAAACCTCGGCGGCGGCGTGCGCATGGACGAGGATACCCTGGCGCTCGATGAGGCATTGAACCGGCTGGCCGGCGTCGAGCCGCGGCTGGTTCAGGTGGTCGAGATGCGCTACTTCGCCGGCTTGTCGGAAGAGGAAATCGCGACCCTGCTCGATCGCTCCGAACGCAGCGTCCGGCGGGACTGGCAGAAGGCCCGGATGTTCTTGCTGGCCTGTCTGCAGGGCGAGTGAAGGCCAGCACATGGCCGGGATCGACTGGCGCACATTGTCGCCGCTGCTCGACGAACTGATCGAGCTGGAGGCCAGCGCGCGGCAGACACGGCTGGACGAACTCGCCGCGCAGGACCCGGCGCTGGCGGCCGAGCTTCGCCGGCTGCTCGATCTGGATCGGGATAATCCGGAGTTCCTTGCCGAATCGGCGGTGTCGGAGGTGCTCAATCACCCGATGAGCGGGCGCATGATCGGCCCGTACCGCCTGGAGCGCGCAATCGGCGAGGGCGGCATGGGCCAGGTCTGGCTGGCCGAGCGCGCCGACGGCATGTACGAACGCCGGGTCGCGCTCAAGTTGCTCCGGCCCGGTTTCGCCAGCGTCGACCTGCGTCAGCGCTTCGTCCGCGAGCAGCAGATTCTGGCCCGGCTGGCCCATGCCCACATCGCCCGGCTGCTGGACGCCGGGGTTACCGATGACGGGCAGCCCTATCTGGCGCTGGAATACATCCAGGGCGAGCCGATCACTGATTACGCGCGACGCCTGGGCTTTACGGTTTACGAGCGACTTGGCCTGATCCTTCAGGTCTGCGCGGCGGTCAGTCACGCCCATGCCAGTTTGGTGGTGCATCGCGACCTGAAGCCATCCAATATTCTGGTGACCCCCGCCGGTGATGTGCGGCTGCTCGACTTCGGGATCGCCAAGCTGCTCGACACCCAGACCGAGGGCGGCGATCTCACCCTGCCCGACGCGCGCGCCTTTTCGCTGTATTACGCCGCGCCCGAGCAGCTCAACGGCGAGCCGGTGGGCACCATGACCGATGTCTACTCGCTCGGCGTGGTGCTCTACGAGCTGCTGACCGGATTGCGGCCGTATCGGGTCGATAACGACAATGAGACCGGTTGGCGGACCGCGATCCTGGAGAGCGACGCGATCCGGCCCTCGCAGGCCGTGCTGCGCCCGCAGGCCATGGTTGCGCCCGGCGGCGAGACGCCGGCGCCGGATTCCTGGCTGTCGCGGGTGCTGGCCGGCGATCTGGATACCATCATCATCAAGGCGCTGCAGAAGGCCCCCGAGCAGCGCTACGCCTCGGTCGAAGCGCTGGCGCAGGATCTTCAGCGCTACCTTGACGGCCTGCCGATTCTGGCCCGGCGGGCCAGCTTGGCTTATCGCGCGCGAAAGTATCTTGGCCGTCATGGGCTGGCCTTGGCCGGTGGCATGGCGGTGGTGGTGTTGCTCGCCGGCAGCCTCCTGGTCGCGGTCTGGCAGGCCCGACAGGCGATTCAGGAGGCCCAGCGCGCGCAAGCCATGCAGGACTTCGTGATCGGCCTGTTCGAAGCCGACAGCGTCGGCGGTCGGGCGATGGATCTGCATGACTTGCTGACTGCTGGCGTTGCGCGGGCCGAAAGCGAACTGGCTTCCGAACCCGTCTCCCAGGTTGCCATGTTCGGTCTGATTGCGCGGCTGTTCAACAACATCGGCGATCATCGCGATGCCTTGCGGGCGCTGGATCTGCAGCGCGGCCCGCTGACCGCGCTGACCGGCGACGAGCGCCAGCTGGCGGCCGTGGATGCGCTGATCGAGCATGCGCGCGCGTTGCGCGGATTGGGTCGGACCCGGGAGTGCACGGAGCTGTTCGATCGCGATGAGATGATGATCGGCCGGATCGACCCGGCGTCGCCGCTCAAGCGCGCCGAACTGATGTCGCAGCAGGCCCGCTGCCTGCGGCTGGTCGGTGAGGGCAGCGCCGCGCGCACCTTGTTCGAAACCGCGCTGGCCCTGCGTCAGCGGCACGGTTCTCCGACGGAACAGGCCGAGAGCCTGACCGACCTTGCCGCTCAGCACGCCGATGCCGGACGGGTCGATGAGGCGATCGCCGGCATGCGCCAGGCCCTGGTCCTCCTCGAAGCCGGCCAGGGCCTGGACTCGTCGCTGGCGGTCACCGTCTGGCGCAGCCTTGCGGTCCTGTATCGCGAGCGCGGGGATGTCGATGCCGCCGAGGGTGCGGCGCGCCAGGCATTGACGACAGCGCAGAATCGACATGGCCCGCAGCATCCGATTACCGCGCAAAGCCAGCGCCAACTGGCGGCGGTGCTGACTGACCAAGGTCGGCTGGACGAGGCCGAAAGCCTGGTCGAGGAAGCGTGGCGTACGCTCGATTCGCGCTTCGGTGAGCAGCACCCGGACGTTGGACTGGTGATGAATACCCGGGCGATCATCGCCTTCGAGCGCGGCCAGTTTCCGCTTGCCGAGCAGCGGCTTCGTCAGACCATCGATATCTGGTCGCGCTCGGCCAACCCGGTCCGGCTGCCTGGGGTGCTGATCAATCTGGGTCGGGTCTTGCTGGCCGAGGGAAGGCTGGGCGAGGCCGAGGCCGAATTTCGTCGGGCGCTGGACATGCGGCGGACCTATTTTGGCGAGGATCACGCCACTGTCGGTGCCGCCTGGCGGTTCATTGGCGAAGCCCAGAGGGCATCCGGACGGCTCGCCGAGGCCGAGCAGAGCCTTCTGACCTCGGTCGATCTGCTGAAACGCCACTACGGACCGTACCACCCGCAGTGCGGTGCCGCCGAGCTGAGTCTGGCCCGGGTTCACTGGCAGATGGGTCGCGACGAGCACGCAGATACCGCCGTGCAGGAAGTCAGGCTGCGCTTCGCCGACGATGGCGTCGAGGCTCGCAAGCTGCGCTGGTGGTCCGAAGCGATTCAAGCCGAGCATGAATGCCGGACCGGTGCCACGAAAGACGGCAGGCGCAGACTCGAAGACGTGCTGAACGCGATGGCTGGAGCGTGGCCGGCGAGCAACCTGCGCCGGGAAATTCTGGCGGTCTTCGGCCAGTGCTGGCCGGTTGGTTAGCCGGCTTCCTTTTCCTCGCGAGTGCCTTCCGCAGGGTGTGCGCCGTCCGTAGGAATCGGGTCGAGAGCCAGTCGGGTCTGTTTCAGCGGCAACAACCCCTCGCCGGCGGTGATCTTCTTGAATTCCGCGCGGCTGACCGAAACGTAGCGCTCATTGCCGCCGATTTCGACCTGCGGCCCTTCGGTGATGGCGCGGCCTTCCTCGTCGACCCGGACCACCATGGTGGCCTTCGCGCCCGAGTGGCAGATGGTCTTGATCTCGACCAGATGGTCCGCCCAGGCCAGCAGATAACGGCTGCCCTCGAACAGCTCGCCGCGAAAATCGGTGCGCAGTCCGTAGCTGAGCACCGGAATGTTCAGTCGGTCGACGACATCGCTGAGCTGCCAGACCTGCGGCTTGCTCAGAAACTGGGCCTCGTCGACCAGCAGGCAGTGAACCGGGCCGTGGCGGCGAATGTCGGCCTCGACCAGAGCAAACAGGTCGTCGCGGGTGCCGAACGCCTGCGCATCGGCATGCAGGCCGATCCGGGAGGCCACCCGGTCGGCGCCGCCGCGATGATCCAGGCGCGGGGTCAGGATCAACGGCCGCATGCCGCGCTCGCGGTAGTTGTAGGCGCTTTGCAGCAGCGTTGTGGTCTTGCCGGCGTTCATCGCCGAGTAGTAGAAGTAGAGCTTGGCCACGCGAACGTCCCACCGAACCGGGCGGCCATTATCGCCGCTCGGTCGGCCAAAAGTCGCCGGGCTACCGGATCAATCTATCGGCGCCTCAGGCAACGTCACGCCTCGCAGCGGATCCCTCCGCAGTTCGCCGATTTCAACTGCGCCTCGCGGCACTTCATTAAATAGCTTTGCCTGCCAGGCCCAGTAAAGCTCGGGCTTCCAATACGTCTTGTCGTAAAAGCGCTCACTTCGGAACGAGGAACCGTTTGCGAGGGCATCGTCGAAATTGGCGTTGGCGCCTCTGTCCAGGCTGACCACCGAAAGGTTGCCTGAGACGTAGCCGGTGCGGCTGCCGGTCACCTTCCGACTGGCCTTGACCATCGCCCGCTCCAGGCGCTTCTTGGCCACGTCGTCGCCGTATTCGGCGTAAACCGCCTGGCCGACCTCGCTGGCGCGCTCACGCTCTGCTTCGGTCAATTCCGCCCAGTACCGCTCGCGGATCGCCAGGATAATCCGGTAGCCGCGCTCGGCCGCCAGATCCATCCAGGCATAGGCCACCGCCCGGTCCTGAGCGACGCCTTCGCCGGCCCAGTACATTTCCGCCACCCGGCCCTGAGACGCCTTGTCGGCATATCGCGCCGAACGCTTGTAGAAGCGCAGGGCGCTTTCGTAGCGGCCCTGCTTGTACGCATCATCGGCCCATTTTCGGTACAGCATGTCCGGATGGCCAGCCAGGAAAGCATTGCTGCTGATCAGGGCCAGATCCACCTGTTGATCACGCAGCGCGTTCTGTCCGGAAACCGGGACGGCAAGCAACAGCTGCGCGGCAAAAAGTCCGATGGCAAGAAGGCGTCGTGTCATTGCTGCTCCATGGCATTCGAGAAAGTACGGGACGCATTGGGGTCGGCGCAGGGCATCGTTAGCGCGCCGGCCCTTTCGAGCCCAGAGGATCGCAATCTCCAATTGCGAGCCCGCATACATTGTGTACTAATAGTCACGGTAGCGCACCTCGTCTGCGCGCCTACAAACCCCGGGGCTTTCGCCAACCGCCGTGGGTTCCGCTCCGATCGGCGCAGGCGGTTCCACGGCAGGTGAGCGACCCGCAAACGGCGCAACACATCGATTCAGTCAGCAGGATCATCGTCAGTGTTAACGGTCGGTTCGGCATGGTGGTTCTCCGTGTGGTGGCTTGAGTCCGGCGCCGGTTTGGTCTGGCGTCGATAGCAGTGACGGACGGAAGTGCCGGATCGTCGCACTGGCCTCGGTCCTGATTGCGGCCACTGGGCCGGTCGGATCGGTGGCGGGTGAAAACACACGCCGGCTCACTTCAGTCTTTTCCAATTCAGGTATGAGCCTGGAGCGGGCGTGTTTTGGCTCGCACCGAGTCGATGGTGGATAGGATCTGCGAGTGTAGTCGGTGTGGTCTGGCAGTTGGCGTTTTGGATCAGGCGGAACGTCGCTTTGCCGG
>JAXMJH010000045.1:0-36777 GCA_034376725.1 Lysobacteraceae bacterium | reverse complement strand
CCGGAGACCGCAAAACCGGCAGTTGCCAAGACCCCACAAAACCCCTGAAACTGCACCCCGTTCGAGACCCGTTTTCCGGAGCCTGCAAGTGGCTCCATTAAGCCGATCATGGGTGGCTCCAATGGGGCGGTCGGTGACACTACTCAAGCAGCACCCCTCACTCTGGCACATCGCGATGCCGTCCCTGGGAGGAGGAGTCCATCCCATCAGCATGAGCAAAGCGAATGCCGGGACCGCCCGCAGCGACGGTTCACGCAATGGGCAACCGCTGCCGGGTCGATACTCCCTGACGCGCCGTCAAAACGCGCCGACGATCAGCTGCGCCGCCAGGCCCAGCGCCACCAGCCAGGTCGCCAGGGTGCCGTAAAATCGCCCGAACGACACGCCCGGCGTACCGCTAAGGCCGACCGCATGCGCCGCACGCGCCAGCACCAGCAGCCCGCCGTAGGCATGGATGGCCAGCGCGCTTGCCCCGTTGATCTCGACCAGCGCCAGCATCAGAAGCACAAGAGGAATGGTTTCGGTGGCATTGGCGTGCGCCCGGCAGGCGCAAGCCAGCGGCTGCTGTCCGCCGTCGCCGATGCCCACCTTGAATCGCCGCCGCAAGCGCACCACATTCATCGCCAAGCCCAAAACAATCAGCGCGCACAGCGCCGCATACAACCCCGTCAATACCGGCGGATTCATCCTGTTGCCCTCCCAGGCCATGGAAAGCCGGCAGCATAACGCACCGCGCAAGCCAGGCCGCACGTCGCATGCGTCTGCGGTCTCCAGCCAGGCGCTATGCTTGCGCTATTGGAGAAAGGCACATGCGCAAATCATTCATCCTGTCCGCCGTCTTTTCGCTCGCCTTGGTCGCGCTGGCGTTCGCACTCAACCCTTCGCCCGAACAGCACCGCGAACGGATCCGCGAGGCGGTGGCCGAACGACGCCCGATTGCCGGCCTGCTGGGCGTCGGTGCGCTGACCGCGCTTACCTCCCGCTACCATCAGCTGGGCGTTGCCTCCTACACCACCGGCGCCAACGACCGGGTGTTTTCGCTTGGCGCCTTCGGCATGGTTCATGTGCTGGAAACGTCCGACCCCCGCTAGCCGGCCGACCGCGCGATCAAAGGAACAGCAGTGAAAACCATCGGACTGATCGGCGGCATGAGCTGGGAATCAACAATTCCCTATTACCGGCTGATCAACGAAACGGTGAAGGCCCGCCTGGGCGGGCTGCACTCGGCGCGGCTGATCCTGTACAGCGTGGACATGGCCGAAATTGCGAAACTCCAGCACGCCGGCGACTGGCGCGCGGCTGGCGTCGCGATGTCCGAAGCAGCACGCGCCCTGGAGCTGGCCGGTGCGGAATTTCTGGTGCTGTGCACCAACACCATGCACCGGGTGGCGGCCGATATCGAAGCGGCGGTCGGCATTCCCCTGCTGCACATCGCCGATGCCACCGGGCAGGAAATCCGCCGCGAGGGCTTCGGGACCGTCGGCCTGCTCGGCACCCGATTCACCATGGAACAGGCCTTCTACCGCGACCGCCTGCGCGACCGTCACGGACTGAAAGTACTGGTGCCCGAGCCGGACGAGCGGGAGACCGTGCACCGGATCATCTACGACGAACTATGCCTGGGCGAAATCCGGCCCGACTCGCGCGCGGCGTTCAGCGCGACGATCGACAACCTGATGACCAACGGTGCGCAGGCGATCATCCTCGGCTGCACCGAATTCTCCCTGCTGGTCGGCCCCGACGACGCCCCGGTGCCGCTGTTCGACACCACCGCCATCCACGCACGGGCCGCCGCCGAGACCGCTCTCGACGAGCGCCTGGACGGCACGCAAACCACGGGTTTCGCCGATGGCCGTTGAGATCGAACGCAAGTTCTGCGTGGTCGGCGATGCCTGGCGCACCGACCACGGCACGCGCTATCGGCAGGGCTATCTGAGCCGCGACCCCGAGCGCACCGTCCGCGTCCGCATCGCCGACGATCAGGCATTTCTCACCATCAAGGGCCGCACCGTCGGCGCTTCGCGTCCCGAGTTCGAATACCTCATCCCGCTGGCCGATGCCGAACACCTGCTCGGCCTGTGCGACGGCCCGCTGATCGAAAAGACCCGCCACCGCATCCGCCACCACGGCATGATCTGGGAAGTGGACGAATTCACCGGCGACAACACCGGCCTGGTGATCGCCGAAATCGAACTGGCATCCGAAGACCAACGCTTCGCATCACCGCCCTGGCTGGGCCAGGAGGTGACCCACGACCCCCGCTACTACAACGCCAACCTCAGCGTGAACCCTTACCGGAACTGGCGCAGCGAGGACGCGGGGAGCGACTGAGCGTGGCCGGGTGCGGGCGGTGAAATGAAGACGCACTGGCTTCGCGTGCAAGGGCGGCGATCGCGATCGGCTGCAATGCGCCCACACTTCTCTGCGGTGTAGTCTGCTGCCCAGGACTACCGGGTCGGCATGCCAATGGCCAGGCCGAGCGCCAGGCCAGGACACCGGTCAGTCCGACACGACTTGGGACAGCACATGAACGCCATCGCGACACTTTGCTTATCGTCGGCAGCTCTCGCATCGACACTCCACGCCGCAGAACAAACGCCGAAGTGGTTGGAGGACGGCCCGTACATCGAAGGGCACGAAATCTCCGTCGAACTGCCGCTGGAAATGCTCGCCAACATGCTGCTCGTCGAGGTCCAGTTGGGCGGAACGTCCAGGCGTTTCCTGCTCGACACCGGATCGGTATCGATGATGGATACACATTTGGCCCAGGAGCTGGCCCTTGAAGTCGTCGATCGGCGACAGAGCCAGGATTCGCATGGCGCGATTATCGAAACAGACGTCGTCCAGGCAGAACTCACGCTGGGCACCATCCCTGACCATCCACAAGGTCCCAGTGTTTGTCGCCGACTTTCCGAAGACCGCGAAATGCTTGTTCGACGGCGTGCTCGGCTCGGAAGTGCTGCCTCTGTGCGCGTGGCAGATCGACCTGCCCGACTCCGTGCTGCGCTGCAACTCCAACGTCAACGAGCTCGATCATGTCAAAGGAGCCAAGCAACTCCGCTCTACAATTTCGGTTACCCACACGCACCGATACTGGATATCGGTCTGGCTAATGACGCGACAAGCAAGGCCCTGTTCGATACCGGTTCGCCCGAGTACCTGGCGATTTCGCCTCCCGATCTCGACGGTGCCCGCCGCAACAAGGGAGTTGGCCCAACCGTCGCCGGCCACGGTTCGCTGGGCGGCTCGATGGGCGGGCTTGCGCCGGAAAAAGATCAACTTCGGGTCCGACTGAACGCACTGGCGATCGGCGCGATGCGCCTCGGCGCTGTCGACGCAGTTCTTCGGGAGACTCCGCCCAGCCTTATCGGCGCCCCGATCCTGGAGCACTTTGTCGTCACGCTCGACACCCGGGCAAAGTCGGCTTGGTTCGATGCGTACCGCGATGGTCCTTTGATGCGCCCCTCATACGGACTGGCGCTTGCTTTCGAAGACGGTGTATCGGTCTCGCTTGTCTGGGACGATTCGCCAGCGGCAGCCGCCGGTCTGCGCGTTGGGCACGAGCTGACGTCGATAAACCAGCGGCCTGCGCGCGCGACATGCGACGGGATCCGAAGCGCCATACGCGCGATGTCGACCGGTAACAGCATTCAACTTGGGTGGGACGAAAACACAGTTACGCTGATCCGGGCGAAGCTAGCGGCGCAATGACAGCTCACTGACCACAAATTCCGGCGGCGCCGATCAGCCCCGCGCCGGATCACAGTCAGGCCGAGCTGATCCGTCGCGGCGCAGTGGAAGTCCAAAGTCGCAATGAACCTGCCCCGCTTAACGGATGGCCTGGTTCGACATCCAGCGCCCGCTCGGACCCATCTCCATCCGACCAGACCAAGCCCAGCGAAAGTGCTTCGGACATCAGTCTTGCCAAGAAGCTTATCGTCGGACTAAAGTAACTTAAGTCACTCCGATTTCACGAAAAACCAGGCGTTTGAACACTCGAAGTTGTCTAGAACATCACTCAGGAAAACGCTGTCTCAAATCGCTTGACACATTCCGAAACCAGGGGGTAATCATGAGTCGCAATTCCATCTTGAGCTTGGCGCTGCTGGCAGTGATCGCCGCACCGGCGTTGGCTCAATCCTCACCTGAACCCATTCTTGCACAAGACCTGACCGGCAACTGGTTCAACCCTTCCCGGGACGGCGAGGGCTGCAACCTCACCCTGGAGGGCGACGATCAGTCGATGATCCTCACTTGCTTTACCTACCTGGGTGGCAAACAGGTCTGGCTGATCGGAAGCAATACGTTTGACGAAGCCTCAGGCGAGCTGGTGATCGACCAGTTCGTAATCACTTCCGGTGCCCAGTTCGGCTCCGCCTTCCGCCCCGAAGACGTGGTGCGCGAGGCATGGGGTCGGGCAACCCTGCAGTTTGCCGACTGCAATACCGCACTGATTGAATTTGAGCCGGCGGACGCGCGTTTCACCGGCTTTGAAACGGCATACCAGAAGATCGTCCCCGGCCCGTGCAACAGCGACCGAATGGCCAGCGCCAGCGGCGACACCACAGTCATCGGCAACTGGTTCAATCCGAACCGTGATGGCGAGGGCATTCAGGTCGCCCTTGAGGGCGATGGCGCAACCTACGTTGCAACCTATTACACCTACCTCAATGGTGAACAGGCCTGGATCATTGGTTCCGGCCTCCTCGACGGCACCACCATCAGCTTCGACAACATGACACTGACCGGGGGCGCTGACTTCGGACCCGCATTCGACCCGGCCGACGTCACCCGCACGCCGTGGGGCCAGATGGTCCTGGACATCACCGACTGCAGTCTGGCGCAGGTGACGTTCAACAGTGCACTGCCGGCCTTTGAAGACTTCTCCACGCAGATGGTCAAGATCGTACAGGGACCGTGTCGGGCGCTCACCTTGAAGGGTCAGGTCACCGATTCGCCGATCGCCGATGCGACGGTCACCGCTCAGGTTGGCGATCGCCAGTACCAGACTGTTGCCGACGCGAACGGCGACTATGAACTCCGGGTGGTGGCACGCAGTGGAGATGAGTTCGTGCGCCTGAGCGCCACCGGCTCGGAAGCGCAGCCGCACGTACAGTTCGAGAGCCTGCTCGGCAGCGCCGGGCGCCTGATTGATGAGGCAGGCGGCGATAACGTGTTGTCTTCGGACGAGAATGCCCAAACCGACGTGACCCACTTCACCACCGCGCAATTCGCGCTGATGGTCGAGGCCAACCAGGGTGCCGTCCCGGCCGATGACGACAGCCTGGCGCTGCTCACCGAGGGCATTTCCGCCGACGCCCTGGTTCAGGGTGCGGCGCTGATTCAACTGGTGGTCGATGGCGGCGCAGCCTTGCCGGACGGCGTCACCGACACGCTGGCCCTGCTGACCGACCCCGAAGCGACGCAGGCATTTATCGACAGCTTGCCCGAAGGTGCCTTGCAACAGGCGATCGCAGATGTCGCCAACACCGTCCCGGCCAGTGTCGCCTTTGCGCCGGGCAATATTCCCGCCGAATATGCGCTGTATTTCCCGTCGCCAGTGGGCACGGTACAGTCGTTCGAAGGCGGCGCCTTTGCCCTGCTGCGATTTGACGACACCAGCGGCAGCAGCGGTACCGTCGAATGGTTGACCAAGACGCTGTTACCCGATGCAAGCAGAAGTTGGAGTCTGTCCGGCGGCGTGATCACCGTCACCCCAGACGCCCTCCACGGGCGGTTCGGAATCTCTGATTGCGAAACACCTACCGGAAATAGCACTCTGGTTGGCACTATTGACGAAATACTCAGATGGGAGTTGCGCCGGGTTGCAAGAGCTGGGGTCGACACCATCGAGCTCAAACAATTCAACGCAATACGTTACGTCGACCCGGCTTCTTGCAACGATCCGCTGCCGCCGCCGCGCGAGTTTTCAACCAACTTGCTCGCCTTCAAAACCGACACTCTGCCGTTCGCCGCCGCTGACTTGGTCGGCGCGCATATGCTGCCGCTGGTCACAATTCAGGCTGCTGATGACACCCTTTTTGACGCCTTCATTCGCTCAGCATTGTTCGACTTCGATACAAGTCGGCTCGACGCCCCCGGCATGCAGGCAGGCTTCACCGCTGGTCTCGCCGATGGCCGCATCCACGCCACACTCACCCGAGCCGATGGCTCGGCCAGTTACGATCATGAATACCGGCGCTACCGCAGCGATGGCCGCAAGGGGAGTGCCGTCATGGCTGTCGTCACCCGCTCCGATGGCGCCCGCGCCATCGCTGGCGGCATGGGCGTAAAGGCCGATCAGAGCCTGACCTTCACCACTACCAACGCGCCCGGCATCTATCGCAGCGGCCTGGAGTTGGGCAATTTCTGTTGCTTGGGTAACGGCGGTAGTCCATTCTTCATCCGGCTCAACGATGACGCCGAGCGGACGGTGACACGCGCAAGTTTTAATCCAACCTTAAGGGACCAACCAACCGTCGACAACAACCGCAAATGGAGCGTGGAAGGTGATTGGTTGGTATTGCGCAGAAATGGAGGCTCGCTTGACGGGCTGCAAACCCGGCGATGGCTGCCCGTCGCCCAAGACGGCAATCGGGTTTATCTTGTTGAGCAACGCTGGTCAATCGACCTCGACGACGATACTGGTGGCTTCAACAACTATTTGGATGAGCAGCGTTCGGCGTTCTACGATCTGGTCGACGCCGTACAGTTCGAGCGGCCGTAGGCGTCTGCGGGCAAGTTGGCAGGCCGGCGCGGGGCCCGCAGCCCCGCGCCGGAGCATACTCAGGAAGCCGTCTACAACCCACCCATACAGCTTCAGCCTCGTAGCCGCAGACCTCGCGTCGACAATCAGCCCATCGATTGCCCAGCGCAATCCGGTTACCCGAAGGCGGCTATCGCGCACCGCCTCCAACACACGGATATGCGTTTTCGGCTGCAAGCAACGCACCATGTCCCAGTTGCCGGCCATCTGGCTTCACGGGACTCAGTCTGTGATTCAGCCTGGCCCACTGGATTCCCTCGCGAAGCAACAACGCGCCGCTGCAGAGGGGCGCCGCGTGGCAATTACCACCGGCACTGATCTACCAGCGTGTTCCGTTGCATCGTGATGTTGTTGCATCGTGATGATAAGGACAACGCAGCTGGCGAATGCCTTGCGAGGGCGAAACTGCAATTTCTCCCTGTCGCACAGGCAATCAACAAGCCTGCACCATTACCAAGCAATCAAATCAAACCCTCCCGCCACGGGCCGGTGATGGCCACTGTGAAGCCGGGGCGGTAGATGTTGGCGAACAGCCATTTGCCGTCGGGGGAGAAGCTGCAGCCGGCCCATTCCTGGGTACGGTAGTCGCCGGTGAAGCCGTTGACGTTGTCCAGTCGGACGTTGTTGAGGGCGAATGGGAACAGGGCGCCGTCGGCGGTGAGTCCGTACAGGTGCTGGCGGCCGAGTCTGCTGTCCTGGCAGATCACCATGCCGCCGCGCGGGCTGAGCACGATGTTGTCCGGGTAGTCGAGCACGGCGGAGCTGGGCGATTCGTAAATCAGCTCCAGTTGGGCGACGGCGGGGTGGTAGGCCCACACTTGTCCGGCGCGCGCTGCGCCGCCGCTGGTGGAGGTGAAGTAGATGATGCCTTCGCCGGCAATGCAGCCCTCCAGCCGGGCGAATTTGCTGGCGCCACCGGCGATGCCCTGCTCAGCCACGCCGCCCTGGCCGCCCTGGGAGTCGAAGCCGCGCTCGGGATCGGGGATGTCCACCCAGTCCACATCGAAGCGTTGGCCGTGTTTCTGTCCGCCGGTGAGATCGTCTGCGCCCTTGGCGCGCAGCATCTGCAACCGGCCGCCGGCATGCAGCCTGCCGGTTTGTGCGGGCAGAAAGCGATAGAAACCGGAATCGCCGGCTTCGTGGTCTTCGGTCATGTAGACGTGGCCGGTGGCCGGATCGAAGGTGGCGGCCTCATGCTTGAACCGGCCCATGGCCGGGATCGGCCGCGCATCGGACAGGCCGATGGCTGGCACCTCGAAGACATAGCCGTGCTCGCGGGTCAACCGGGCGGGGCCGGACTTCAGGGGGACGATGCCGCTATCGGTGACGATCTCCTCGCAGCTCAGCCAACTGCCCCAGGGCGTGACGCCGCCAGCGCAGTTTTGCAGTGTGCCCGACAGCGACGGCCAGGACTCGACCAGCTCGCCGCGCGCGCTGTCGAAGCGCAGGGTGACGGTGCCGCCGGAGCAGTCGGCATCGTAGGTGGCCGCAGCCGGCGCGAAGCTGCCGCGCGCGGCCACCACTTCATGATTGCGCACCAGGGTGAGCATCGGGCCGTCGGCGCGGACGATACCCATGCCGTCGTGCGCGTCCGGGCACGGCACATCGCCGGTCAGCGCCTCGCCGGCCCATCCGAAACTGCGATAACTGAAGCCGGGCGGCAGCTTCAGCAAAGGCTGGCCGGTGCTGAGGTCGGCCACCGGTGCCAGCGGGCCAAAACCGGGGTCCCCGAGCGCCTGCGCCGCCGCGCCGGCCTGGGCCAGCAGGCGCGACAGCGGCGCCATGCTGGCACCGGCCATCAGTGCCAGCGAACCGGTCTTGAGGAATCGCCGCCGAGGATTATCCATCTCTTTCCTTTCGGTCATTGTTTACCTGTGATGCGGCTTCTGAACACCAAGGCCGGTGCGATCAGCAACGCCAGGGCGAGCGCAATGCCGAACCAAAGCCAGATATTGGCGAACACCCCTCGCCCTGCCTCAAGGCCGGGTAGCGAATCGGGCAACGCGGCGAGTCGATCGATACTGGCTGCATCGGAGGCCGGCCGGTACACGCCGCCCACCTCAATCACCTGGGCATTGACCGGCCCGCCGGGCAAAGCCGACCAGCGCACGCGGAGATCGCCCACCTGGGGCGAATCGGGATCTTCGCTGGTGATCAGGCCGATGCCGTCGGGGACGAACAGCAGGGCCAGATTGAGCGGCAGTGCGGTCGGATCGGGCGACAGCGGCTGCCAGCCCTCCAGCTCGCGCCAGAGCGAGGATGGCGACACCGGCCGGCCATCCAGCCGCGCGGTACCGGCAAGCCAGCGCTGCGATTCGAACGGCAGCGCGTCGGGGTTGACGTGCCCCTCGGGCTGATCGAAGCCAGCCGAGTCGATGAGCTCCGATGCCCAGACCGTGTCGTAGGCGGGCTGGCCATCGGGGCCGGTGGTCTGGCGCCACTGGTACATCTCGACCTGCCGCGCCAGGCCCAGTGCCGGCGTGGCAACGCCAAACACCGGGTCTTCCACCAAACCCTCGGCGCTGAGTACGCCGACAACCACCGGGTCGTCGAGCAGCTCGCCGGGCGTGGGTAGACGCGGTTGTGCCGCCAGAGGCAGGCACATCATCAAGGCCAGCAGCGCCAGCGCGCGGGCTGCAATCACGGGTGGAGTTCCCGGGCGTGTAGTTGCGCCACTTCGTGATCGGTGCCGAACCGGCCACGCTCATCGCGCACCACGCGGGCCAGCGCGCAGCCCGGATCATGGGTGAAGAAGGCATGCACCTCGCGCGCCAGCATGTCCGCCAGCAAAGCCTGCTTCTCTTCGATCAACAGCTCCGGAAAGCGGTCGTAGCCCATGGTCACCGGCAAATGCACCCACGGGCGACCGGGGATCAGGTCGGCGCAGAATACCAGTCCGCCGTGGTGGCGGCCGGCCTCATCCCGGTGGCCGAGAATCTCGGCCAGCATCAGGCCGGGCGTGTGGCCCTGGCTGAAGTGAAAACGCACCGTATCGCCCAGTGCCTCGCAGCGCTCGCCGGTCACCAGCTCAACGCGACCGGTGGCTTGCAGCAGGGAAATCAGTTCGGGGATGAAGCTGGCGCGGTCGCGGGCATGCGGTGCGCTGGCGCGCGCCCAGGCCTCGGCGCCGATCACGAAGCGGGCATTGGGAAACAGCAGCCTCGGCGGTTGCCCGGCAGACCATGGCGCCAGCAGGCCGCCGGCGTGGTCGAAGTGCAGGTGGCTGAGCACCACCACGTCCACGTCCTCGTGGGTGAATCCGGCATCGTGCAGGGCGTCGAGCAGCAAGTGGCGGTCTTCCATCACGCCATAGCGCTCGCGCAGTTTTGGCTCGAAGAACGCGCCGATGCCGGTCTCGAACAGTATCGTCTTGCCGTTCAGCGGGCTGGCCAGCAGCGCGCGACAGGCCAGCGGCACCCGGTTGTCGGCATCCGGCGGCAACCACTTGGACCACATGGCCTTGGGCACGTTGCCGAACATGGCGCCGCCGTCGAGGCGCTGCGAATTACCCAGCAATGACCAAAGTTTCATTTCGGTTCTCCTCGAATCGACTGCATCGGCCGGCCTCATCCGCTCGCGTTGCTAGCGAAAAATCGCGCTCTTGTCGTCCGCCTCGGCATTCTCGCCCAGCGCGCCCTTGCCGACACCCTTCCAGCGCGGGTCGGTGCCGGCGGCCACCGCGCCGGTGGTCAGATCCCAGGTCACCACCTGCATATTGCCCCAGGTTCGGTCGAGCGCTTTGACGACGTGGCCCTTCGCCTCCAGCGCCGCGATGGTTTCGGCATCCAGCGCGCCGGCTTCGATGGATATCTCGTCGGGCAGGTACTGATGATGAAAGCGCGGCAGATCCGCCGCCTGCTGGGCAGTTTTGCCGTCGATCAGTTCAAGCAGACCCAGCAGCACCATGGTGATGATCCGGCTGCCGCCGGGGGTGCCGATGGCGGCAATTCGGTTTTCGCCGATCAGGATGCTGGGCGTCATCGACGACAATGGCCGACGGCCCGGCGCGATGGCGTTGGCGTCCTCGCCAACCAGTCCGAAGGCATTGGGGACACCGGCCTTGACCGAAAAATCGTCCATCTCGTTGTTGAGCAGAAAGCCGGTGCCGGGCACCACAAAGGCGCTGCCGTAGGGCAGATTCACGGTCTGGGTGACGGCGGCGACATTGCCCTCGGTGTCGACTATCGAGAAGTGCGTGGTGTCGGGCCGCTCGCCGTGCTGGCCGACGCCGGGCAGCAGATCGCTGGGCGTGGCGCGCTCCAGGTTGATGCCCGAGCGCAGCCCGGCGGCGTAGGCCGGGTGCATGAGCGTGGTCAGCGGCATGGCGACGTGATCGGGATCGCCCAGATAGATCGACCGGTCGCGGTAGGCGCGGCGCATCGCCTCCACCTGCAGATGCACGCGCGATGCTTCATCCATGGCCGGATAGGCGAAGCCATCAAGTACATTCAGGATCTGCGCCAGCGCCACGCCGCCCGAGGACGGCGGCGGCGCGGTAACAATCTCGAAGCCGCGATGGGTCAGACGGATCGGCTCGCGCTCGACCACCGCGTAGTCGGCCAGATCATCCAGCGACCAGATGCCACCGGCCTTCTGCACGCCTTCGACGAGTCGCCTGGCGAATGGCCCGCGATAGAACGAATCGGCGCCTTCGCTGGCCAGCCGCTCCAGCACCCGGGCGTAATCCGGATTGCGCATCAGCGTGCCGAGCTGCGGCACCTCGCCCGAACGCAGAAACAGCGCGGCGGCGGCGGGGCTGCGCTTCATGGTCTCCACCCGGAAGCCGAGCATGGCGTGGTTCTTGGCGCCGAACCGCCAGCCCTTGCGGGCCAGGCGGATGGCAGGCTTGAGCGACTCGGAAAGCGGCAGCTTGCCGTAGCGTTCGGCGATGTGCACCAGCGCCGCCGGCAGGCCCGGAATGGCCGCCGCTGTAGCGCCGTCGACCGCTTTGCTGCGGTCCGGGTTGCCTTCGGCGTCCAGATACATGTCCCGGCTGGCAGCGGCCGGCGCGCGTTCGCGCGCATCGACGAAAACCGTCTGTCCGTCGACACTGCGCAACAGGAAGAAGCCGCCGCCGCCCAGGCCAGAGCTCTCCGGCTCAACCAGCCCCAAGGTCGCACTGACCGCGACCGCAGCATCGAAGGCATTGCCGCCGGCTGCGATCACCTCCAGCCCGGCATCGGTTGCATAGGCGTTTGCGCTGGCAATGGCCGCCTGGCGAGGCGCGATCGGCTGGGTCGGCTGAGCCCAAGCCATGACTGGCAGCAGCAGGCAGAGCGCAAGCGCGCCCATGACGTGCACGGATTTCATCAGGCGTCCTCGGTGTGGGTCAGCAGCGATTCGAGCTTGGCCTGCAATTGCTCGTGGGTTTCCGGGTACGCCGGATCGAGCTCGATGCACTCGACCGGGCAGACCACGACACACTGCGGTTCGTCGAAATGGCCGACGCATTCCGTGCAGCGGCCGGGGTCGATTTCGTAGATCGTTTCGCCCTGGCTGATCGCGGTGTTCGGGCAGACCGGCGCACAGACATCGCAGTTCACGCACAAATCATTGATCAGCAGGGCCATACGGACTCTTCCCGACGCCGGCAAGCCGGCATCGGGCTTTTCAGTTTGAAATCACTCGACGGAATGGAATACCGCTTCCGCGCCGCTCGGCTCGACTGCCGCGCGTACGCGATCGAAGTCTTCGGGCTTGCCGACGAACAGCACCCGCACGCCCTTCATCGACTCCTTGCCGGCGAAATCGAACGAATCGATGACCAGATCGGCCAGCTTGGCCGAATCCGGCGAACCGAAGGCCAGCAGGTTGCCGGGCAGAACGCCGCGCGCGATCACGCCACCGACATTATCCGCCTGACGGGCGAAAACGCTGTCGAAATCCTCGGTATCCGGGGCCGGCAGGAAGTACATGAACGGCGGATTCTTGATTCCCTCCATGTTGCGCTTGACCACTTCGGTCAGAAACGTGCGCCAGGCCGACGAGTCGGTCGTGGTCGGCACCACCATGGCTGCTTCGGACGCAGCGGCCTTTGCCGCAGCGCGCTCAGCCTTGGCCTTTTGTTCCTTGCTTTCGCAGGCCGCCAGCCCAAGAGCCAACGCGCCAATCAGCAAAATATTCAGCAACTTGCTCATGTGCTTCCCCTTTCTAATGAGTCGTTCAATGCCCTTCAGCCATGAATCGTTTGCTCAAGGCCGCCTGTACCGCAGGATGCACGAAACTCGACACATCCCCTCCCAATCGAGCCACCTCGCGTACCAGCGATGATGAGATGAAACTGTACTGCTCCGCCGGGGTGAGAAACAGCGTCTCGACTTCCGGAATCAGATGCCGGTTCATGCTGGCAAGCTGAAATTCGTACTCGAAGTCCGACACCGCGCGCAGGCCGCGCAGCAGGACGGTAGCCCCCAGGTCGCGCACGAAGTGCGCCAGCAGCGAATTGAACCCGCGCACTTCCACGTTGCCAAGTTCGGACAGCGATTGACGGGCCAGCTCGACGCGCTCCGCCATGGTGAACGCGGGCTGCTTCGACGGGCTTTCCGCCACGCCCACCACCACCCGATCGAACAGCGAGGCCGCCCGACTGACCAGATCGACGTGACCAGCGGTGATCGGATCGAAGGTGCCGGGATAGACGGCGATGCGGGCAGAGGCGGTCATGACCGAAGTTTAACCCGCATTTTCCGCGACGGCGCGCGAGAATGCCTCGCACTGGCCAACATCGTCGGGATCGACGGTGCGACTCTCACGCCTTGGCGAGATACAGCGCATAACGAACCTGTCGGGTCTCGCCCTCGCGCAGCAGCGACCAGTTCGCCGGCACGGCCGGCGCGCAGCCGGCGGGCGATTCCAGGTAGATCCGGGCCGGATTTGCCAGACAAGCACCGAGCGCGCTGATCGTGGCCTGCCACAGATTGGCGCTGAACGGCGGATCGACGAAAACCAGATCGAAGCCCGCGCCCCTCGCCCCGGACAGCCAGGTCAGCGCGTCGGCGCAGTGAACCTGCGCCGTGGCGACCTTCAGGCGAGCGGCGGTGGCCTCCAGGGCTCGGGCCAGGGCCGGATCGCGCTCGACCAAATCAACCGAGGCCGCACCGCGCGAGGCTGCTTCGAAACCCAGCGCGCCGACTCCGGCGAACAGATCCAGCACCCTGGCCCCGACAACCTGCGACTGGAGCCAGTTGAACAGGGTCTCGCGGACCCGGTCCGAGGTCGGCCGAAGGCCCGGCGCGTCGGGCACGGCGATACGCGAGCCGCGCAGGCTCCCGGCGATGATCCTGACCTGGCCGGGCGGGCCGGGGACGCCCGCCGCTGGGCGCTTTGCCGGTGTTCTGGACATCAGGACGATGACGGTCGCGGTGCTACCATTGCGCCATTGTCTCGCAGACTTCGCATCGAGCGGAAATGTTCAGTATTTTCAAGAAATCACCGCCCCCCGGCCCGCCCAAAACCGACGACAAGCCGCAGCCCAGGGTCCGGTTCAGCCCGGACGAGTTGGCGCGCGCCTATACCGCCGTCCAGGAAGAAAAAGCCGCGCGTGCCGCCGCCGAGCAGGCCCGCACCCGGGAAGCAATGGCCGAGACGGTCGGTACCAGCCTGCTGGCACGTGGCCTGGGCTCGCTGTTCAGCCGCAAACCGGCGCTGGATGAGGATTTGCTGGAGGAGATCGAAACCGCCCTGCTGCTGGCCGATGTCGGCGTACCGGCCACCACGGGTTTGGTCGAAGGTCTGCGCCGACGGATGAATCATCGGGAGTTTCGCGACAGCGATGATCTGCTGGCGGTGCTGCGCATCGAGCTCCTGGCCATGCTGGCGCCGATCGCCAAGCCGCTGCGCATCGACACGGAGAAAAAGCCGTTCGTGATCCTCACCGTCGGCGTCAACGGCGTCGGCAAGACCACCACCATCGGCAAACTGGCGCATCGCTTCAAATCCGAGGGTCACGAGCTGATGCTGGCCGCCGGAGACACCTTCCGCGCCGCTGCCGTGGCCCAGCTCAAGGCCTGGGGCGAGCGTAACGCCGTGCCGGTGGTCGCCCAGGGCGACGGCGCCGACCCGGCCGCGGTCGCCTTCGATGCACTGCAATCGGCCAAGTCCCGCGGCGCGGACATCCTGATCGCCGATACTGCCGGCCGGCTGCACACCCAGGCCGGCCTAATGGCGGAGCTGGGCAAGATCCGCCGGGTGATCGGCAAGCTCGACGCCAGCGCGCCGCATGAGGTGCTGATGGTGATCGACGGCAGCACCGGCCAGAACGCGCTGAGCCAGTTGCGCCAGTTCAATCAGGCGGTGCAGGTCACCGGCCTGGTGGTCACCAAGCTGGACGGCACCGCCAAGGGCGGCGTGCTGTTCGCACTGGCCCGC
Source organism: Lysobacteraceae bacterium (assembly GCA_034376725.1). GTDB lineage: Bacteria > Pseudomonadota > Gammaproteobacteria > Xanthomonadales > Xanthomonadaceae > UBA11164. The sequence goes on along the minus strand of JAXMJH010000045.1, from coordinate 21,644 downwards.
GAATTCGCCATTCCGATCCGCTTCGTCGGGCTGGGCGAGAAGATCGAGGACTTGCGGGTGTTCGACCCGCAGGCATTCGTCGACGCCTTGTTGCCTGCCTCGCTGAGCGGTTCGAGGCCGGGCTGAGGGTGCCCGGGATGACGCCGCGCCCGGATTGGCCGCACGGCCGGCGACGGACCCCGCGCTGTCGCCACCCAGCCAGCGCCGGATGATCGGCCGACGCGCCCGATTCTGGCTGGTCCTGCTCGCGGTGCTGATCGGTCTGGCGCTGGCGCTGACCTGGTGGGTCGGCCGGCTGCTGCAACCGGAACGGCTGACCCCGATCCTGCTTGCCCAGGCGCAGGCCGCGCTCGGCCTGGAACTCACGGTGGCGGAGCCGGCCGATGTCGTGCTGCGGCCCCAGCCGCGACTTCGCCTGACCGGACTGACCGCCCGCGCGCCGGGCGCGCCGGATGTGCTGCTGCACGTTCAGCAACTCGATCTCGCCCTGCCCTGGGCCACGCTGACCGGCAGCGAACCGGTCATCACCCACCTGCGGCTGAACGCGCCCACCCTGCACCTGGCACCGCTGCAGGAATGGCTGGCGCAACTGCCGCCGCGCAGCGAGCCGTTGCAGATTCCGACGCTGACCGACGGACTCAAAATCGAACAGGGCCGCATCGTCGGCCAGGGCTGGGCGGTGGACGGGCTCGATCTGAGACTTGCGCAAATCGCGCTCGGCGAACCGCTGGCGTTGTCCGCCGAGGGCCGGATCGAAGCGCTGCCGGCCATGCCAGATGCGCCAGCCGACCCGACCGAGCCCGACCAAGCCGGCGAGCCTGCCGAAACCTTCCCACCCGTTGCCTGGCGGCTGAGTCTGTCCGGCGCCCTGGAAGACGGCCCCGGCCTGACCGGTTTCCGGCTGAATCTCGACGCCGGCGCTGCACTGCCGGCGCTGAGCGCCGGGGGTCTGATCCGCCTGGCGGAGCCGTTCACCATCGACGCCACCGGACAACTCGCCGGCTGGCCGACACTGCTGCCCGCCCTGCCCGCGCCGCTGGCCGAATCCGGCTCGCCGCTGCCATTTACTCTCGCGTGGACCGGCGATCCGCCGATGGCCAGCCCGGTCAGGCTGAATATCGCCCGCGACGAGGCCCGCTTCGAGGGCAGTTTCATCCCGGATCGGATCATCGCCTGGTGGGACGCAGAACCGCGCGCCCTGCTGCCACCCGCCGCCGGCCTGCTGACCGCGCCCGAACTGGAGATCGACGGTGTACGCCTGGAGGGCGTGCGCATCGAGCTGGATGACGACGCGCCACCGGCCGATCCGGCTGCGGAGACTCCGCAGCCATGAGCCGCACGCCGGTCGCCGACTTCGCCGGCGCGCTGCTCGAATGGCACGGCCAGAGCGGCCGTCACAACCTGCCCTGGCAGCACCCGCGCACGCCCTACCGAGTGTGGCTGGCCGAGATCATGCTCCAGCAGACCCAGGTGCGCACGGTCATTCCGTATTTCCAACGCTTCGTCGACGCGCTGCCCACCCTGGAGTCGCTGGCGTTGGCCCAGGCCGATAGCGTGCTGGCGCTGTGGTCGGGGCTGGGCTACTACGCGCGCGCCCGCAATCTGCACCAGGCCGCCAGAATCTGTCTGGACCAGCACGATGGACGCCTGCCGGTCGACTTCGAATCGCTGTGTGCGCTGCCCGGCATCGGCCGCAGTACCGCCGGCGCCATCCTGGCCCAGGCGCACGGCCAGCGCTTCGCGATTCTCGACGGCAATGTCCGCCGGGTGTTGTGCCGCTACCATGGCATCGACGGCTGGCCCGGCCAGGCCGACGTTCAGGCGCGGCTCTGGGACATCGCCCAGGCGCACCTGCCGCACGCCCGGCTGGCCGACTACACCCAGGCCCAGATGGATCTGGGCGCAACGGTCTGCACCCGGTCCCGCCCCGACTGCAACCGCTGCCCGCTGTCCGCCGGTTGCGTGGCCCGGCGCGAAGATCGCACCGCGGTTTTGCCCACCGCGCGGCCCGGCAAGGCGCTGCCCCAGCGCCATACCCTCATGCTGGTGGTCGGCAACGCTTGCGGCGACGTGCTGCTGCAAAAACGTCCGCCAACCGGCATCTGGTCCGGGCTGTGGTCGCTGCCCGAAGCGCTCGACGAATCCGCTGCCGCGCACTGGCTCGACCGCCACCTCGACACCGACGGTACTGGCGAAGCGCTGCCGCCGATCGACCACGTGTTCAGTCATTTCCGCCTGCGCATCCAGCCGCTGCTGTGGCGCAATGCGCATGACGGAAACCGCATCGGCGAGGACAGCGATCTGCGCTGGATGCCGATCGCCGGCCTCGACGCCATCGGGCTGCCGGCCCCGGTCCGCCGACTGCTGGACACGGTCGACCTGCCCTGAGTCCGGTTGCAGTGTCGGAAGTCGATGGGCCATCTCCTGGCCGGCTCAAAAATATCCAGCCGTTACAATAAGGGCTTCGAAACCAGCCTCGCATTGGAAACCACCATGCCGCGTACCGTTTTTTGCCAGAAACACCAGGTCGAAACCGAAGGACTGGATTTCATCCCCTGGCCGGGCGAGTTGGGCAAGCGGGTGTTCGAGCACATCGGCAAGCCAGCCTGGGCCGAATGGCAGGCTCACCAGACCTTGCTGATCAACGAAAACCGGCTCTCCCCGCTCGACCCCAAGCACCGCGCATTTCTGTCCGAGCAGATGGAGAAGTACCTGTTCGGCGAAGGCGCCGAGGCGCCAGCCGGCTACGTCCCGCCAGCCGAATGACGCATCCCGCTTGCTGCCCACGCAGCGGGCCGGTATGATTCCGCTCCTCGCAGCGGCGCCGTGACCTTCCGGCCCGCCCGCATCGGCCAGGTAGCTCAGTCGGTAGAGCAGGGGATTGAAAATCCCCGTGTCGGGGGTTCGATTCCCTCCCTGGCCACCATCCTTAAACCCCTTCCCCGCTTGGTTTTCAGCGGTTTCCCGCAGGACGCTCCGCGGAGTCCCCTGCGCGATTATCTTCAGCGACTGCCCTATGGTTGCCGCTTCTCGGCGGGCTACTCCGGTTCTGATGCAGGTTCTACTCACCCGACGCTCTCCGGGTAGCGGCGCATCACGTTGGCCACGCGGCAGATATTGGCGAAACGCCAGATGTCGTCGGCCGAGGCCTTGCCGCGCGCCCGGGCGTCTTTCAGCGCCTCCAGTGCCACGTCCAGACCGATCTTGTTGCGGTGCTTGAAGCAGTCCGCCACGGTCTTGGCCACGCCATACAGCCGGAGCCTGACACCGTCGCGTTCGACCTCCTCGATTCCTGCCGAGTAGGCTTCACCAGTGAACTGCACCATCTTGACCGGAAGGAAGTCGATGCGGGGCGGGTGGCTGCCCCGAGGCATGGCGATCCAGATCTGACGCGGCAGCTGCGCGGTCAGTTCATGAAACTGCAGTGCCGTGAGCAGGCAGAACACCGCCTGAGGCACCTTGGTTGCGATGGTTCAATGGCTCTCGAATTCCGAAATCTGTGCATCCGGCAGACGGTACAGGCCACGCCCCACCCTCTCAAGCAGACCCGCAGCGGTCAGGCGTGTCAGAACGACCCGAGGCGCACTGATGGCGCCCAGGTCACTGGTGCGCAGCAGCCCTTTCTGGCTGGCCAGATCGAGGACGCGCCGAGTGTGGGTAGTCGAGAGCATGGGGGGGGGGGGTATGTTCCGTTATTTCGTCTAATACAAAGTATTGACGGCATAACGAAACATTTCGCCCATGATCTCCGGGCTCCGCCGCTGGCAAGCGATTCGCTGGATGCTCTACACCTGCGCCGGTGCCCTGGGGCGGTATCCTGCGAAGTCGCACCCGCGTCCGGCCTGCTCATGACCGACAATTCGCCCGCGCCGCTCTGGACCCCAGCCGCCGATCGGATCGCCGCCAGCCGGATGCGCGGCTACGTGGACTGGTTGGCCGCCGAGCGGGGGCTTCGGTTCGCTGGCTACGATGGACTCTGGCGCTGGTCGGTGTCGGACATCGAGGGCTTCTGGGAGTCGATGTGGGACTACTTCGACATCCGGCACAGCACACCGTGGCGATCCGTTCTGAGCGAACGACGGATGCCGGGCGCGTGCTGGTTTCCCGGCGCGCGGTTGAATCTTGCCGAACAGGCGTTTCGGTTTCACTGCGATGACCCGGAGCGGACGGCGCTGTTTTCGCGCAGCGAAGACGATGCGCTCAGGCGGATGTCATGGGGCGAACTACGCGCCCAGGTGGCCGCCCTGGCACAGGCCATGCGCCAGCGCGGCATAGTGCCGGGCGATCGGGTGGTGGCGTATCTGCCGAACGTGCCGGAAGCGGTGGTTGGCTTTCTTGCCTGCGCCAGCATTGGGGCCATCTGGTCGAGCTGCTCGCCGGATATGGGGACGGTGGGCGTGCTCGATCGGTTTCGGCAGATAGAACCTGCGCTGCTGATCGCCGCAGACGGTTACCGTTATGCCGGGCGCACGTACGACCGGTTGGCCGTGGTGGAGGAACTGCGTGCCGGGCTGCCCTCGCTTCGGCACACGGTGCTGGTCGGCCAGTCGGGCGACGACGGTCGGCTGTCCGGTGCGCTTCGCTGGAGCGACCTGATCGCCAATGGCGGTACGCCGGATTTCGAGCAAGTGCCATTCGACCATCCGCTGTGGATCGTGTTTTCCTCCGGCACCACCGGCCTGCCCAAGGCAATCGTTCACGGCCACGGCGGCGCGCTGCTCGAAACGCTCAAGAGCCATGCCCTGCACCTCGATCTGGGACCCGATGACCGCTTTCTCTGGCTGACCAGTACCGGCTGGATCATGTGGAACTATCTGGTCGGCGGCCTGCTGGTCGGCGCGACGATCTGCCTGTACGACGGCCATCCCGATCATCCTGCGCCGGGCGCGCTGTGGCGCTTTGCCGGGCAGACCAGGGCCAGTTGCTTCGGCGCCGGCGCCGCCTATTTCGGGCACTGCATCAAGGCCGGCATCGAACCGGCCGACGTGGCGGATCTCGGCGCGCTGCGCACGGTCGGCTCGACCGGCTCGCCGTTGTCCGAAGACGGCTATCGCTGGCTGGCCGAGCGGCTCGGCGATGTCCTCATCGCCCCGATCAGCGGCGGCACCGACGTGGCGACGGCGTTCGTCGGCTGCTGTCCATTGCTGCCGGTATTCGCCGGGGAGATGCAGTGCCGGTGGCTGGGCGTTGCCGCGTGTGCGCTGGATGACGATGGTCGGGAGCTGGAGAATGCGGTCGGCGAGCTCGTAGTGACCGAGCCGATGCCTTCGATGCCGCTGTACTTCTGGAACGACGCCGACGGACAGCGCATGCAGGAGAGCTATTTCGACACCTATCCGGGGCTGTGGCGGCACGGCGACTGGATACGTTTCACCGCGCGCGGCGGCGCGGTGATCCACGGCCGCTCCGACACCACGGTAAACCGGCACGGCGTTCGGATGGGAACCGCTGAGTTCTACCGGGTGATCGAAGGCTTCGCGGAAGTGGCCGACAGTCTGGTGGTCGATCTGGAATACCTTGGCAAACCCTCGCAGTTGCTGCTGTTCGTGGTACCCGCCGACGGTCGCGAACTCGACGACGACCTGACCGCACGCCTTCGCGCCGCCCTGCGCAGCGCGCTGTCGCCGCGTCACCTGCCCGACCGGATCATCGCCGCCCCGGACATCCCGCGCACCTTGAGCGGCAAGAAGATGGAGCTGCCGGTCAAGAAACTGCTGCTCGGCCTGCCCGGCACTGGCACCGGCACCGGTACGCTGAACGAGGATGCCATGAGCAATCCGGACAGCCTCGCGTTCTACCGATCGATCGCCGCCGCGATGCCGGCCCACTGAACGCCAGTGACCGACAATCGGCGTATCGTGCCCTCATCACGACCCGCACGCCGGGGACGGTTGAATGTCGAAGCCGCACTGGCCATTGGCGTCGTGAACGGGTAGCGTTCCCATCAACGGGCAGACGCCCTTCGATCCGGAGACATCGATGACCAACACTTCCCCGCTGCGCCACCTTCCCCTCTCGCTGCTGCTGCTGCGCATCGGCGTGCTGATGGTGATGATTCCGTGGACGCTCGACAAACTGCTCAATCCATCGCACGCTGCGGCGGTTTTCGGTAATTTCTATCTGCTGCCAGGCATGGAGGCGGGATTCTTCTATGCGGTTGGCGCAGTCCAGCTGCTCATCCTGATCGGCTTCGCACTGGGCTATTTCAAGACCTGGACCTACGGTCTGGTGCTCGCCATGCATACGGTTTCCACGCTGTCGTCGTGGAAAATGTATCTGGCGCCCAATCTGCTGTTCTACGCCGCCTGGCCCATGCTGGCGGCCTGCGTGGTGCTGTTTCTGATGCGCGATCTGGACACCCTGGCATCGCCGGGAAGCCGCCATTGAGGCGATTTTCGTCTGCCCGGCCGGTTTCCGACGCGATATCCGTTAGTTTGCTTTAGGTTTGTTCGGCAACTGTCTGATCCACTTGCAGTTGGAGAAAATTGGGCATAGGCTTCGCAAAACCCTTGGGTGACACTTGCCACAATGAACGCCCACGCGTCTGACCAGCCGCCAATCGAGGTCACCAACGCAGCTCCGGTAACGGCCGAGCCGGCCGAGCCGGCTGGAGCGGCTGGGGCGGCCGCGCCACACTGGCTCGATGCCCTCGATCATGTCGGCCTGGCCATCTGGGAGGCGCACCTGCCGTCGCGCGCAGTGCGCTTCACGCCGGGGTTTCTCGAGCTGCTGGGCTACGCGCCGGAAGCGCTGGAACCGCGCCTGGAGCAATGGCGGGCGCTGCTGCACCCGCAGGACGTGCTCCGGATCGACACCCTGCTGACCCGACTGGCCGCCGGCCAGATCGCAGAAATCCGCTGCGAATGCCGTCTGCGCGACGCCCGGGACCAGTACTGCGCCCTGCTGCTGATGGCGCGCGCCGGGCTGCGGGGCGAGGACGGTCGTGCCCGGCGATTGATCGCCACGCTGTTCGATCCCGGCGACCGCGAGGCGTTGGAATCGGATCTGGCCGACAACGCGGCCCGCTTCCGGGCGGTTTTCGAGGCATCGCGCGGCGGTCTTGCGCTGATGGATCTGACCGGCCGCTGGCTGGATGCCAACGAAGCGTTCTGCCAGCTGCTCGGCTTCACCGTGGAAGAATTGCGCGAGCGCAGCTTTCAGGACATCACGCCCGATGAGGATCTGGCCCGCGAGCTGGAGCTGGCGCAGTCGGTTCTGGATGGCCGCCAGGACAGCTACCTGATCGAAAAGCGACTGAGCCGCAAGGACGGCGAACCCGCGCAGGTGCGGCTGCTCAATCGGCTGGTACGCGAGCCCGACGGCACCCCGAAATTCTTTCTGACCGAGATCGCCGCAGGGGACGAGCGAAACGCCGCCGCCGAGCGCGAATCCGCTGGTCAAGCCACGATCCAGGCAGCCGCTCCGACTTCGGAAGACGAGCCGACAGCCGCTGCCGCCGCGCCCCGGCTGGCGAGCGAATCGGCCGTGGTGCATCCGTTCCGCGCTCGCGCCGGCTTCCTGGAAACCCTCAATGCCGAAGTCCATCTGGCGCGCCGCGGCAACCAGCATCTGGCGCTCATTCTGGTTGGGCTCGATGGCTTGGTCGAACTCTCCGCGCGGCACGGTCAGTTGGCGGCGGACGCGGTGCTGGCGGAAATCGACCAGCGGCTGCGCGGCTGCGTACGCCGCAGCGATCAGATTTCGCGATTCGGATCGGATGCCTTTGCGGTGGTTCTTAAGCAGTTGCAAAGTCCCGAGCAGGCGCTGCGCGTGGTCGAGAGCCTGCTGGCCGAAGCCGCCACGGCCGTTGCCTGGCGCGGCCAGGCCCTGCATGTCAGTGCAAGCATTGGCGCCAGCCTGTTTCCGCAGGACGGCGAAGACCCCGAGCAGTTGCTGCAACTTTCCAGCAGGGCGCGCTTTCTGGCCCGGGAGACCGGCGGCAACGGCTTCCGCTTCGCCGACCGCGGCTTCGATGCAGTGATGAGCGACCGCAGTGCGGTGTTCGACGTATTGCGCCGGGCACTCGATGACGATGCCGTCGGCAACCGGTACCGGCCGGTACTCGGCGCAGAGGACGCCTCGCCCGGCCTCTTGCTGGTGCAGCCGGTGCTGTGCAATGGACATTGCGAGCCGGTGCCAATTTCGGACATGTTGGGCGAAGCGGCACCAGGAGACCTCCTGGAGCTGGTCCAGCGCGCTTCGACCCGGCGCGCCGGCCTCGATCGCGATGCGATCTGCGAGCGGTTCGGCGAAGCGCTGCCGATGGCTTTCGAACTCGGCGGCCTGCAACTGCGGCCATCCAACCTAGAGCGTGCATTGGCGCCGATCGAGGAACTGCGCCTGACCAGCCCGGCGCGGGTGACGGTGGTGCTCGATGAACGCGATGTGGCGCGCATGGATGAGCGGGTGTTCTCGCGGCTGGCTGAGCTGCAGCGGCGCGGCCTGGGCATCGCCGTGCAGGGCTTCGGGCTGGGGATATCCCACTTCCCGCGGCTGACCCAGCTCAATCCGGGCTGGGTGCTGCTGGCCGAGGCCGTCGCGCGGCGAAATACCGATCCGGGCGATCTTCGCGCGTTGCGCGCCCTGATCCGGATGGCGCGCTGTCTCGATGCGCGCATCGCCTGGCCGACCGGCGTAAGCCTTCCGCCGATCCAGCACAGCCGGCTGGACGTCGACGCCGTGGTGATCGACCAGACCTGGATGCCTGGGCACGCGGTCTGAACGGCGGTACGCGCCGTCGAGCGCTCTCCCGCCCGACGGTCGCCCGCACCACCAGTGCCTTTCAGCCGTGCGCCAGACGCAACAGTCGGTAGGCGTCGACCGCTTGCCATTGCATGGCCGCGATCAGCGAGTGCAGCAGCAGCAATCGCTTGTCCGCACGCGGCCCCTGGCTGCGCGCGGCCAGTGCCGCCGGCAGGCCGTCGCGCCGGTAGATCGCCAGCAGCCGAACGCTGTGCTCTTCTGCGGTCAGGCTGCGCGCCACCGGCGTATTGCCCAGCGCCTGCACCATCGACTCGGCCACCGACCAGGTCGACCACGGATTCTGCCCGGTGACCAGATGGCCATCGACGATGCTGTGGTCGAGATACATCGGACCCTCGGCAAACGCGCCGGCTTCGGCGCGTAGCGCGTCCTCCAGCAGGAAGCCCATCCGGGCGAGCGCATCTTCGGCCAGAAACAATTCTTCGGCATTGCTGAATCCGGTGACCCGGCGACCGCCCAGCACGCTTCGACCGTCATCGAGGGTGATGCCCAGCAAAGCCGCGGGGCCGTGGCAGACGGCGCCGATCACGCCGCGCGGCGCCAGATCGCGGACGATCCGGGCGATATCCGGGTTGCCCGGAAAATCCAGCATGGTGCCCTTGCCGCCGACGAAGTAAACCGCGTCGTAACGGCCCGGATCGACTTCGGCCAGCGCAATGCTGTGGCGCAGCGCCTGCTGTGCCGCAGGATCGGCGAGAAAGGCATAGTCGGCATCGATCAGGTCATCGTCCAACACCATCGGCGGTTCGCCGCCCGCCGGGCTGGCGATGTCGACGGCATAGCCGTTGTGGACGAACACCCACCAGGCGCGCGACAGCTCGGTCAACTCGTAGCCGGTACGCTTGCCGTTGGCCAATCGGTCGGTGCTGGTGACCACCGCCAGAACACGCCCACGCACCGGCCGTCGCTCGGCGAAACCCAGCTCATCGGCACGCGCCTGCCGGTTGGCCGCAGGCTCGGCATCGAGGTCCAGACTGTGCCAGAACAGCAGCCCTGTGCCGGTCAACGCCAGCGCCAGCAGCACGCCACTCAGCAGAATCCGCTTCATCCACGTGATCATCTTCGCTTACTCCTCATTGGCCGCGCGGCGGCGGCATGGCGGGAGTCTCGATCAACGAAATCAAACCGAAATCAAATGCCGCCGCGGGTGCGGCGCCCGGTCGACCGGTTTTGAGGTTTTTTTCACAGCCCGGGCGCAGCCTGAATGAGTGGCTCGCGCAAAGCGGCGACAATGGCCAATGATGACGGCGCACATGCTCAGAATCCTGGTAATTGAGGACCACTTGCCGCTGCGTCAGGCGCTGGCCGGATTGTTCGAGTCGCACGGCTATCTGGCCGATTTTGCCGCCGACGGCCGGACTGGCATCGCGCTGGCGCTGGCCGATCCACCCGATGTGCTGGTGCTCGATATCGGACTGCCCGGCATCGACGGACTGCGCGTCTGCCAGCGGCTGCGCGCCGAAGCCGACCGGCATATTCCGATTCTGATGCTGACCGCGCGCGACACCCTGGACGACAAGCTGCGCGGGTTCAGCGCCGGCGCCGACGACTATTTGGTCAAGCCGTTCGCCGGCGATGAACTGCTGGCCCGGTGCATGGCGCTTTCCCAGCGTCATCGCACCGGTACCGGACACCTGCTGCGCATCGGCTCGCTGAGCATCGACCGGCGCACCGGCAGCGCAGCCCGCCACGGCCAGCCGCTAGCGCTTCAGCGCACGCCATTTCGAATTCTGCTGGCGTTGGCCGAAGCCTGGCCGCGCGCGCTGACCCGGTCGGAACTGGTCCGCACACTCTGGCCGGAACAGGCGCCTCCGTCCGATCCGCTGCGCTCTCACCTGTATCTGCTGCGCCAGGCGCTGGACAAGCCGTTCGAGCGTCCGATGCTGATCACCGTTCACGGCGTCGGATTCCGGCTCGATGGCAAGGCCTGAGGCAGCCCGCGCGGCGGGGCGGCCGATGCGCAGCCTGCAGCGCCGGCTGATGGCGGGTTTCGCGCTGTTCGCGCTGTGCCTGGTGACGCTCTACAGCCTGTATGCGCTGGTGTTCGCCTACACCGTCGAAGATCGCTTTCTCGCCGACAGCCTGGCTCACGAAGCGCAGCGGCAGCAGGCCCGGATGGCTGCCACCGGCGAGACGCTACGCCCGGAAGATCCGAACACCCGGTTGATATTCGATGCCGCAAATTTTCCCGGCGACCTGCGCCCGGAATTCGAACGCGAGCCGCATCGACGCGAATTCGCTGGCAGCGACGGCCGACACTATCATCTGCACTCTGTGGTGTTGGGCGAACGCACCGGCTGGCTGGTCGCCGAAGTCAGCGATCGGCTGGTGTTCCGCCAGATGCGCTCGCAAGTGGTCGCCATCCTCGGCGGCTCGGCGCTGTCGGCGCTGGCGCTCGCGTTGTTGATCGGCGCCTGGATCGCCCGGCGCACCACCCGGCCGCTGTCGCGTCTGGCCGACGCCGTGGCCGCACTCGATCCTGACCAGCCGGCTCAGCCCGCCACCCTGCACCGCCCGGGCGCTCCGGTGCGTACCGAGGTGGACGTGCTGGCTCGGGGCATCGATGGACTGGTTCAGCGCGTGCGGACGTTCGTTTCCCGCGAACAGGCGTTCACCCGCGATGTCAGCCATGAGCTGCGCACGCCGCTGGCAGTGATCCGCAATCTCAGCGAGCAACTGGCCGCCAGCGACAACCTGTCGGACCGCGAACGCGGCCAACTCGAATCGATACGGCAATCGGCCGACACCCTGCAGCAGACCGTGGCCACCTTGCTCAGCCTGGCGCGCGAAGCGCACCGGGCCGAGCCGATGGCGCGCACCGCCGTGCTGCCGGTGCTGGAGCGCGTGATCGTCGAACAGGCCGCCCTGCGCACCGACCCGGCGCTGACCTTGCGTGTCGAGGTACCGGCCACAATCGAAGTGCGATTGGCCGAAAGTGTGCTGCATATTCTGCTGTCGAACCTGATCGGCAACGCCCTGGCCCACGCCGAGGCAATCGAACCGGGCGGCGCGCGACCGGTGGACATCGAGGTGATCGAACAACGGCTGTGTATCCGCAACCGCGCCGAGGCCGCGCCGGGCGAGCGCGATTTCGCCGAATTCCATAAACGCGAAGGCAGCGCCGGGCACGGCCTGGGTCTGGCCATCGTGCGCCGGCTGTGCGACCGCTTCGGTGTCGATCTGAGGGTCGAACATCGCGCCGGCATGGCGATCATCAGCATTCCGGTCGACGAGGAAGCCGGCAGCCACGTTTGAAATCCGGTTCACAGCCAGCGCCGAACATGGAGGCACCTCCTGCACGGTACGCGCAAATGTCCGATCCGACCGTCGACTGCAATACCGCACCGCCAGCTGGCGCACTGGCCACGCTGTCCGACCAGATCACCTTCCTGCGCAGCTGGCTTGGGAGTCCGCGCCGGGTCGGCGCGATCGCGCCCTCGTCGGCCGGCCTGGCAGCGCTCATCTGCAGCGAGATCGACAGCGGCCATGCGCCGGTTCTGGAGCTTGGGCCGGGCACCGGCGTGTTCACCGAGGCACTGCTGGCGCGCGGACTCGACACCAAGCACCTGACCCTGGTCGAATCCACTCCGGCATTCGCCGACCTGTTGCGCAAACGCTTTCCGACCGCCCGCGTGCTGAGCCACGACGCGGCACGCCTGTCCGGGATTGCGCTGTATGCCGGCGAGCGCGCGGGCGCGGCGGTCAGCGGACTGCCGCTGCGTGCCATGCCGCCATCGACCATCGACGAGGTGATCGCCGGCGTATTCCGCTGGCTGCGGCCCGGCGCCGGTCTGTACCAGTTCACCTACGGTCTGCGCTGCCCGATTCCGGCAGCCACGCTGGCGCGCCACGGACTGGCCGCCCAGGCGATAGGACGGGTCTGGCGCAACCTGCCGCCGGCCACGGTCTACCGCATCCGAAAACGGTCGCCGTGACCCGGCAGCCCAAGTCAGCGTCGACGGACCATCGAGATGATCGTCCGCCGACGTCGACCCGACTCAGCCGCAGCCGGGCCGGGGCACGATGCGGGTGACCGGCACCACAAAGGCCGGACCGAATTCCGCCAGTGCCGGCGTCACGCTGAGCTGCGCCTGATTGCAGTCGACCGCGTCGACGGTCAGCTCCAGCTGCCCCCACGGCCGCCGGATCACATCGCTGGCCCGGAACCGGCTGCCGAAGTCGGCGCCGGTGGTCAGCGTGAGATCGAAAACCAGCGACTGGGTTTCGCCCTCGGGCGGAGTGCGCGCGGCGCCGATCATCCAGGTCTGGCGGCCCTCCAGGTAGGTGTAGAAACTGAGGATGAATGTCGCGCCATCGCCCTCCACGCTCACCTGCACGCCCTCGCCATCGCGGCTGGGATTGAACCAGTTGCCGTTGAAGTCGGCCGACGCGACGCCAGGCTCGGCCAGCAGGCAGAACGCAGTGGAAATCTCGCGCTGCATCTGGTCGATCGAGCACTGGGAGAACTGATTGGTGCTGCCGACCGTCGGCGCCATCAGGCCCGGCGCGGCGGCCTGACAGGCACTGCCATCCTCGGCATCGTGTGGGGCGCCGAAATTGTGACCCAGCTCGTGGGCGAAAATGAGCGAGGTGACCGCTGCCGACGAGATCCAGCGATTGACCCCGTGACCGAAATCCGCGCTGCAAAGCGCCCCCAGCCATGCGATGCCGGCATTATCGAAATTGCGCCCAGTGAACAGGTGGCCGTTGCCGCTTTGCGGGATGGCGCTGCCCGCCCCGTTGAACATGAAACTGCTGAATTCGCGCAGCAGATCGTTCCCGACCGTCGACACCAGCGGGCCATCGCTGGCCAGCAGCTCGATATGCTCCAGAGAGAGCCCGATGCCGACCTGATCGCTGTAGATGCCATCGACCACGTTGAACACGGTCAGCAGCACCGCTTCGGTGTTGCCGCCATGTATTCCGCGAAACGCGACATCGGCAACCAGGGTGACCGGCAGCCGGGATGCGACGCCGGCGGCGGCGCTGGGCGGGAGGTGATCGAGCAAGGCTGCGGCGGTTGCCGGCGTGGCGACAGTGGTCGGCTTGATGCCGCCCCGGTCGAATACGAAATCGGGAAGCACCAGGTCATCGGCACGATAGAGTATTGCGTTGCCGAGCGAGGGCGCCGATGCGTCGTCGCGCGCTATCGAATCGGCCGCATCCGATGGTTCGACCAGCCACAGCGTGGCGCCATCGAAAACGACGCCGTGCCATTCACCGGCGTAATGCGAAAGCCTGGCCCAACTGCCATCCGTGCCTGGCGCGCGACTGGCCAGCACCCGCACCCCGGCCGGGATGCGACCGCCCAGGGCGGGGTTGTCGATCAGGTCGAGCGCCAGGTCGCGCCCACCCGCGCGCAGCGTGAACGCCACCGCCCCGGTGCTGGCCGGCGTGGGCAAGGTGGTCGACTCCTGCTTGAGCACGCGCGGCGCGTCGCCGGTCGCGGCCTGCAATGAGGGAACCGCGAGCAGAAGCATTACGGACATCCAGGACAACACTGAGCGCATGAGTTTCAATTCCTTTTTGTGGGAGACGAAAAGCCACCTGACTGGGGCGGCAAAACAGCGAGCTCTACCTTAGCGCCGAAAAACTGGCGTCTGTGTGAATCGGCGGGAAATATAACGTGCCTTGTGTCACGTAATCACGTTCATTTTCGGACACGCGCGCGACAGCCACGCCTGTGCTCAGCCGACGGCCGCCTGCCGACCGCGCCGTTCGCGCCACCACAACAGGCCGCTGACCAGCAACCAACCGACGAACCAGGGCCAGCGGTCAGTCGGCGAGGAATTGTCGGTCTCCAGACCCGATTCGCCGATGGCGGGCCGCCCGGCGATCAGGCCGAGCGTGGCGATACGGTCGACCTCGTCGCGCAGCCCGGCACCGGAGTCGGCCGGGTGAACGTAGAAAGCGAAGTCCCGGCCGGCATCGCGCAGCGTGTGCCAGCCGGCCTGCTGCGGCCAGAAGCCGGCGCACTGCCCGGCACCGGCGGCCGGATCGAGGATCAGCCGCACCGGCTCGCCATCGGGACTCAGCACGTGTGCCGGCCCGGTCAGGCCGCAGACCACGGCGCGCCGATCCGGCCAGCGATGGCGCTGCTGCCAGACCGGGCGATCGCGCTGGCGGCCCCGCGCCAGCACGCCGAACTGCTCGCTCCACAGCGCGGCGTGGCGCGCGCCTTCGCCGGCCAACACCAGGCGGTAGCTGTCGGTCAGCCAGAACACACCGACGCGTCCGCGACCCAGGCCGCGCCAGAGCCCCAGCGGCTCGCCGCCGGTCTCACGAACCAGCGCGGCGCCGTCGGCGGCGGCAACGCGCAGCGGCCGGCGCGCCAGCTCCACGTCACGCGCTGGTTCAGCAGGCGACTGGTCTGCGGAACCGGCAACCGGCCTTGCCTCGTCGGCCAGCCGCACGCCACGCGCGATTTCTGCCTCCTCGACCACGAAACCCAGACCAGCCAACTGGTTGCGCAGCGCCGCCGACGGCTGCCCGGTCAGGCGGATCATCACGCCCAGGCCAGCCAGTACAGCATCGTGGATCGCCTCTTGCTCACCCGTCGCCAACGCCAACCAGGCGCGCTCATCGAACACCAGCAGGTCGTAGCCGGCCAGATTGGCGGCGTCCCAGCGCGCCGGACCAGCGCCCAAACGCGCGCCACGAGTGAGCACGATGTGGCTGTCGACCGCCAGCCCGGCATCGATCGCCCAGCGCCGAAGGTACTTAAGCTCCGGGTTGGGCGCGCCGGACAGCAGCGCGATTTTGAGCGGGTCGCCGGGCTGGGCCTCTATCGGGATCGCCAGCGAATCGACCGCCTGCCCTTCCGCATCCAGCACACGCAACGCATAGCCCAGCCTTCCGGCCGGTGCACCCGGCGCGTCCAGTGCGAAACCGCCATCGGCTGTGCTGGTCGTCCGGGCCATCTCCCGGCCGGCGACATCGGACAGCACGACTGACGCGCCCGGCATCGCCTCGATCCGGCCGTGCATCGACCACGGACGGCCCGCGACCACGGTTTCCGGGCAATCTAGCGCGACCAACCCGGGCCGGCGCGGCGCAGCGACAAACTCGACCGCGACGCCTTCCGCAATCTGCTGATCGCGCGGCGACAGCCCCCGGCCGACCACGCGCAGCCGCTCGACACCCGGCGCGGCGCGCAGCGCGCTGCCCAGATCGGGCACGCGGGCGATGTCCGTATCCGGGCCGGCCAGCGGCCAGGCTTCGGGAAGCGCCACGAGCCATGGATCATTGCTCCAGGCCTGGGAATCCAGCGCTTCGGCGCCCGCCGTCAGCACGGTCAACGCCCGTTGCGGCGATGGCCCGCCGGGCGGAAACAGCATGAAGTACAGCAGCGCGGCAGCAACGATCTGAAGGCCGACCAGCACGGCTCGCCCGGACCAGCACCGGCCCGGACCGGGGCGAAGCGTTCGCAGGATCGACAGCGCCACGGCCAGCGCGATCAGCCCGATGACGACCTGCTGCGCGACGGTCATTGCGCGCCCTCGCGATCAGCCGATTCCGCGTGCAGCGCATCGAGATAACGCTCGCCGGCGGCATCCGGCTGCGGCCGCGCCGGCACTTGCGCGGGCGGGCGCGGCAGCAGCGGCCAGATCAGCCGGGCCAGGGCATCGGCGCAGCCCCGGCAGTCCGGGTCGCGACGCAGCCGGTCCAGGGCCGCCACCAGGCTGAGTGGGTCGGCAACCGGCGCCGGGCGTTGGCCGATCCAGCGATCCAGCGCGTCCAGATCGGCCGGCTCGCCGCGCTCGAGCGCGGTCCACAGCTCAACCAGCCAGTCCAGCGCCTCCTGCCGCGCGCTGAGCGGATCGCGGCGAGCACCCACGCCGGTCAGATCGCCTCCCAGGCGGCGGCCGAAGTCGACCGGCGGCAACTCGAGACCGACCCGTGCCAGATAGATCCGACTGGCCTGCTGAACCTGCTTGATGAAATCCAGCGCCCGGTATTCGTGCGGCAGCGCCTCGGCCGGTCGTCCGGTGCGCAGGTGCAGCTCGGCCTGCCACATGGCATTCAGCGCCGAGCGCAGCAGCTCCTTGGTCCTGCTGTCGAACAACGTGGCCGCCTCGGCGTAATCGTGGGTGTGGCCGTACTCGGAAAGCACGTCATCGATCTCGCCGAAGCGCGCGGTGCGCGACGGCTCGGGGTCGCCGTGACCATGTCCGTCGTCGGCGCTGTGTTCGGAATGCTCGTCCTGGCCGTCCTCGCCGGTCGTCGGCGGCGGGGTCGCCACCTCGGTTTCCTCGCCGAGAAACTGGCCGTAGCGCAGCCGGAGAATTCGCTGGTCGATGCCGATCGCATCGGAGCGCTGAACGAACGTCTCCGCGTCCAGCGCGCTGCGCTCGGCCAGCAGCGCCTCGGTATCGATGATGATCTGGCGCTGGCTGCGAAAATACGCCGGCATCACGTCGCGGACCACGCCTTCCAGGGTGCCGGCCTCGCCGCCCTGGGCCAACGGCCAGCGCAGGATCAGGCTCGGATGGCGGGTGGTGTTGGCCAGCGGCACGCGATTGTCGGCCACGCTCAGCCGCAGGATCAGATCGTCGCCCGCTTCGAAGCCGGCCTCGGCCAACGCGATGCGGTGCCGGTAGCGCTTGCGTTTCGCCTCGCCTTCGCCGCGCAGGGTGCGCACGGTTTCGCTGAACACCACGTTCTCGCCGGTGCCGTGCGCCAGGGTGATCGACAGCCGCGCGCTGGCCAGGCCGTAGTCGTCGCTGGCCTCGAATTCCAGCAGCCAGTCGCGCTGGCCGGATTCGGCCAGGGTCAGCGTGCGGTCCGGCGAAAACACCCGCAGCGCCGGAGCGCTGTCGGGCACGATCTCGATCCGGTTCAATCCGGCATCGGCCTCGGCCAGCGTCGGGCCACCCTCGGCATCCAGCCGGTACAGCACGGCCGCATCGATGCTGCGTTCACCCTGCCAGTGGCCATCCTGAAGAACCAGCGGCAGCTCCACGCCATCCAGAAACTCCAGGCGCACGGCGTCCGGGCTGGCGTTCAGCGCGATCCGCCAGCGCACGGTCGCGCCCTCCGGCACGGTGGCCTCAAGACCGACCTCGTTGCGCG
This sequence comes from Lysobacteraceae bacterium, assembly GCA_034376725.1. Taxonomy (GTDB): domain Bacteria; phylum Pseudomonadota; class Gammaproteobacteria; order Xanthomonadales; family Xanthomonadaceae; genus UBA11164. The sequence goes on along the minus strand of JAXMJH010000045.1, from coordinate 3,809 downwards.
CAGGCAAACCGGTATAGGCCGGCGGCTGCACTTGCAGCTGCGCCTCGACCACCTCCAACGCCGAAGGCAGTTCAGGCCCGGCCGCCGCGCCGGAATGCAGCGAACCGGTTGCCTGATCCGGGCGGGTCGGCCCGGTCAGCGCCAGCGCCGCAATCGCCACCGAGCCCAGCCAGAACAGCGCCAGCCGTCGCCAGGGCCAGGGCGTACGCAGCTCCGGGAGCGGCGCGGCATCGACGCGAGCAGCGATCCTGTCCCTTTGCAGCCGGGCCAAACCCTGCAATGCATCCGGCGCCAGCCAGACCAACGCCGTACTGTCCTCGAACTCGGGCCGCAGCCGGTCGAGCTGGCGATTCAACCAATCTGCGTCGATGGCGAGAAAAGCGCGCCGGGCCAGGCCCGCCGCCACTGCCACAGCCAGCATCGCACCGACCAGGGTGCCGCCGGCCGGCACCATCAGCAGCCGCCAACCAGCGGCGACCAGCGCCAGACCGGCCGGCAAGGCCAGGGCAAAGGCAATCGCCGCGCGCCGGACCCGCACACGGTGGAGCAGCGAGCGCAATGCGTCGGCGCGGCTCACCGCAGCCGTCCCGGTGCGCTGGCCAGCCACCGCTCAACCAGGAACAGCAGGGCAATCAGAGCCGCCAGCCACTCGCTCAGTCCGCGCGCCGGCGGCGGGTAGGCCGGCAGACCGATTTCCGGCGCGTGGCTGGCGGCCGGCGCAAGCGACGGCATCGGACCGGATGTAGCCAGCCACGATCGAAGCAGGTTCGGAAAGTCCGGTTCCAGCAGTTCCGGCAGCCGCTCCGGGGTCAGCGGCGCATTCAGCGCCAGCACCCGACCGCTGCCCAGCGCGGACGCCCGCAGCACGACGGTCGGGACGGTTCCGCGCCACAGCGCCACCGGATCGCCATTGGCCGGATCGAGATCGGCCCCGATCCGCAGCACCTGGCCGCCGGCGGCGACCCATTCGGTCACGGCGCTTGGCAGCGGATCATCGGACAGCCAGGTCAGCCACGCGGCGCCAAACGCGGGCCAATCGACGGTATCCAGGGCAACGGGCAGCGCAATTTCCCCGGATATCGCCAATCCCTGGCTGTCGGCAGCGGCATCGGCTCCGGCATCGACGCTGGCGGGCGCAGACGAGGCGGCGGCGGCGCGCAGATAGCGCAGTTCCGCCGCACGCTCGGGCGCAAACGCCAGCCACAGCGACAGCGCGTCGGCGCCGACAGGCTGGAAGTGGGGCCGACGGCAGGCGTCGGCGCGCTCAGCGGCGGCAGGCCCGGCGCCAGCCAGCGGCGCTCGCCCTCGCGCTCAGGATCGGGTGTCGGCAGGTCGGCGACAGCGACGCCGGGCGCGACCAGCAGCCAGTCGCGGCCGGCCGGCCAACCGGTCAGCGTCGGCTGCGCCAGCAGCGCGGCGATCGAGGCGATCAACAGCAGGCGGACCGCAAGCAGCAGGCGTTCGTCGAAACGCAGTCGCCGGCGCGGCCTGGCCTTGGCCGCCAACCAGCGCAGCGCCGCGAAATCGCTGACCAGCATTTCCGATCGGCGGACCAGGTGGATCAGCAGCGGCACCAGCACGCCGGCAAGCGCCAACAGGCCGACAGGCAGCAGCAGGCCAGGCGTCATCGCGCTGGCGCCCCATGTCGGCGCGACTCGCCGAACCAGCGGCGCAGCGGCGCATCCAGTGGCTCATCGAGCAGATATTCGGCATGACCCACACCGGCCGCCGCCAGCCGCGTCGACAGCTCGGTACGCGCCTGGGCGAAGCGCCGGATGAAGTCCTCGCGCACCGATTCGCCGTCACAGATCAATTCTTCTCCGGTCTCCGGATCGCGAAACCGATAACCGCCGCGAAACGGAAAGTCGCGCTCGTCGGTGGTCAATATCTGGATGTGCAGCACTTCGCGCCCGGCCTTGGCCAGCCGCTCGGCCAGGGCAACGCAGTGTTCGTCGAATCCGTCGCTGAGCACGATCACCATCGCGTTGCCATGGACCCGCTGCCACAGCGGCCGCAGCGCCGTTTCGTCTGGCCACTGTCCTCCGGCGGACAGCTCATGAAGCCGCATCAGGCACCGGTCGCGCTGGCGCGGGCCGGTGCCGGCATCGGTGGCATCCAGCCCCGCGCCGCCCACGCTGAGCACACCGAAGCGGTCGCCCTGACGCATCGCCAGCTCGATGACGCAGGCGGCAAGGCCGCGCGCCGCATCCAGGCGCGACCACTGTGGGCGCGCGGCATCGGACTGGGCCATCGAGGCCGTGGTGTCGATCAGCAGCCAGACCGTCAGCGGGCTGTCGCGCTCGGCTTCGCGAACGAAGAATCGATCCGATCGGGCATACAGTTTCCAGTCGATCTGTCGCGGCTCGTCGCCCGGCTCGTAGCTGCGATACTGGGCAAACTCCATGCCGCTGCCCAGATGCCGACTGCTTTGCAGCCCGAAGCCCTGGGCCTGCGCACTGCGTCGCGACCGCAACCGCAAGGCTTTCAGTCGGGCGCGCACGTCAGCAGGAATGAAATCGGGCGGCGTCATCTATCGACTCGGTTCGGCGCGAGCTTGCAGCCGCAATTCATCACGCGCCCGCGAACGGAACGGCCTCCAGCAGGGCCAGCACCACTTCGTCGGGATGCCGCTGCTCGGCCTCGGCCTGAAACGACAGCAGCAAACGGTGGCGCAGCACCGGAAGCGCCAGCGCGCGCACGTCCTCGCGCGTCACCGCGAAGCGCCCGTGCAGCAGCGCACGCGCCTTGCCAGCCAGCACCAGCGACTGTCCGGCGCGCGGACCCGCGCCCCAGCGCAGCCAGTGCCGCACGCGCTCGGGCGCATCCGGCCCGGGCCGACTGGCGCGAACCAGACGCACGATCCAGTCCAGCACGTCATCGCCGATGTGCACATCGCGCACCAGCGCCTGCAGCGCGAGAACCGCCTCCCCGGACATCACCCGGGAAACCGCGCCCTGGGTCGCGCCGGTGGTGCGGGTCAGGATCGAACGCTCCTCGGATTCGCTCGGGTAATCGACCCGAACGTGCAGCAGGAAACGATCCAGCTGCGCCTCCGGCAGCGGATAGGTGCCGGCCTGTTCCAGCGGGTTCTGCGTCGCCAGCACGAAGAACGGCTCGGGCAGCTGATGGGTGGCCCCGGCGTAGCTGACGGTATGCTCGGCCATCGCCTCCAGCAACGCCGCCTGGGTTTTCGGCGGTGTGCGGTTGAGCTCATCGGCCAACAGGAGATTGGTGAACACCGGCCCCCTCTGAAACTTGAACACCCGCCGCCCGGTGCCGTGGTCTTCCTCCAGGATCTCGGTGCCGATGATGTCGCTCGGCATCAGATCCGGGGTGAACTGCACCCGCCGGAATTCCAGTGCCAGCGCCTGCCCCAGGGCCCGCACCAGCAGCGTTTTGCCCAAACCCGGCACGCCTTCAAGCAGACAGTGTCCGCCAGCCAGCAGCCCGATCAATAGTTGCTCGACGACATCGTCCTGACCGACGATGACCTGGGCGATGGATTCGCGCAGTTGCTTGAGGTTCTCAACCTGGCTGGCAACGGTGGCTTCGTTGATTTCCATGCTTACTGGGGGACCTTTGGAATGCTCTGCTGATTGGGGAGTTGCTGCTGGGCTTCTCTGAGCAAGAGTGTTTGTGGGCGTTTTCGGGGGTTCAGGAAACAGGGCTGAGGTTCAAGTGCCAGGCATGACGTTCAAGAGCCAGAGCTTTCGCAGGCCCTTCGGGCCTACGAGTTACCTTTCTTTGCTTGCCCAAAGAAAGGTAACCCAAAGAAAAGGCACCCCGCGGCCGCGCCTTGCGGGCATCCT
>JAXMJH010000044.1:0-15496 GCA_034376725.1 Lysobacteraceae bacterium | reverse complement strand
CGCACCTGAGACTCGTTCATGTCGATCACCATGGCTGTGATGATCGACCCGGTGCGCCGGCTCACGCCTCCCTCCAGGCTCATACCTCGTTGGAATCAGGCTGGCGGGTTCAGGCTCATACCTCGTTGGACAAGACTCACTCTTTTCGTGCCGTTCGCGAAGCGCTATTCTTGAGCCCGCTATTCTTGAGCCGGATTCTCGGACGCGGTCGGCGTCTGCCGGCGTGATCCGAGCCGAATCATCCTCCCCGTCGGGCCGCTTTCTCCAAGTGGCCCGAAACCAGCCAGCGAAGAGGGTTTTTCGAAGATGTCGAGAACACCCACTCCGGAGCAGAATCATCTGCTGGCCGCATTGACGGCCGATGTGCGCTCACGTATCTTTCCGCACCTCGAACTTGTCGCCCTCCCGCTCGGAAAGGTGTTGTACGAGCCGGATGTGATCCTGCGCCATGTGTATTTTCCGACCGATTCGATCATCTCACTGCTTTATGTGATGGAAAGCGGCGCCTCGGCAGAGATCTCGGTGATCGGCAATGAGGGGCTGATCGGAATCGCGCTGTTCATGGGGGGCGAAAGCACCCCGAGTCGCGCGATCGTGCAAAGCGGCGGACACGCCTACCAGTTGCGCGGCGGTCTGCTGAAGGAGGAATTCAACCGCCATGGCGATCTGCTGCACCTGATGCTGCGTTTCACCCAGGCGCTGATCACCCAGATGGCGCAGACCGCCGTGTGCAATCGCCACCATACGATCGACCAGCAGCTTTGCCGGTGGTTGCTTTTGTCGATGGACCGGCTTGAGGGCAACAGCCTGATCATGACCCAGGAGCTGATCGCCAACATGCTGGGGGTGCGCCGCGAGGGCGTCACCGAGGCGGCCGGCAAGCTTCAGAGGCTCGGCGTGATCAAGTACAGCCGGGGCCGTATCGAGGTGCTCGATCGGCCCCGGCTCGAGCAATTGTCGTGCGAATGCTACGAGGTGGTGAAGCGGGAAACCGACCGCTTGCTGCCGTAAGTGCCGGTGCTCGCCGCCCGATCCGCTGTCGCGTGCTGACCTGCGCCACGCGTCGAAGCTCCAGCCAGCCCAATCGGCGTCTCGAAGGGGCTGGCTGCGCGTATTGTTGGCAGGGCCTGGGCGGCGTTGGGCAAGCACGGTTGGCTGGCTTGGCGCACGTGACGCCCGCGCCGCTTGCCCGCTTTCTTCCAGACCTCGCTTCTCACGCCGGACCTGCTGCGTCCGCCGATACGCTCGCCGTGGCGCTGCGCTTTCTCGACTCCGGCGCACCGGGGCGCCGAGTGCCCCCTCGCTGTCTCTCAGTCCGCACGGCGCACCACGACGACGGTGTCTCGACGCCTCTCGCTACGGCTTGGTGCGAGCAGTGCGAGCTAGCGGGATGCCAGCGCGTTGGCGATCACCACTTCGACACGACGGTTCTGCTGTCGGCCGGTGGCCGTGTCATTGTCGGACACCGGGTAGCCCTCGCCCTTGCCCAGTGCTGCCAGGCGATGCGGCGCAATCCCTTGGCCGATGAGATACGCCTTGACCGCGTCGGCGCGACGCTGCGACAGGCGCATGTTGGAACTCTCGCTGCCGACGCTGTCGGTATGGCCTTCGATGCTCACCGAGCGATCCGGGTACTCGCTGAGAAATCCGGCAAGTTTGGACAGATTGCCGATGGCGCCCCCTTTCAGCTCGGCGCGACCGGTCGCGAACAACACATCGCCCAGCGTCACCACCAGGCCGCGATCGGTCTCCCGGGCATCTAGCTCGGCGATCCGGCGCTGCAACGCCTCGTTCTGCAGGCGCACTGCATCGGCATCGGCCACTGCGCGTCTTGCATCGGTGCGGGCGCGGTCGGCTTCGCCGGTGCGGGCGCGCAGTTGCATCCGGTCGCGTTCATCGTTCAGCGACTTGCGCTGATCGACCAGCATCCGGCTCTGAGCCAGGGCGACGGCGGTGTCCACCTTGCGGTCGGCCATGAACACCAGGTGTCGGGTCAGGTCGGCATCGCGACGCGGCGTTTCGGCGGCGCCGACAGCCGACGATGCGTCCCTGATGGCGATCGGGGCGAAACTGGCCAACTGCGGATCGGCCTGCAGGCGCGCCAGCCTATGGCGGGCATCGCTGGCGGCATCGGTTCTGGTCGGTGCGCTGGTGCACGCCACCATCAGCAGCGAGGCGATGGCGGCGGTCAGCAAGGGTGCGACGAGGCGGTTGTGGGCGTTCATCAGCGGACTCCAGTGTTGCGCGATATTTCCTGCTGCAGGATGTCGATGCTCTTTTGCATCTCGGCGTTGACCGCGCTGGCCTTGCCGACTTCGGCCTTGGCCGATGCCAGCTCGGCATCGGCCCGCGCCTGCTCGGCAAGGCGTCGGGCCTGGGTCATGTCGTCTCGACCGACCGCTGCGTGCGCTGCGGCCAGCTTGGCCCGCGCCTCGCTCAGTTCCGGCGCGGCGTATTCGGCCACGCGCTCGCGTTCGGCGTTGCGAATCGACTGCTCGGCTGCCTGCAGCGCGGCGGCCGGGGCGGGCGGTGTTGCGGCGCAGGCGGACAGCATCGAGCAGGCTACCAACAGCGGGGCAAGCGATCGTCGCGACAATGGGTTGCGCAGCGGTTTTGCAATGGCGTTGAATGTGAACATGAGTGTGGCCTTCTGGATGTCGCCGATGGCGGTGGACTTCCGGTTCGGCGATGGAGCCGGTTGCGGCCCAGGATGGGTTGACGGATCAGTGCCTACAGCTTCGACCTGTGCGTCGCGTGGGTCGGTGCGCTGGCGCACCAACAGACGCGCCGCCGGGTGGTTCCTGTCTCGAGCGTGTCGGAAAGCGAGGCTGTCGTGGTAACCAGGGGCTCGCCAGGGCAGGAAAAAAAGCCGCCGCACAGCGCCATGACAGGCTGTGCGACGGCTTGCCGATGCACCGGGTAAAGCGATTACAGCGACGTGAGCTTGGTGGCCTGCACCGAGCGGACACCACGGATATTCTCCGCCAGTTCAACGGCCAGAGCGCGTGCAGCGCTGCTGGATGCCTGGCCGCTGAGGTTGACCACGCCATTCTCGGTGCTCACCGAAATGGCAGAGCCATCGACATGGGTCGAATAGGCCAGGCTCGACTTCACCTTGGCGGTGATCCATGCGTCCGATACCGACTGACCCACGGTCTGGTTCTGAGCCTTGGTTTTCGGTGCCTGGACGACGATGCCGTTGTCCACCATGGTTACGCCCCTGGTGTTGCGCGCCAGTCGCCCGGCGGCTTCCTTGTGTGCGCTGCTCTCGGCGGTGCCGCGAAGCGTCACCTTGCCGCGTAGAGTGTCGACATTGGCGGCCATGCCCTCGGCGTGCTTGCTCCACAGCAGTTTGGATTTCACCGCCGTGGTGATCGTGGCATCGTCGACGAACTCGCCGAACGAACGGTCAGCGGTCGCCGTTTTGGGCTTGCTGTCCGGCGAGACGACCAGTTGATTGTCGATCTTCTTGATACCGTCCACGCCGAGCGCGATCTGCGCAGCCAGCTCGCTGTCGACTTCTTCGCCGACGTGGCCGGTAAGCGTTGCGGTTCCGCCGGCCACCGCCACCGTGATGTCGTTGGCGCGCAGATGCGGGCTCAATGCATACGTGGTCGAAATCTGGGCTTCCTGACGGGCCTGGACGATCTCGCTGGAACTGCCGTCGGCCGCGAAGCTGGAACCAGCTGCGGCAAGCAGACCCAGTGCGACAGCCGAGGCGATGCATGATTTGCGGATTTGCGATTGCATGGGGTGCTCCTTGATGCGATGTTGCGTTGTCCGATGCCCGCGTCGGTGTGCCCGGCCCGCGCAGTGGGACACGCGGGCGACGGGTGCTTTAGAACCCTGTTGTCGCCGGGCGGCGACAACAGGGCTGGATCATTTGCGCTTGTCGAAGAAATTCGAGACCTGTTTTTCGGCCTCGTCGCGGCTGACCGCGTAACGCTCCTGGACAAGGCCGGCAAGTTTTTGGGTATGCCCTTCGGACTTGAGCAGCTCGTCTTCGGTCAGCTTGCCCCAGGCGATCTTGGCGGCGCCCATGTGCTGCTTCCACTTGCCCTTCAACTCATCGGTGCTGGGCAGGCTCATGACTGCTTCCTTGGTGCATTGGGCACGCGACTGCGGGGTCCGCCGGAAGTGACTGGCGGCTTCGCCTGCCTGGTCGGCGTCTCGGCCTTGGCGGATTTTTTGGCCAATGCGGCGGTCTTGTCCGTGTCGCCGGATGCTGGCTTGGCATTCGCGATCTGGACCGGCGTGGGTGCGGGGATGGATTGGGTAGCGCCGTGCTTGTTCTGGAGTTTCATGGTGACCTCGTTGGAAGTCCCTGCGTCGCGCGGGGTTGCGCGGCATCGGTGGGTGCAGCCAGCGCAGAATGCCCCCGGCGCCTGGCCGCGACTGTGCGCTGTCGCGCTCAAGAGCGCAGCCGAGCGCGCACCATTTCCTGGCGATTCAGCATCCGCGACCGATTGGCGAATCGGTCCACCCAGGTTCCGACTGGAACCGACGGTTTCTGGCTGGCGCATCGGGCCATTTATGCGCGCTTGCGAACAGACCTGTCGACACGCCCCAGACAAGATGCGCCATCGGGGCCGACCGATGCGTCCGGTCCTGGGGTCGCCGTTCATCGAGTGCAGGAGGTCGGTTTGTCGTCGGACGCGCCATCGGTACTGCCCACCAACGCGTTGATCTCGATTCTGCCGAGCGGAGTCCGCCAGCACTTGCTGGGCTGCTGCGAGACCGTCGATCTGGTCGCCGATCGCGTACTTTGCGAGCCTGGCCGGCGCTATCGGTGGGCCTACTTCCCGACCACCGCCCAGGTCTCGCTACTGGCGCCGGTCGACCTGCATCCAGCGCTGGAAATGGGCCTCATCGGCGACGAGGGTATGCTCGGCGCAACCTTGGTGCTCGGCATGAGCAACGCGCCCTTGCGCGCAGTCGTGCAGGGCGGCGGACACGCTTTGCGCATAAGCGCCGTGAACCTGCGACGCGAAATTCAGGCAAGCCGCTCGCTTCGGGCAACCCTCGGGCGCTACCTCTACGTACTGACGGTGCAACTGGCACAGAGCGCCGTATGCACGCGCTTCCACGAAGTAGAGGCGCGGCTGGCCCGCTGGCTTTTGATGACCCATGATCGCGCTCACGCCGATCATTTCCATTTGACCCACCAGACCCTCGCCGACATGCTCGGCGTCCAGCGCAGCGCCGTCACCATTGCCGCCGGCAATCTGCAGCGCCGCAAGCTGATCGGTTACCGCCGGGGGCGGATCGACATCATCTCCCGCCCTGGCTTGGAAGCGGCCTCGTGCGAATGCTATGCGGCGACCGTGGGGATCTATGCGCAGTCGTTCAGCGAGCGCCAGGCGATGTCCCGGTAAGCCAACTCGGCTGACTGCGAGCTGGCGACGCGGGGTTGTTGAGACCGGCGCGAGTCGTCGGGACATGGGTTGCCCGCGTGCGCCAAAGCGAGGGTGCCGGCATGGCGCCTGCCCAGACTTGCCGCTGTCACCCGGTGCGGCGATGACAGTTGCGCGCCTACCAGATGCGTCAATCGTGCAAAGGAAAGGGCGCCCTCGGGCGCCCTTGCGTTTTGGCAGTTGTCTGGCCGGGGTCGGGCAGGGCGCCTTGGCGCCCCGCCCATGGGGCCAGTGTTACGGAAGCACGATGACGTTGTTCGTCCGTGCCGCGTTGCAGGCTTTCGGGCTGCCGGCCGGGCCGGGCAGCGGCGAAACGCCGTCGAACACGTCGGACTCGCTCAGGTCGCGCTCATGGCAGTCGCTATTGACGCCATTGTTGAACGCATCGACCGGGGCGATGTAGTCGCCGGCGTTGGCCACGCCATTGGCGCAGGCTTCGTTGGCGGCCTGGAACAACGACTCGCCCGAGGTGCCCGAACAGTCGGCACCGCCACCGCTCACGACGCAGTTCAGCGCCATCGCGGTCAACTGGCGGGCCAGTTGCAGCCGCTGATCGCCCTTGGGCGAAACACACATCGCCTCCAGCGCCGAGAACGCGCTGCCCACGGTGGTGTTGTCGATCGTGGTGCCGCAGATCGACAGTGAACCGCCGGCGGCATCGATCGTCAGCTGGGTCAGGTTGCTGGCCTTGTTCTTCTCGGTACCCGCATGGGTACTCCAGAAGCCAGGCGTACGGCAGATTTCCGCGAACTGCACTTCACACAGCAGTACGGCCGGATCGCTGTCGCTGACCGTCTCGCCGGTCTCGGCCGAGTCGCCCTGGGTGCTGGCGTTGTTCGGGAACTCGCCCGCTGTGGTGCAGCGGTCTTGCGCGAACAGGGCGGCAAAGCCCAGGCTGCCCGAATCGAGCACCACGCTGGCACCAATCGCCAGGTTATCGACCGGCACATCCACCAGACCCAGCGTCGGGTCGGACACGGTGATGTTTTCCAGATCGGCGGTGCCGGTGTTGGTCACCGTGAGCCGGTAGTACGCGTCGCTCGGCGCAAAGGCGGTCGGCGCGGAGCCGGCGTCATTGGCGTCGAACCAGGTCGTGCCACCGTCGATGCTGATTTCCTTCAGCAGGTCGATATCGGGATTGCCCACGCAACGCAGGATGGCCGGGTCGCCCGCCGTCACCACTTCACCGGTCTCGGCCGACTGGCCGCTGGTTTGGGCGGTGTTGAAGAACGTACCGGAGCCTGTGCAGCGATCGGCGGCGAACAGCGCCTCGAAGCCTGCATTACCCGAGGTGATGACGTACGACTCGGTCGGATCGAGGTTCGGAATGGCCGTGGCCGGAATCGCCAGATCCATGTCGCTGACCGTGATGTTGACCAGCGGGGCGGTACCAATGTTGGTCACCGTCACTCGATAGCTGGCATCGCTCGGCCACACGGCAGTCGGAGCAGTTCCGACATCGTTGGCATCGAACCAGGTCGTCCCGCCGTCGATGCTGATTTCCTTCAGCAGATCGATCATCGGATCGCCCACGCACACCAGGATGGCGATGTCGCTGTCGTTCACCGTGGCGATCGGCAGTCCGGAATTGCCGCTGGCCGATGCAGTGTTGAAGAACTCACCGGAGTTGGTGCAGCGGTCCTGAACGAACAGTGCGGCAATAGCGCCCTGCTCGAGTATCCGCACCTCACCCTGCAACAGGCTGCCGACCGCGAAGTCGACGATGCCCAGGGTCGGGTCGTTCACCGTGACATCGACCAGATCAGTGGTGCCGGTGTTGGTGACCGTGAGCCGATACGCTGCATCGCTCGGGAACTCGGCCTGTGGCGCACTTCCCACATCGTTGGCATCGAACCAGATGGTTCCGCCGTCGATGCTGATTTCCTTGAGGATCTCGATGTCCGGCGTACCCACGCAGACCAGCACGGCCGGGTCGGTATCCATGACCACGACAGCGTCGTCGCCTGAGGTGCCGGTCGCCTTCGCGGTGTTGGCAAACACACCTGCGTTGGCGCAGCGCTCGTCTACCGCGAGTGCTTCGAAGCCGGCGCTGCCGGAGCCGATCACCACGGAATCGCCGGGGGCGAGGTTGGCGATGGCGGTCGGCGCGATGCCCAGATCGGCATCTTCCACGGTGACATCGATCAACGGCGCGGTGCCGGTGTTGGTCACCGTGAAGCGATACAGCGCGCCGCTCGGGAAGGGCACGACCGGGGCTGCGCCTTCGGTATTGGCGTCGAACCAGGTGGTGCCGTCATCGAGGCTGATTTCCTTGACGATGTCGATTTCCGGAACCGAGGTGAGGAAGATCGCCACGCTGCCGCGTGCCGCGCCCTGAAGGCCATTGACGCAAGTACCCAGGGTGGCTGCCGCCGAGGTCAGAATCAGCGGGCTGGCGTCGGTGCCCTTGTCGTTGACGGTGACATCGAACTCGACGGTGCAGCCGGCTTCACCCAATTGCTTCGACGGAAAGTTGAAGCGGATTGTGCCGTCACCGTTGTCGGTGGTGTTGGCATTGGTGGCGCCACAGGTGCCGCTGACATTGCCGGCAAAGGCGATCGGCGCGCCGCCACTGGCGGCGATATCGTTGCCGTTGGCGCAGGGCACCAAATCGTTGTTGTCGGCGCAAGCCAGGGCATAACTGACCTGGTCGACGGTCAGAGCGACCGTGCCGGTTCCCTTGGCGGGCGTGAGCATGATCCGCACGGTCTCGCCGAGCGGCGCCCCGGTGAATGGAATCTGGTTGGGCGTGGTGGTGTTCGGGTCGGTAGCGATCGAAATCGAGCCGCCGCAACCCTGCGCCTGGGCCTGTACCGCGCCTGGCAGAGCCACCGTCATCGCCGCAACCAGCAGGCTGGTCAGCAGCGCGCCAGACCGAAGGCCTGGCGCGTTCAAGACATCGGTTTCAGGGCGACATCCGCCGCTGTGACCGAATGGGAAGTTGGTTTTCATGATGATTTCCTTGGTTCTGGAACAGGTAAGTCGATCGAAGGATCTACGTGTGCTGCGTGGCGCCCCTGTTCGCGACGGGCCGGCACGACGACAGTCCTTTGGGGGCTCACACCGCTGGGGGGCGGCGTGCCCTGATCGTCGTGAGGCAACGTTGCAGCCAGTGCATAGTGCGTGGCATCTGGAAGAGCGACCGTACGTTGCCGCACTCATGAACGACATTCCGTCGAACGCCTTGCCGACCGACTTCTTGTCGCGGGCAGGGTCGGCTCTGCGCCCGGCGCTGAGTGCCGTCGGGCAGGGTGTGGGCAGGGTGATGGCCCTTGCACCGGCGTTGGCAATTCATGGTCCGGGCGTGACCGGAACCGGTAGTGGGTCGACCGCAGGCAGGTCGAACCTGAGCAGTCGGAAGTCGGGCGCCATGCAAGTTTCGGCCTTGGTTCGGTAGCGTACTTACGGCACGACAGCAGGAGTGTATGGTCCGCTTGGGTGCCCTGATTCCTCCCCCTCCCCCGCCCCCCCGGGAGGATAAGGCCCCGGGCGAGCAGGGGAAGGCGACGCGCAGTTGCTTCGCTTCCCCTGCTTCGACCCGAATTTCTCGCCTGTGTCCGCGCCCTTGTCGAGATCGGCCGGCAGTTCGTCGGCGCTGTGTGGAGGGGTTCAGCAGGCAGGGAGGAGACTCGGTGCTCGGCCCTTCCGCTGGGCGGTACGCGACCCCGGCGCCATCCCAGCGATTTTCCCTTGCCATCTTGCCGTCCGGAACGGCGAGCTGCGCCAGCCCCCTCCGCTTCTTTCGAGAATCTCATGCCCAAACGCAAAACCGCACTCGTCACCGGCTCCACCTCGGGCATTGGCCTGGGTATTGCCGAGGCCTTCGCCGCCGACGGCATCAACGTCATCCTCAACGGATTCGGCGATGCCGCCGAAATCGAGGCGATCCGCGCCCGATTGGAAGCCAGCTCCGGCGTTGTCGTCCGCTACGACGGCGCCGACATGAGCAAGCCCGAAGCCATAGCGGCGATGATCGAAGCCGCGCTCGCCGAGTTCGGCTGTATCGACATCCTGGTCAACAATGCCGGCATTCAGCACGTTGCGCCGATCGACCAGTTTCCGCCGGAAAAGTGGGATGCGATCATCGCCATCAACCTTTCTTCGGCGTTCCACACCATTCGGCTGGCAGTGCCGGCGATGCGCAAGAAGGGCTGGGGCCGGATCATCAACATGGCGTCGGCACACGCGCTGGTCGCCAGCCCGGACAAGTCGGCCTACGTTGCGGCCAAGCACGGCATCGCCGGGCTGACCAAGACCGTGGCGCTGGAAGTGGCCGAGCAGGGCATCACGGTCAATGCCATCTGTCCTGGCTATGTGCGCACGCCGTTGGTCGACAAGCAGATCCCGGAAACCGCCAAGGCGCGCGGCATCACCGAGGATCAAGTGGTCAAGGATGTGATGCTGGCTGCTCAGCCGACCGGGCAGTTCGTCACTGTCGAGCAGGTGGCAGCCTTGGCGCTGTTCCTGTGCGGCGACACCACTGCCTCGATCACCGGCGCCATCCTGCCGATCGACGGCGGCTGGACCGCGCAGTGACTCTCGCTCCGATCAGTAGTCCGGGACCCGCATGAACGCGGCCGACGTCCTCGGCTTACCCTCGATGCCAATGGCATCGCCCTCCTATCCGGCGGGGCCGTATCGGTTCATCGACCGCGAATACCTGATCGTCAGCTACCAGTCCGACCCGCACGCCATCCGCGCGGCGTTGCCCGAGCCGCTGGAGCCGGACGGCAGCCATCAGGTGATGTGCGAGTTCATCCGCATGCCCGATTCATCCGGGTTCGGCAGCTATACCGAGGCGGGCCTGGTGATTCCGGCGCGATTCGACGGCAAGCCGGTCAATTTCACGGCGCAGATGTACCTCGACGATCACTCGCCGATCGCCGGCGGCCGCGAGATTTGGGGTTTTCCGAAGAAGCTCGGTTCCCCGAAGCTGTGCGTCGCCCACGACACACTCACCGGTACCCTCGACTATGCCGGCGTGCAGGTGGCGGTCGGCACCATGGGCTACAAGCACCAACACCTGCTTTACGACCTCAAAGGTCGCAAAGCCTGTTCGCCTGATTCGCTGATGGAGAAAATGAGCGCGACCCAGGTCAACCTCAAGCTCATTCCCGATGTCGACGGCACGCTGGCGATCGCCCAATTGGTGGCTTACGAGCTCGTCGACATCCGCATCAAGGGCGGTTGGTCGGGCCCGGCCAGGCTGCATCTGGTTGCGCATGTCAACGCGCCGCTGGCCGACTTGCCGGTTGGCAAGGTGCTTGGCGGACTGCATTTCATCGCCGATCTGACCTTGCCTTACGGCCGGGTCATCCACGACTACAACCGAAACGGAAACCCATCATGAAAAGTGCAGCACGCGGGGCGAAAAAAAGCGGGTCCGGCGGGTCCGCCGGCAGCACGTCCAAATCCTCGAAGACCGCGAAGACCGCGAAGAGTGGGGAAAGTGCCGAGAGCCAGAAGACCGTGAAGTCGGCCAAGAGCGCGAAGTCCGCAACGGCCGGCAAGCGCGCGCAGAGCGCCAGGGCCACAACCCGAGCCGCCAAGCGTGAACCGGCCGCGTCGGGGACGACGAAAGTGCGCGTTGCGCCGGGTGGATCGATCGACGCCGCCGGTGGTGGTCACGATGGCGTGGCAACCGCCGCCCGAGCGAAGCCCGGCACCCTGTCGGCATTCGCGCCCGACAGCCGGATCGTGCTGGTGTTGCAGGGCGGTGGCGCGCTCGGGGCTTTTCAGGTAGGCGCCTACCGTGCCTTGCATGAGGCTGGCATGGAACCGGACTGGATCATCGGTACCTCGATCGGCGCCATCAACGCTGCGCTGATTGCGGGCAACGCGCCCGATCAACGGCTGCCGGCATTGGAGGCGTTCTGGAAGCGGGTCGCCATGAACGGGCTCGGACCCTGGCTGCCGCCAGGCATGGGCAGCGCGCTCAACGACATGGCGATCATGGCCGGTGGAGTGCCCGGCTTTTTTCGGCCCAGCCGGAACGCCTGGCGCGGACAGAAGGCCAAGGTCGGAGTGGACCGGGCGGCCTACTACGATGTCGCGCCGCTGCGCGAGACGCTTGGCGGCTTGATCGATGGCGGCCGGCTCAATGCGGGCGCGCCGCGGCTCACCGTGGGCGCGGTCAACGTCAAGACCTCCGAGATGCGCTATTTCGATTCCAAGCGGGATACGCTGGGTCTCGATCACATCATGGCGTCGGGCGCGCTGCCGCCGGCCTTTCCTGCGGTGCGCATCGACGGGGAGTCCTACTGGGACGGCGGCATCTACTCGAACACGCCGATCGAAGCGGTGCTCGACGAAACGCCACGCCATGATTCACTGATCATCGTGGTCAATGTTTGGCACGCCCACGGCGACGAGCCGCAATCGTTGGCCGAGGTGATGGAGCGGCAGAAGGATATTCAGTACGCCAGCCGCGCGCAGAGCCATATCGGCCGGCAGCAGGAACTGCATCACCTGCGCCACATCATCCGGACCCTTGCCGATACACTTCCCGACACCGCTCGGGAAACCACGGCCAATCGAAAATTGGCAGGATTCGGCTGCCGTTCGGTCATGCATGTGGCGATGTGCAGTCCGCCGCACTTCGACGGCGAAGGCGCGACCAAGGACATCGATTTTTCCACTGAGGGAATCGGTAACCGGGAGGCGTCGGGCTACGAGCAGGCTCGCTCGATGCTGGCGCGCGCGCCGTGGCTGGCACCGGCCGATCCGATGTGCGGAATCATCGTGCACGCCGCCGAGACATGAACCCACTTGGGGAGGGCTGTGGCGCGCCGAAGGGCCCCGAAAGAGGGCGCTTGGGCACAGCGCGGGTCGTGGTCAGCAGGACAGATCGCTTCTCGACCGTCTCAGCGCCAGATAGGCGAGCCCCAGGGCGACGCCGAACATGAGGTGGCTGATCGCGCCGATCCAGTTACGCCCCATCTCGAACCAGGGAAAGGCGATCGGTGCGATCAGATAGAAGTTGACCCCGTAAAGCGCCAGCCCCAGGGCGGCGCCGATGATCAGCACGCCAGCGACCTCGAAGCGCTGCATCAGCGCAGCACCGAGCAGGCCAATTGCGGCCGACATGGGCAGATGGATCATCATCGCGGTCATCGCGACCATCGGGTCGAAGGGCGCCCAACTGCCCATCACCGGCAGTATCTCGCTGCCGAATACCATGGCTGCCATCATGTACGGCGGACCCCAGGGACTCTGTCCCTGAACCATCCACACCAGCAGCATTTCCAGCATCAGGAAGACCAGCCCGGCGATCAGGCCGGCC
This sequence comes from Lysobacteraceae bacterium, assembly GCA_034376725.1. GTDB lineage: Bacteria > Pseudomonadota > Gammaproteobacteria > Xanthomonadales > Xanthomonadaceae > UBA11164. Next base: position 2,800 of record JAXMJH010000044.1, on the reverse strand, counting down.
CAGAGCCCAGCCCGCCAATCGGTGCTGTCATGTGCCTGGCCCTCAGCCCGGCGTTGAGTCGATGTGCTGGCCTGTGTCATACATCCTCCGATAGCGATTTGCGTGGCGCAGGGCACAACCTGCCGAGATGCCGCAGGCGGTGCCCCGGCGAGGGGGCCGCGCTTCCAGAAAGCCGCTGCTGCCGATCAGTGCGCGTTGGTCAAGATCTTGCGCGGGAGGGCTCTGCGGCGCGCTGACGGCATTCGCCCTTGCTGCCCTTGGTCCTGGGCTTCTGCTCAGCCATTGCCGCATCTGCGCTTTGGACCAGACTGTCGAAGTCTTCGCCGTCGGTCGGGAAGATCGCCAGCCCGATACACGCGGAGACCTCGATCGGTGCGCCTTCGATGAGATGGGGCTCGCGCAGTTGTGCCCGGATGTGCTCGAGTGCGGCCAACGCGCCGTCCTCTCCCTCGCAGTCGGTCAACAACACCACGAACTCGTCGCCGCCGTAGCGGGAGACCGTATCGCAGGCGCGGACGCAGTTGGACAGACGCGCGGCGATCGAGCGCAGCAGTCGGTCGCCGGTCAGGTGGCCAAGATCGTCGTTGATGCGCTTGAAGCCGTCGACATCCATGAACAGCAGGGCGACGCGCTGCGACTGCGGTTCCCTGTGGGTGATCGCGCGCTGGAAGCGCTCGGTAACCAGACGTCGATTGGCAAGACCGGTCAACTCGTCATGCAGCGCCAGGCGATTGGCGTCAGCCAGCGCCTGCTCGAGCGGGGCGACGCTCTGCCTCAGGAATGCGTTCTCGTGCAGCAATGCTTCGATCTGTCCGAGCGCGGCCCGCAATTGCAGGTGCGGCTCGGCGGCGTCCAGTGCCATGAAACGGTCGTAGGCGCGGGCACGTTCCGGGGTCGCGTGGGGGCGCGTCGACGGTTCGGAGATTGCGTGTCCATTGCCACCACCAGGATGTGGTGCCGCTGCTGCGGCGTGGTCGTGATCAGTGGGGGCCGGTGTTTTCAAGGCAGGTCTCCGCGAGGTGTCGCAATTGAACAGGGGTGGACGTCGCCGGTCGGGCGGCGACGGCCGGTTGGTCGGCAATCGAGCAGACAGCAGCCTCCGCCCGTCGATCCGCGACTGGCGACAGGGCCGATGAAACCATGGGCTGCGCAGGCCAAGGTCCACACCACGCGATGCCGGCACAACGCCACGTGGCGTTGTGCCAGCAAGGCGGCGCGAACCACGGCGGTAACGCCAAGCAGGCTGCGCGTGAGCCGGATGGCCGATGCCGGTAGCCGGCGACTTCCAGTGCCACGGCACCGCGATCGCCGGGCATCCCGATCCAGACTGCTGTGCCATCGCCTCCGTGCTGAAGGCGGCGGCGCCGGGCAGCGCGTGGATCGGCAATCCGGGAGTGCATCGGTCACGATTCATGGTGCGGTCTGCTCCACAGTCTGGGGGAACTGCCCGGTCACCCTATCGCCGCTGGCGCCGGCCGTCTGTTCGGCGTCGCACATCGGTCGCCATCCGCCATCCTTGATCGATTCAGCGGCTGTGGCGGTCGATCGGGTGCGTGGGACCGGGCAGGACGAGCGGTGTTTGACCGGAACGCCGATGCCTGACAATCGATTGCGTCAGCGTCAGCGATTGCCAGGCTCGCTGCGCACCTCAGTCGGGCGAGCGAGTCGTCCAGTAGCCGGCAGGCGAACTGCGTCCCCAGGTGGCGGCGGGTCGCGAATGGGGGAGAAAGCGTTCCCGGAAGGTCACTGATGGGGAATCGGCGAACGCGGGACCGGTTGTGTTATTGCCCATCGAGCCGGGGCTGACGGCGTCCACCGCGCGGGTGCGGCCATCGATTGGCTCAGGTGCGTTGTCGGTCTTCATGATGGGTTGGTCCTCGAAAGCGGCACGGCGCGAAGCCAGCCGGCCATGGCCTTGGGCGAAGCCCGACGTTCACCGTGCGCGCAGCGACCCGCTCGCGTCGGTGCGCTGTCGAACGCTGCACTGGCGCGGTCGCCATGGGCCGACCAGCGGCCGATCCGGTGCCGGCAGGGTCGCGACCGTCGATCACGGTTCGCTGGCGCACAGACGCAGGGTTGGTCGCGCGGTCTAATCACCTCGCACCGTGTGTCCCGCTTCGCGAAGCCGATGAGACACCTGGCAAGCGCGTCATCGCGCATGGCCCGCCGATTCGGCACGTCCTCGACATTCGGGCTCATCGATCGCCGCCAACGGTTACTGCATCGACGTTGCAGCCGGGCTGTCATCGGGTGTTTGCGTCAGTCGGAAACATCGGTTTCCGAAGCCCATCTGGAGAATTACCATGACATCACTCAGGACCAACATGCTGTCGACCTGCAATGAAGTCGCGCGGCCTCGGCGCAACGCACTCGCACTCGCCATTCTGATTGGCTGCGCCAGCTTCGGCGCCAATGCTGCCACCTTCCCGCTGGGAGAGGCCGAAAGCTTCGGCGCGCTGGCCTCCCTCGACCTCACGTGCACCGGCGGCGGCGCAATAACCGGCGATGTGGGAATCAGCCCCGGCACCTCCGCCTCGATCGTCGGTTTCCCGGCGCCGTGCTCGCTCACCGGAACACTGCGTGCCAGCGATCTGGCCTCGCCGGCAACTCAGGCCCGCGCCGATGCCATGACCGCCTTCATCGCGCTGGCACCAGCGGTGATGACCGGCGGCACCAATATCAGCGGCCAGGATCTGGGCGTCATTGATCTGGGCAATGGCACCGGTGTGCTCACGCCAGGCGTGTACACCTTCTCTACCTCAGGCGCGCTCACCGGCACCCTGACACTCGACGGCCAGGG
>JAXMJH010000043.1:0-36191 GCA_034376725.1 Lysobacteraceae bacterium | reverse complement strand
TCCCCATTCCCCCTTCCCGATTCCCCATTCCCGATTCCCCATTCCCGAACAAAATGCCCCTCTACCGCTACAAAGCCCTGAGCAACACCGGCGAAACGCTCGATGGCCAGATGGAGGCCGCGACCGAGCGCGAGGTGGTGGCGCGCCTGCAGGATCAAGGGCATTTGCCGATCGAGGCGCGGGCGCTCGATGTCGGGGCGTCCAGCGGTCTGCTGGCCGGGGTGTTTCGCCGACGCGATCTGGGTCCGGCGCAGATTCAGCAGTTCACCCAGCAACTGGCCACGCTGCTGGGCGCCGGCCAACCGCTGGATCGGGCGCTGGGCATCCTCATGGATCTGCCGGAGTCCGAAGCCGCGCGCCGGGTGATTTCCCGCATCCGCGAAACCGTGCGCGGCGGCACACCATTGTCCACCGCGCTGGAGCAGCAGCACGGTCTGTTTTCCAAGCTCTACATCAATCTGGTCCGCGCCGGCGAAGCGGGCGGCGGTCTGCAGATCGCCCTGGCCCGGCTGGCCGACTATCTGGAGCGCAGCCAGGCGCTGCGCGCCAGCGTGATCAACGCCCTGATCTATCCGGCCATCCTGATGTCGGTTGTGGCGCTGACCTTGCTGGTGATGCTGGCCTATGTGGTGCCGCAGTTCGAAACCGTGTTCGACAATGCCGGCATCGACCTGCCGCTGATTTCGCAGGTGGTTCTGGGCCTGGGCATGGTGGTGCGCGACTATCTCTGGCTGATCGCCATCGGCGCCGCGCTGGTCGCGGTCTGGCTGAACCGCCGCTGGCAGGATCCGGACTGGCGGCTGCGGCTGGATACCCGCCTGCTGGCGATGCGCTGGGTCGGGCCGATGCTGGCGCGGATGGAAACCGCGCGCTTCGCGCGGACGCTGGGCACCCTGCTGGGCAACGGCGTGCCGCTGCTGTCGGCATTGAGCATCGCGGCAAAAGTCGTCGGCAACCGGGTCCTGTCGGGCGTCATCGAGGAGGCCTCCGAGTCGGTGAAAACCGGCAACGGCCTGGCCAGCTCGCTGGGTCACCACAAAGCGATACCGCGGCTGGCGCTGCAGATGATTCAGGTCGGCGAAGAATCCGGCGCGCTCGATACCATGTTGCTCAAGGTGGCCGACACCTTCGACCAGGAAACCCGCTACGCGCTTGAGCGCATGCTGGCCGGACTGGTGCCGGCTTTGACGGTATTCATGGCAGTGGTCGTAGGCTTGATCATCATGGCGATCTTGCTGCCGCTCTACGAGATGACCAACAGTCTGGGATAACGCACCGATGCACGCAGGGGGCCAGGGACGGGCGAACACGGCGAGCGGATCGCACACAAGGGACAGCCAGGCCGAGCGCCGAGCGATCGGGTGGCCCGCAATACGTTCCCCGCGCGCTGGTCCAGGCCACGGAGCCACTGGCAGCCAGACCCCGGCGACCCATTCCACTTTTCACGAATCACAACGAGGCAAGCACATGATCAGAACCACCCGCTCCCGGCAAACCGGCTTCAGCCTGCTGGAAATTCTCATCGTCGTCGCGCTGATCGCGTTCATCGGCACCATGGTGGCGCGCAATGTGTTCGGCGGCAGCGACCGCGCCCGCGCCCGGCTGGCCGAAACCCAGCTGACCATGCTGGCCGGCAAGATCGAACAATACGAGCTCGACGTCGGCGCGCTGCCGCAGAGTCTGGAAGACCTGGTACGCCAGCCCGGCGGCAACACCAGCTGGCTTGGCCCCTACGCCAAGGCCGATGAGTTGAAGGATCCGTGGCAGCGGCCGATCGAGTACCGGGTGCCGGGCGCCGAGGGCCGTTTCGATCTGATCAGTCTGGGTTCCGACGGCCAGGCCGGTGGCGAAGGCGTCAACCGCGACATCACCCAGGGCCAGTGATCCACCGTGCCGCCGACCCGGGGATTCAGCCTGATCGAAGTGTTGGTGGTGGTGGCGCTGTTCGCCGTCGCCACCGGCGTGCTTTCGCTTACGCTGGGCGGCGGGTTGAAGGGTCGACAGCTGCGGGCGGCCGCGCAGGACGTGGCCAGCCAGCTTAACTACGTCCGCGCCCAGGCTCTGGTCAGCGGCCAGACCCAGGTGTTCACGCTCGACACCGAAACCCGGCGCTGGCAGGCGGCCGGCAAGAAGCAGGGCGAGTTGCCCAAGGCGATCAGCGTCGAAGTCATCACCGCACGTCAGGAAATGTTGACCCCGACCGCCGCATCCATCCGTTTCTTCCCGGATGGCTCGGCAACCGGAGGTGGCGTGACGATGATCAGCGGAACCGCCCAGTGGCGCGTGTCGGTCGACTGGCTGACCGGCCGGGTGCGCACCGAACGCGGCGAAGCGCCGTGATCCGTCGCCGCCAGCGCGGATTCAGCCTGCTCGAAGTGCTGGTGGCGTTTGCCCTGCTGGCCGGCGCCATTGGGCTGCTGCTGTCGATCATTTCCGGCGGTATCCGCCAAGTACGGGTGGCTGGCGAGCGCACCGAGATTGCAGCGCTGGCCGAATCGCTGATCGCCACGCTGGGCATCGCTTCACCGATCGAACCGGGCGATTTCGGCGGCGAATCGGAGGATGGCCGCTACCGCTGGCATCTGGTCATCGAGGAAGTCGCCAGCGAGGCGCTGGCCGACCCGTTTGCCGACATCGACGCCACGCTGGATGGGGCGTCTGGACGGGACGACGAGGGTACCGAACGCGATTCGGAGGCGCTCGACGGCACCGACGCGGTCGAGCTGGAGCAGGAGGTACTGGAGGATTTCGGCGCGCCGGTGCTGTACCGGATCGATCTGGACGTGCAGCCGGCTCAGTCCGATCGAGCCACCCGATTCAGCACGCTGCGACTGCGCAACGCGCCGGAGCTGGAGCCATGAAGTCACGCGGCTTCACGTTGATCGAAGTGCTGCTTGCGGTCGCCCTGCTTGCGCTCGGCGTGACCATCGCATTCGCGACCCTGCGCAGCGCCATCGGCTCGGTCGAGCGCGGACAGGCGCTGGCCAACCGGATCGATCAGGTCCGCGCCGCACAGCACTTTCTGCGCCGCCAGTTCGCCGCCGCCACGCCCAGGCAGTGGCTGAGCGAAGACAGCGATGTTGACGGCGACCGCACCCAATTGCTGGGCGAACCGGAGTTGCTGCGCTTCGTCGCGCCGATGCCCGGCTATCTGTCGCACGGTGGGCCGTACTTGCAGACGCTGCGTCTGGTATCGGACGGCGAAACCCTGAGCCTGCTGTTCGAGCACGCCATGCTGGTGGGCGATACGCTGGTCGCCGAACCTGACCGCGAGCCTGCCGTGCTGCTGGAGGGCATCGCCGACGCGCGGTTCTACTACCGCGGCCTGGATGAGCTGGGCGAAATGCTCGATTGGCAGGATCAATGGCCCTCCATGGTCGCGTTGCCGATGATGATCCGTCTCGACGTCCGGTTCGAGGACGCATCGGTGCGCTGGCCACCCCTGGTGGTCGAAGTGCCGCTGGCCAGTTCTACCCAGACGGTTTCCCGCGTCTCGACCCGGCCGGTTCAGCGGCCGGCCAACCGCACGGACGACACCCGATGAGGCAACGCGGCCTGGCCCTGGTACTGGTGCTCTGGCTGCTGGCCCTGCTGGTCGGCGTGGTCGGCGCGTTCGCCCTGAGCTCACGGATCGAAAGCCTGCTGGGCCGCTCGGCCCTGTCGCTGGCGCAGGCTCGGCTGGCCGCCGAGGCCGGCATCGAACTGGCCGTGCTGCGCATGCGCGATCCGGTCGCGGAAAACCGCCTGGTGCCCGATGGCCGGCCTTACAACATGGTTTTCGAGACCGCCCGGCTCACCCTTCGGGTCACCGACGAAAGCGACCGACTGGACCTGAACACCGCCGATCCTGCTAATCTGGCGCGGCTGTTCCAATTTTACGAAGTGGACGAAGAGCAGTCGCTGGCGCTGGCCGACGCCATCGCCGACTGGCGCGACCCGGACGACCTGGTGATGATGCGCGGCGCCGAGGGCGCCGAGTACGCTGCCGCCGGGTTGCCTTATGGCCCAGCCGATTCACCGTTCGTTTCGGTGGCCGAACTTCAGCGAGTGTTGGGTATGACTCCAGAGCTGTTTCAGAAAGTGGCCCCGTCGCTGACCGTTCACTCGGGCCGGCCGGTCAACACCAGTTTTGCCGACGCGGCGGTGCTGGCGGCATTGGGGATCGAATCCGAGGCGGCGGTCGATTTTCTGAATGTCCGCAACAACTGGATGCCGTCCTCGGGCGAACCTCCGCTGGCGCCCGATGGCACCGCGTTATCGGCATCCGGCAGCGGAACGTATAGTATTGAGGCCCGCGCGGCGCTGAGCGATGGAACGCGATTGATGTTGACTCAGACGGTGCGGGTTGGGGGGGGCGATGCGGTCGGACGGCCGTACTCGATTTTGCAGAGACGCGAGGGAGAGATTCACTGAATGAGCCGCAGCGAGGCCATCGTCGTTCCGCTGGCCAGAGAATGGCAGCGCCTGCGCCACCGATTCGACCAGACTCCCATTCCGGGCTGGCTGACGTGGTGGTGGCAGAGTCTGTCCAGCTGGGTACCGCCCCGCTGGCGCCGCCTGCTGAGCCGGCGTGGAGCCGCTTTGTGGCTGGTGCCCGACGGTGACCAGCTGAGCTTGCGGCTGGCCGATGACGCCGCGCCAGCGGTCGCCATCCCGCTGGCTGCCGCCGACCGTCTGGAATCTCACCTCGACCCGGAAACTGCGCAACGTCCGCGCCGTCTGCTGCTGCCCGAGGGCCGCGCGCTGCGCTGCGCGCTGGAGTTGCCGGCGGCCGCAGCCGAGCGCCTGCGCGACGTGGCCGGCTTCGAAATCGACCGGCAGACGCCGTTTCAGATGGACCAGGTGGTCTATGACGCCCGCATCCTGAGCACCAGCCCGGAGCGGGGCACCCTGCATGCCGAGCTGGTGGTGCTGCCCAAGGCTCAGCTGGATGCCGCCCTGAAGCCGCTTGGCGACCTGGCGGCAACGCTCGAAGCAGTCGATCTGGCTGGCCCCAACGGCCCGATCGGCATCAATCTGCTGCCGCCGGAGCGCCGCTTCAGCCGGGTCGACCCGGCCCGGCGCACCCAACTCATTCTGCTGGCGGTCGCCATGCTCTCGATCTGGTACGCCCTGTGGCAGACCCTGGAAAACCGCCGCGAAGCGGTCGACCGTTTGCAGGCCAGCATCGAGCAGCAGCGCGCCGAAGCCCGCCAGGTTTCTTCGCTGCGCCAACGCCTCACCGATGCCGTGGACGGCGCGGGCTTTCTGGCCCAGCAGCGCGCGCAGCGTCCGCCGGTGATCGCCCTGATGGAAGACCTCAGCAAGCGCCTGCCCGATGTCACCGCGCTGGAGCGGCTCAACCTGAACGGCAACGACTTGATCATCATCGGCTACAGCAGCGAGGCGTCGGCCACGGTATCGCGACTTCAGGAATCGCCCTATCTCAGGTCGCCCGCGCTCAGCGGCGCGGTGCAGCCGGATCGAATCAGCGGCCGCGATCGCTTTACTCTCAACGCCGAGGTCGTGGCGGCTGCGCCGGAGGTGGCCGATGCAAGCCGCTGACCGCGACCGCTGGCTGGCGCTGGGCATTTTCGGCCTGCTGCTGCTGCTGATCTATTCGCTCACCGTGCATTGGTGGTGGACCCGGCCGCAGTTGCAGCTGCGCAGCCAGCTGATCGAACTGCGCGACCAGGAGCTGCGGCTGCGCATGACCATCGAACAGCGCGAGGAAATTTCCCGCCGCATGGCCCAGTTGCAGGTCGCCGAGGCCGACAATCCCGGCTTCCTGCCCGAAGCCTCCGCCGAGCTGGCCACCGCTGCGCTGGTGGGCCGGCTGGAGTCGGTGGTCGAGAACGCGAGCCCGTCCAGCGACAGTTGCCAGCTGACCCAGCGCACACCGGCCCGCACCCGCACCAACGAGCGCTTCCGGCGGGTGCAGATCGAAGTCCGCCTGCGCTGCGGAAACCAGGAACTGGCGGCCATTCTGCACGCGCTGGAATCCGAGCGGCCGAACCTGTTCGTCGACAATCTCTCGATCCTGATGCGCCGCGGTCGCGGCGTGAATGCGGCCTCGGCCGGCGCCCTGGACGTGAGCTTCGCCCTCTACGGATACCTGCGCCATCGCGGAGACGACGATGCTTGAGCGCTGGCCGCTGCAAACCCTGCTGCTGGGCACCTTCACTCTCTGGGCGGTGCTGCTGGCGCTCGCGGCCGCCCTTGGCTTGGGTGGCAGAGTGGCGCCGCACCCGGCCGACGGTGCCCTCGCTCCGGCGCTGCCGGAGATTTCCGGCCCGCAGGCCGAGCAGGAGCTGGAGCCTTTCGCCAGCTTCACCGAGGTCAGCGAGCGACCGCTGTTCTCGCCCGACCGTCGCCCACAGGCAGTTCAACTGGCCGAAGGGGCCGAAGAGGAAGCCAGCGTCGGCAACCTCGAGTTGACCAGCGTGATCATCACCCCGGAGCTGCGCATGGCGCTGCTGCGCGACACCGACTCCGGCGACATCTTCCGTGTACGCGAGGGCGGCGTGCTGGACGGGCGCCCGGCCTGGCGTCTGCTGGAAATTCAGAGCCGCGCGGCCGTCGTCGAGGGGCCGAGCGGACCGCGAACCCTGGCCCTGCGGGTCTTCGACGGCAAGGGCGGCCCGCCGCCGACGCGAATTCGCGATCCGGCCCCATCGACCACGCCACCGGTAGTCCAGCAAGCCGCCCCGGCCCCGGCTGCCGACGGCAGCACGGGTGGCGAAGTGACCAGCATCAATGCCCGTGAGCGCGCCGAACAGATCCGCCAACGAATCGAAGCCCGTCGTGCAGAGTTGCGCGAGCAGGCCGCACGCCGCCAAGAAGCGCAGGAACAGTAGTCCATGAAATCCTTGACCCGCACCCTGACCCTGACGGCCGCCGTGGCCGCATTCACCCTGCTGGCCGGCTGCGCCAGCGCCCCGCTGCCCACCATCCAGCGCGGCGCGGATGTCAACGGCGGTGCATCGGCGAGCACTTACGACGATCGGCTCGACAGCACTTCGGACTCATCGTCCGAGGAACCGCTGAGCAATCTTCGCGAGGGCAGCGGCGTGCTGATCAATCGCGAAGTGGCTTCGGCCGCGCCGCCACCGCCCAGCGCGCCCGGCGAGGCCACCTTCAACTTCGAGGGCGATTCGCTTCAGGCCGTGGTCAAGACCATTCTTGGCGACCTGCTTCAGCAGAACTACGTCATCGCTCCGGAAGTGTCGGGCACGGTCACCGTCAACACGCCGCGGCCGGTGAACGCCGCCCAGGCGCTTTCGCTGCTGGAGATGGTGCTGGCCTGGAACAACGCCCGGCTGATCTGGAGCGATGGCCGCTACGCCGTGGTGCCGGCCGACCGGGCCATTGCCGGCAATCTGTCGCCGCGCACCGCGTCGGCCGCCTCGGCGCGCGGCTACGAGCTGCGCGCGGTGCCGCTGCGCTTCATTTCGGCGCTGGAAATGCAGAAGCTGATCGAACCCTACGCCCGCGAGCGGGCGGTGGTGAGCATCGATCCGGCGCGCAATCTCATCGTGCTCGGCGGCACCCGGTCGGAGTTGGAAAACTATCTGCGAACCATCGAGATCTTCGATGTCGACTGGCTGGCCGGCATGTCGGTTGGCGTGTTCCCGCTTGAGGCTGCCGAAGCCGTCCAGATGGTCCAGCAGTTGGAGACCCTGTTCGGCGCCGACAGCCAGACCCCGCTGGCCGGCATGTTCCGATTCCTGCCGTTGGAAGGCGTCAACGCGGTGATGGTGATCACCCCGCAACCGAAGTACCTGCGCGACATCGAGGAATGGCTCCGCCGCATCGATCGCGGCGGTCAGGGTGCGGCGATCTACGTGTACGAACTCAAACACACCAAGGCGGCCGATCTCGCCGATCAACTGGGCCAGGTGTTCGGGGCAACGGTCAACACCAGCGGCGGCAGCGGGGGCGCGACGCGCGACCCGTACCAGCTCCAGCCCGGGCTCGACCCAGTCCGGGTCCGCGACGTCAATGCCCCCACGGCCATCGAGCAGCCGACCAACGCGCCCGCCCGGGCCAGCGGCGGCGCAGCCGGGGATGGCATCGCCGTGGGTGGCGGCGAAGTCTCGATCACGGCAGTCGAGGAAAGCAATGCACTGCTGATCCGCGCCGCCCCGTCGCAATGGGATGCGATCCGTCGCGCCATCGATCGGCTGGATTCGATGCCAATGCAGGTGCACATCGAGGCCCAGGTGGTCGAAGTGCGTCTGCGCGGCGAGCTGAGCTACGGCGTCAACTGGTTTTTCGAAAACTCCATCACTGACGCGGCCATTCGCGACCTCGCCGCCAGCCGACGGAGCCTTCAACACTTCGGCGGCAGTCTGGGCAGCACCGGATTGGGCTTCACCTTCGTCGGCAACAGCACTCAGGCCATCGTGCAGGCCCTTGAATCTCGCTCCCAGCTGAAGGTCATCTCCGCGCCTTCGGTGGTGGTGCGCAACAATGTTCAGGCGCGCCTCAATACCGGCACCCAGATTCCGGTCGCCAGCACGATCATCAACCCCGACCTCGGCGGCACCAACAACCAGCTCAGCCAGGTGCAATTCCGCCAGACCGGTGTGACCCTTCAGGTCACGCCCCGAGTCGGACGCGACGGACTGGTGTTCATGGAAGTGGAGCAGGAAGTCAGTTCGCCCAGCGTGGGCGGCATCGAGGTCGGCGGCAACATCAGCGTCGACACCAATACGCTGACCACCGAAGTGGCCGTGCAGAGCGGCGACACCATCATGCTTGCGGGCATGATCATCGAGACCAACGAAAAGAGCCAAGGCGGCTTGCCGTTCATCAGCCGGATTCCAGTCATTGGCGCGCTGTTCGGCAGCCAGAGCGACGACAGCGATCGCCGCGAGCTCTTGATCTTCATCACCCCCACGGTAATCCGCGACCCGATGGAAGCGCGCCGGATCACCGACGAATACGGCAAGCGGTTCCGCGCGCTGGATCCGATCACCAAGCCGGCCGACGGCAGCGGCAACTGACCGGCCGATGGCGAATCGCGGCCACCGCTGGCCGCTGCTGGCCGAGCTGCTTCGGCGGGAGCTGACCGAGCGTTACCAGGGCAGCCTGCTGGGCTGGGCCTGGGCGCTGTTGCAGCCGCTGGCCCAGCTGGCGGTGCTCAGTCTGGTGTTCACCCACCTCCTGCCGGCGCGGGCGAGCAGTGGCAGCCTGCCCTACGCGGTGTTTCTCGCGCTTGGTCTTTGGCCATGGCAGCTGTTTGCCAATGCCGTCGCCCGGGCCAATGGCGCGCTGACCGGCAACGCCTCGCTGCTCGGCAAGGTACCGGTGCCGCCGATGCTGTTCGTGTTCAGCCGGGTGCTGGCCAGCCAGCTGCCGGACCTGATCGGCTTCGTGTTGGTGCTGGCGGTGATCCTGCTGCTGGTGTCGGGGCTGAGCGTTGCCGGCCTGCCCGTGCTGCTGCTCGCCCTGGCGGTGATCCTGGCCTGGACGCTGGCGCTGTCGATGGCGGTGGCGGTGATTCAGGTCTTTGTCCGCGATGCCGAACAGGGCGTGGTGCAACTGCTGACGCTGGGTTTTTTTCTGTCGCCCATCCTGTACGACCGCAGCCAGCTGCCGACGCCGGTGGCCTTCGCGCTGGCCTTCAATCCACTGGCCGCGCCGATCGAGACTGCCCGCGCGGCGCTCACCGGCGCACCGGTCCCATGGCTGATTCTTGGCCTTTCCGCGCTGGCTTCGGCGGTTGCGCTGTGGCTGGCGCTGACGCTGTTCCGGCGTGCGCGGCCGCACCTGGAGGATTTTCTGTGAGCCGGCCGGCCAGCGACGTACTGCTGAGCGTGCGCGATCTGGCCAAGCGCTACCCGGTGGTCGGCCGGCGCAGCGACCGGCTGCGCGCGCTGCTCGACATCCTGCGCGGCAACCCGCCGGCACGCACCGTGCCGGTTCTGCAGGGCGTCGGATTCAGCGTCCGGCGCGGCGAGTCGCTCGGCGTCATTGGGGTCAACGGCGCCGGCAAGTCGACCCTGCTCAAATTGATCACCGGTGTGCTGACGCCGAGCGCCGGCTCGGTAACGGTGAACGGCAGCGTGGCCGCCCTGCTCGAACTCGGCGCCGGCTTCCACGCCGAGTACACCGGCCGCGAAAACGTCCGCATGGCCGCCGCCCTGCATGGCCTCAGCGGCGCCGCGCTCGACGCCCGGCTTCCCGACATCGAGGCCTTCGCCGACATCGGCCACTACATCGACGAGCCGGTGAAGCACTATTCCTCGGGCATGGTGGTTCGGCTGGGCTTCGCGGTGGTGGCCGCGCTCAAGCCCGACCTGTTGATCACCGATGAGGTGCTGGCGGTCGGCGACGAAAGCTTCCAGAAAAAATGCATCGCCTGGCTGGACGAGTACCTGGCCGGCGGTGGCACCCTGCTGCTGGTCAGCCACGGCATGTTTCACGTCCAGAAACTCTGCCGGCGCGCACTCTGGCTGCACAACGGCAAGGTGCAGGCGCTGGGCGAGGTGTTCGATGTGACCCAGCGCTACCTGGCCTGGCACGAACGCAAGCAGATGGCGGAAACCGACGCGCGCACCGCCGCGGGGCTGGATTATTCGATCGCCGAAGTGCGCATGAACGGCGAGGCGAAGCGCAACCTGGAGGGCCTGGAGATCGGCGACTCGCTGCGCGTGGAGACGATCCTGCGTGCCCGCGACGGCCGCGCGCCGGTGCTGGCCATGGGCGTGGTGCGCGCCGACGGCACGCCGATCTACGGCACGGTTTCGGAACTGGCCAAGGCCACGCCGGCCGATCTCGGTGAGGGCCGGTTCCGGTTCCGGTTCGAGCTCGGCCCGCTCACCCTGTTGCCCGGCAGCTATCGGCTGCGCCTGCATCCGATGGACCCGGAAGGCCTGAGGCTGTTCGAAACCGTGGAGCGCGGCTTTTCGGTGCGCGGCCAGAGCCGCGAGCTGGGCCTCGTGCGCCTGCCGATGCGCTGGCTGGATGGCGGCGATGAGTGAGCTGCCGACCGTTGTGGTGCCGGTGTTCAACGCCTTCGAGGCGCTCGACGCCTGCCTGGCCAGCCTGGACCGCACCCTGCCGCCGGGCAGCCCGGTGTGGGTCTGCGATGATGCCTCGACCGATCCACGGATCGCCCCGCTGCTGTCCGACTGGTCGCGGCGCAGCGCGCTAGCGGTCGGCCTGGCGAGGCGCGATGACAATCTGGGCTTCGTCGGCAACGTCAACCGGGCCATGGCCGAAACCGCGCCGGCCGACGTGGTGCTGCTCAACTCCGATACCGTGGCCACCGTCGGCTGGCTGGCGCGCATCGCGGCCTGCGCCGACAGCGACGCGCGAATCGCCACTATCACCCCGTGGTCGAACAACGCCGAGATTTGCAGTTTTCCGCGCTTCATCGAGGCCAATCCGGTGCCCGACGACGCCGACCGCATCGCCGAGGCAGCGGCCAGCGCAGGTACGCCTGCCTATCCCGAGCTGCCCACCGCCGTCGGCTTCTGCATGTATGTCCGACGCGCCGCCTGGACCCAGTGCGGCGGTTTCGACGCAGCCACCTTCGGCCGCGGCTACGGCGAGGAGAACGACTTCAGCCTGCGCGTGGCGGGCATGGGCTGGCGCAACGTGCTGTGCGACACCGCCTATGTGGTGCACGCCGGCAACGCCTCATTCGGACCGCTGGGACAGGGCCCCGGCGGCGACAATCTGGCCCGCCTCAACGCGCGCTGGCCGGACTACAACCAGCGCATCGCGCAGTTCATCATGGCCGACCCGCTGCGCCCGCTGCGCGACCGGCTGCAGGCGCGGCTGGAGGCGATGGACCACGGTCACGGACAGATGGCGCTTTTTTAGGGTCATGCGCTGCGCCAAGCCACTCAGGACCGCACGAGGAGGGGCTGTGCCAACTGCGTGATACACTTTTACCCAAGCCTTTCGCCTGCGAGACCCGGCAATGAGCAATTTGGCAGAAAGTAAGCTGGTGGTTCATTACGGCCTCGATGGCACGATCCGCATCGACGAGCGCTCGCTGCACCAGTCGACCAAAGTCCGCGAGCAACTCGAAGCCGCGCGCATCATGGCCGAACGCTTGGGCTTGTTGCCGCAATCCACCAATCAGGACAAGTCCGCCTCCCCGAAGTGAAGGGCGGATCCACCGGGACGGATCGCGGCGATGGTGGAGACCGGCGGTAACGGCACGTTCGCAATTCTCGTACTGTTGCTGTATCTGGCCGCCGGCTTCGTGTTCCTGAGATTGTGGCGCTTCGCCCGCCAGGCAACGCGCAACAGCGATTTCGCAATCTACGTCTATTCGATCATCGCCGCACTGCCGGTATATTTGGTCAGTGATCGACTGATCGGACTGCCGGGGGGAGAACCGCTGATCGCTGCGTTGAGCAGAAATTTCGCTTCCACCGCGCTCCTCGCGCCCGATGCGCAAGCAGTGGCCAAGGCCTCGCTTGCAATTGCCATTGCCGCGTTGACAGCAGGGCTGCTGAATATCCCGATTACCAGCAATGAACGCTTGCGCCGCTACCTGAGCCACCGACTTTCATCCGACCCGCTCAATGACGTGATCCTGTACGCGGTTTCCGAGGAACTACCCGTTCTGGTAACGGCTTTCAGCGGCAAGGTATATCTGGGCTATCCCCTGGTAGCCGACCCTTACGCTGCGGATAATCGGCAAGCGTTGCGGCTTTTCCCGATCATGTCCGGCTATCGGTCGGGCGATCAGACGGTCGTTTTCAATACCGCCTACCCCTCGATCATCGACTGGGACCGTCGAGAAACCCTCAACCGACTGAACCCGATGTTTCAGGTGACGCTCCCCGTTTCGGCGATCACCTCTGTGGCGCCGTACGACATCCGGATCGACAACAAGCGGTTCGAGGCTGGCGGCGGAACCGCCGGCGGACTCGTGCAGCCATCCCGTGACTGGATCAGCCATGGGGAACACGCCATGCGGCTTTACCTCATCGGCTTGTGCCTTGCCTTTGTGGCCCTGCTGGCCAGCCCTGATGCCTTGTGGCCGTGCCTTTTGCTGGGCTTCCCGGGCGTTCTGCTCGTGGTGTTGAGCGCCTGCCATTTCGAACCGGATCAGGCAGGCGAATCGTGAACGAGAACTCCGACCGACATCGATTTACGCAGTCGCTCCCCTTCACCGGCGAGCGCTTCACGCCCGAGTGCGTGCGCGAGATCTGGTACGAGCATTGGCACCGATACGCATTCGCGCTGCCGCTGGCCAAGGGCCGCCGGGTGCTCGATGCCGCCTGCGGCGAGGGCTATGGCAGTGCGCTGCTGGCCGGGGTGGCCGAGTCTGTGCTCGGCGTCGATCTGAGCCGGGAGGCCATCGATCATGCCCGGCAGCGCTACGCGGACCGCGCGAATCCGCGTTTTCTTCAGGCCGATGTCACCCGGCTCGATGACCTGCCCGATGCCAGTTTCGACCTGATCGTCAGTCTGGAAACGCTGGAACACGTGCAGGCCCAGGAGCCCTTGCTCGACGGCTTCCGCCGGCTGCTGGCGCCCGATGGCGTACTGCTGGTATCCACGCCCGACAAGACCCAGTACAACGCTCATGGCGGCGAACCCAATCCGTTTCACCTGCGCGAGCTGGAGCGCGATGATTTCGAAGCCTTGCTGTCGAGCCGGTTCGCCCATCGCCGGCTGTTCGCCCAGAAGCTGCTGTTCGTCTCGGCGCTGTGGTCGCTGGATCGGCCGGACGGACGCTGGCAGGCCGACACCGAGCGCGATGGTCGCATCGAGCCGGGCCTCGGCTATCCGCCGCTGTACTATGTGGCCGCCTGCGCGCAGCACGCCGCGCCGCTGGCCGGGCTGGCCGGGCTGAGCCTGTTCGGCGATGCCCGCGAGCAGGTTTACCGGCACTACGATGAGGAAATCCGCCGGCACATCGCCGCTGGCCACCGCCTGGCCGAACTGGAGGACGAACTGGCCCGGCTGCGCGCCGAGCTGGCGGCGCAGCGCAACGGCGATGAGTGAATCCGCAGGCATCGGTGCCGTGGTGGTCAGCCACTTCAGCGCCAGCACGCTGGCCGAATGCCTGCGCCGCCTGCTGGCGTCAAACGCGGTAAGCACCGTGGTCGTGGTCGACAACGCCTCGGGCGATGAGTCGGTGGCCATCGCCCAGGGCTTCGCGGACCGCGATGCGCGGGTACGGATACTGGCCAATACCGACAATCCGGGCTTCGCGGTGGCCTGCAACCAGGGCGCGGCGGCACAGGACACGCCCTGGCTTGCCTTCGTCAACCCCGACCTTCTGGTCGAGCCCGACAGCCTGCGCCAACTGCGCGACGCCATCGTCGCCGACCCCTCGATCGGCCTTATCGGTGCCGACCTGACCGATGCCGATGGCATCCCCGACAGCGCCGCGCGACGCCGCGAGCCCCGGCTGGCGACTGTGCTGGCCGGCGGTGGCCGGCGGGCCGGCGTGGCAATCCCGACCGACCGGAATCAAACCATACAGCCGGTCGATGCCGTTTCCGGCGCGCTGATGCTAATGCCGAGCGCCCTGTTTCGCGCGCTCGACGGCTTCGACCCAGGCTACCGGCTGCACGCCGAAGACCTCGACCTGTGTCGCCGGGTGCGCGATGCCGGCTATCGAGTGGCGGTGGCCAACCGGGTGTCCGTGGTGCATGTGCGAGGCGTGTCCAGCCGGCGGCGTCCGCTCTGGGTGGAATGGCAGAAGCACCGCGGGATGTGGCGCTATTTCAGTCGATTCGAAGCCGCCGGCCACGGCCGCCCCGTGCGCTGGCTGGTCGGCCTGGGAATCATCGCGCACTTCCTGCTGGCCGCGCCGCGATCCTGGCTGCGCGCCCGGCGTCGATGAGTCCGGGCGCCGGATCGCTTAAACTTGGGCATCGGCGCCTTGGAGTCTGTCGGACTTTGGTCGGCCGGGCTGCAAATCCGTCTACGCGGTGCATATTTCCGTCAATTCTTGACCCATAGCCCCGCTATGGGCCTGCAAATCGCCGAAAATCTGTCCTCGCGCAGCCGACTTTTCGCCTCGGCCAGCAAAGCCCGTCAGGCTCCCGGCGCCACCCGACAACCCAAACTGGAAGCCCATATGAGCACCGTCCTGATCGTCGCAGAGCACCTCGATGGCCATCTCAATCCCTCCGTCGGCAAGTGCGTCTCGGCCGCCGCCGCGCTTTCGCCCGAGGCGATCGACATCGCGGTGTTTTCCGACGCCCCGGACGCCGTCGCCAGTCAGGCCGCCCGCCTGGCCGGCGTGCGCAAGGTGCTGACCATCGCCAACCCGGCCAACCGGCACGCACTGGCGCAGGTGCTGGCTCCGCAGGTGGCTCACGTCGCGGCCGGATACAGCCACGTTTTCGGGCCCAGCACGACGTTCGGCAAAGATCTGATGCCCTGCGTCGCCGCCCTGCTCGGCGTCGCCCAGGTCAGCGACCTGATGACGGTCGAGGGCGCGCGCCGATTCACCCGGCCGATCTACGCCGGCAACGCGATCATCACCGTGGAAGTGCCGGGCTCGGATGCCATCGTCGCCACCATCCGGGTCGCGTCCTGGCAGGCAGCGGCAGAGGACGGCAGCGCCAGCATCGAATCGGTCGGCATCGATGTCGAACTGCCGACCCACACCCGCTTCGTCGAACTCAAGCAAGGCAGCAGCGACCGTCCCGACCTGCAAAGCGCCACACGCGTGGTGTCCGGCGGACGCGGCGTCGGCTCCAAGGAAAACTTCGAGATCGTCTTTGCCCTGGCCGACAAGCTCAAAGCCGGCGTCGGCGCCTCACGGGCCGCAGTCGATGCCGGCTACGTGCCCAACGACATGCAGGTCGGCCAGACCGGCAAGATCATCGCCCCGGACCTGTACATCGCCATCGGCATCTCCGGCGCCATCCAGCACCTGACCGGCATCAAGGACGCCGGCACCATCGTCGCCCTCAACAAAGACCCCGAAGCCCCGATCTTCGAGATTGCCGACATCGGCCTGGTCGGCGACCTGTTCAAGATCATCCCGGAGCTGGAGCAGGCGGTGGGTTGAGAGCCGGGAATGGGGAATCGGGAATGGGGAATCGGGAGTCGTAAAGGCACAAAGCGCCGTTCGGGGCCGTCCGAAGCTCGCGGCACCCACCCGGCCGGCTCACAAGCTCTTACCATTCCCAAATCCCGATTCCCGATTCCCGGCCTTTACGATTCCCGATTCCCCATTCCCGATTCCCGGCCCTTCGATTCCCGGCCATTCACACAAACGCCACGCCGGTCTTTTCGCGGAGTTCTTCTTCGGTGACGTCCGGGGCGGTTTCGACCAGCACCAGGCCGGTGTCGGTCACGTCGAACACGCCGAGGTCGGTGATGATCCGGTCGACCACGCCTACGCCGGTCAGCGGCAGGGTGCATTCGGGCAGGATCTTGTGTTCGCCGCCTTTGGCGGTGTGCTCCATCAGCACCACGACGCGCTTGACGCCGGCGACCAGGTCCATCGCGCCGCCCATGCCCTTGACCATCTTGCCCGGCACCATCCAGTTGGCCAGGTCGCCGGTGTCGGTCACCTGCATGGCACCGAGAATGGCCAGGTCGATGTGACCCCCGCGGATCATGCCGAAACTGTCGTGGCTACCGAAGTAGCTGGCGCCTTCGCGCGCGGTGATGGTCTGCTTGCCGGCGTTGATCAGGTCGGCGTCGACCTGGTCTTCGGTCGGGAACGGGCCGATGCCCAGCAGGCCGTTCTCGGACTGCAACCAGACATCGATGCCATCGGGGATGCAATTGGCGACCATGGTCGGAAGGCCGATTCCCAGGTTGACGTAGGCGCCGTCGGTCAACTCCTGCGCGGCGCGTTGCGCCATTTGTTCGCGATTCCAGGGCATTTCGAATTCCTCGGTTTACGGGTACGAGCGCCGGTCGGCCGATCGCCGGCCCGGCCTTGGGATGGGAGTCAGGCGGCGCTTACGGTGCGCTGCTCGATGCGCTTTTCGGGATGGGCATTGAGCACGATGCGGTCGACGTAGATGCCGGGCAAATGGACCTGATCGGGATCGAACGTGCCGACCTCGACGATCTCCTCCACTTCGACCACGCACACCTTGCCGGCCATCGCACAGGCCGGATTGAAGTTGCGCGCCGTCTTGCGAAACAGCAGATTGCCGGCCTTGTCGGCCTTCCACGCCTTGACCAGCGAAACGTCCGCGTGCAGCGCGGTTTCCATCACGTACCAGTGCTCGCCGAACTGGCGGGTTTCCTTGCCGTCGGCGACCACGGTGCCGTAGCCGGTCCGGGTGAAGAACGCCGGGATGCCCGCCCCGCCGGCGCGCAGGCGCTCGGCCAGGGTGCCCTGCGGATTGAACTCCAGCTCCAGCTCGTTGGACAGGAACTGACGTTCGAATTCCTTGTTTTCGCCGACATAGGACGAAATCATCTTCTTGATCTGCCGGGTTTCCAGCAGCAGCCCAAGGCCGAATCCGTCGACGCCGGCATTGTTGGAAATCACGGTCAGATCCTTCACGCCGGAATCGCGCAGCGCCGCAATCAGCGCTTCGGGGATACCGCACAGCCCGAATCCGCCGACCGCCAGGGTCTGGCCGTCGGCGACCAGATCGGACAGCGCCTCGGCGGCGCCCGGGTAGACCTTGTGGAAATGTTGCGTTGCGCCTGTCATAGGTTTGCTTCCCATGGATAGTTTTCGATCAACCGCTCCAGTTTACCTGATTGTGGCGTCGGTGGCAGTGGCCGAGCGCCTTTGGGCCGGACTTCGGGCGGGGCTTGCGGTGGATTCGGCCACCGCTCCATCTTCCTCTTCGCGCGCGATCACAGCCACCAGAATCCCGGCCAGTTGCCGCCCCAAGGCACTCCAGGCGTGCGCCGCGACTTCCGGCCGCAGGGGTTCGGTGGTCGGGCCAGGCGCGGGCTTGTTCCGCCGCAATTCGCACAGGCAACGGGCGATGGCGTCACGCTGGTTCGCGCAGCTGGTTCCGGCGCCGCTCCGCTCCAGAAGCAGCCGGGCGGCGTCATCCGGTTCGGCGCCCAGATGCAGGATCGGCCGACCCGCGCCCAGGTATTCGTAGAGTTTGCCGGGCACCTGGCCGGAGTCCCGATTGGCGATATTGATCAGCACATGACAGCGACGCTGCACCGCCAGCGACTGACGGTGGCCGAGAAACCCGAGGAGGCGGATTTGCTCCGGGTGCTCACGCGCCGCCTGCAACAGCCCGGGCGGGGTCAGCGCGGTCGCCACGTTCAGCCGCACGCCGGGCGTGGCCAGCACAGCGGCCAGCAGCTCATCGGGCTTTCGGAAGGCGTAGAAACTGCCGGCGTAAAGCAATTCGAGCCGGTCGTCCGCCAATCCGATGGTGCATCCCGGCAGGGTCAGGTCGTCGTCGGTGAGCCGGTCGTCGAAGCCCTGGGTCAGCACCGTGCAGCGGTTCGCCGCCAAACCATGCCGCGATTCGAGCAGTGTTCGCGCCGACTCGCAGGTCACCAGCACATGATCGGCCAGCCGGCATACCCGCGCTTCCAGCGCCAGCGACTTGCGGCGCCAGCGCTTCGGCGTGTAGGGCGCCAGCACCGGATCGCCCAGATCGGCCAGCCAACGGTAACCCAGACGCTGCGCCAGCAGGCCAAGGCCGAGGGTATTGGCTGGCTCATGCGAGCTGATCACCACATCAGGCGCGATTTCGGCCAGCACCCGGCGCAGTGCCGGCCGCGCCCAGGGCGTCCACTCCCCGCGGATATCAGGGAACAGCACGAAGCCCAGCAGCGTCTTGATGCGGGCCAGCAGACGGCCTTTCCAGTTCAGCCCGACCGGCGCGCCGGCATGCGGCTCGGCCGGAGAATCGACTGCCTCCGGCACGGAATGCGCTCCGGTTGCCCGTCGCGCGGCCCGCGATGCCACCAGACCCATGACCGGGCCGGGAAAACAGCGATGCACAACGACGCTTTCTGGCAGCGTCGGAAGACCGCCTGGGCCATAGCCGGCGACATCCGGGGCCAGCACGTGGACCTCGTGCCCCAGCGCGGCCAGCTCGCGGGTCAGGTAGGCCCAGCGCAGCGCCTGTGGCGAGGGAATCGGCGGGAATTCGTAGGCGATCAGAAGGATGCGCATGGCCCGCCGCTCATTCGGCCAGACTGCGACGCAGCAGATCCACGATCCGCTCGGCGGCGTGTCCGTCGCCGTAGGGCGAGACGCCCTTGGCCATCGCCGCGTACGCCGTCGGGTCGTCGAGCAGGCGTCCGGCCTCGGTCAGAATGGTCTGGTAGTCGCAGCCGACCAGCCTGACCACGCCGGCCTCGACCGCTTCGGGCCGTTCGGTCTCACCGCGCATCACCAGCACCGGTTTGCCGAGCGCCGGGGCCTCTTCCTGCACGCCACCGGAGTCGGTCAGGATCAGCGTGGCCTGCTTCATTGCCGCGACGAACGGCAGATAGTCGAGCGGCGGGCACAGCGTGATGCGCGGATGCCCGGACAGCGCCTCGTGAGCGGGCAGCGCGACATTGGGATTGGGATGCACCGGATACAGCACGTGGATGTCCGGGTGACGCTCGACCAGCGCGCGGATCGCCGCCAGGATCGAGGCGAACGGCGCACCGAAGTTCTCCCGCCGGTGCGCGGTGACCAGCACCAGCCGCTGGCCCTCGGGCAAGGCGATCGGTGTCTGCAGCTCGCGTCGGGATACCTGCATAAGCGCATCGATGACGGTGTTGCCGGTGACCTCGATGGCCGAATCGGCGAAGCCTTCGCGCAGCAGATTGGCGCGCGCGGTCTCGGTTGGCGCAAAGTGCCAGCGCGCCAGCCTGCCGGCGACCACGCGGTTCATTTCTTCCGGGAACGGATTGTCGATGTCCCCGGTGCGCAGGCCCGCTTCGACATGGCCCACCGGAATCCTCCGATAGAACGCCGCCAGCGCCACGGTCATCACCGTGGTGGTATCGCCCTGCACCAGAACCGCATCGGGCGCTTCCTCGGCCAGCACCGGGTCCAGCCGCGACAGCAGGCGGGCGGTGAGTTCGGGCAGGGTCTGGTTGGGCTGCATGATGTTCAGATCGATGTCGGGCGCGATGCCGAATACATCGAGCACCTGATCCAGCATCTGCCGGTGCTGGGCGGTCGCCAGGACCCGCACCTCGGCCCAATCGGCTTCGCCCAGCGCGAGAATCACCGGAGCCATCTTGATCGCTTCGGGACGGGTTCCGACCACGGCCAGAATGCGTTTCTTGGGCTCGGCGCTCATCCGGCTATTTTCGCACTTTACGGCGATCGGGCGCAGCCTCAGCGGGCATGATATCGACCGTTCAGCTGAACACCGGCGCCCTGCCGACGCCAGAACCCGAACTCGGCCAACACCAGCCGGCGCAGCGCGTCCAGCGATTCGGGCTCATCCAGCCGGTAGTTTTCCGCGTAGGCCGGGTCGATCAGCCGCCACAGGAAGCAATCGCAGCGATGCTCCTCGATCGGCAGAAAATAGCGCGCCAGAAGGTCGGGGATCTCCTGGCTGCGAATCCCCTCGAATGAGCTGAGCGACAGGTCAGGATTCGGCACGCGGGTATCGATCCGCCCGGTATAGCGGTTGCGCCGGAACCCATCGGGCAGCGCCGCAAACGCCGCATTGGCGGCGTCCAGCGCGGCCGGCCACAGCCGGTTGCCATTGCGACCGACCTGCTCGCCGATCAGCCAGAACTCGCCGCCGGGAACCAGCAGCCGAGCTGCGGCGGCGAGCGTCTTTTCCAGCTCGACCACATGGTGCAGGCCAGAGACGAAAAGGATCACGTCAAAACGGCCGGCGTCGACGCCGATCTCATCGACATCGCCGCGCCACAGCCTGAGCGAGCCACGATCGACAAACCGCTCGCTGGCCCGGGTCAGCAGATCGGCGTTGATGTCGAGCAAGGTCAGATCGGCATCCACGCCCGCGCGGGTCAGCAGCCAGTCCTCGACCCTCGCCTCGCCGGCGCACAGCGATAGCAGGCGCGGGGTTCGGTCGGCCGCAATCTGGCGCAGGTGTCCGGGGAAATCGGGGATCGGGCGCGGCAACAGGGCATAGAGCAGGCGATGACCAAACTCGAAAACCGACTCGCCCGGCCTGGGCTCGATGTCGGCAAGCCGCTGCCGACACCCGGCCAGCATTCCGTCCTCTTCGGTTGCATCGCTGCCGGTGGCGTCGGGCGTTTCGACGCGCGGCACCGCCTCCACGACCGGGCGCGTCGGCGCAGCGTCGGAGCGTGCTCTTGCTGGTGCACCATTGTCGGCCGGAGCGTCGGCCGACCGGTCGGCATCGCCGAAGTGACTGAGCTCGTTGTCCATCCGCCAGCGGTGGTGCGACAGCGCCAGTGCCAGGCCGCAGGCATCGCTGCGACACACCACCCAATGGACCACGCCGATCCAGTCGCCGCGCGGATCATTCTCCGGACCGGGCAGGCAGCGCAGCCCGAACTGCACGTCGCGGCCCCGCAACGAGGCCAACGACAGATCCAAACGAGTCGCTGAATCGGCCGACTGCCAGGGCCCGAACGGCAGCACTGCCAGCGTCCGCTGCTCATCGCCCTGGCGCGCAACAACAGTCAGTTCCAGGCCGTCGGCCGACAAGCCGGCTGCTGCCGGCATGGCAACCAGCACCAGCACATCGTCGTCGCCGACCGGATGCGCGGGCGACCAGACCACTTCGCCGGGAATCATCACGAATGCCCGTGTGCGGGTCTCGGCGTGCGGCAGTTCCTTCCAGCGATCGCCGATATCCAGCGCCGGCTCGAACGCCGCTGCGGCGGCTTCATCGAACACGAAGCGCGCCGGATCGTTTGCCGAACGCTCGCTCATCATGCCCGGGCCGTCACCGGCACCGACCACGGGTGATGCCAGTGGATGCCGAATTCAGGCACCGGATCGCTGGCGAACCGGATATCGCTGAATCCGGCCGCCGCCAGATCGCGCTCCAGCGCGGCGCGTGCAAACAGGCGCATTTCCAGCGTGTGTCCCGGCCCGCCATGGAACACCAGATTGTCGAAGGTTTCCTCCACGCCGTCGCGCCGTCGATTGATCAGACGCGAAGCCCCGTCAGCCGTTTCTTCAAACCGAAACTCGTGCAGCTCGGGAAAGTGCTCCACGGTGTCTTCGGTTTCGGTCGCGAAGGGCACGGTCAGGACCAGGGTGCCGCCCGGCTTGAGCAGCTTTCTGGCACCCTCGAATGCCAGACTGACCGGCGGACAGACGTGCTCGAACACGTCGGAGGAAATCAGAAAATCGAACCGGCCGAGCCAGTGCTCCGGCACCCGGGTGATGTCCAGCTGCGGCTCTTGATGATAGTAGGTGTTCAGATAATCGACGCGTTCGGCGAAACGCCGGGCGTACTCCTGCCAGTCGCTCAGGCCGACGCCGTGCAGGTCCTTTCGCAGCGGGAAATCCGGCAGTGCGAGACTCTTTCCGAACAGACTTTCGGAAACATGATGGACGATCGCGCGCATCCGAACGGTCGAGCCGCAGCCATTGCAGGACGCCTGCTCGCGGCCGATCGCTTCCGGCTCGCACGAGCACTCCGAGCCGCACACGTTACATCGAAACTCCAGCATTCTGATTTCCCTCTCGTGATACGCGAAACTCTATGCCGATACGCTCCGGCACATGAATCACCGGCTTGCGTCCCGACTCCACCGCTGCGCCTCCCGGACTCAGCCCGGTGGCGACTCCTCATCCAGCGCCATGCCGTGACGCTCGCGCAAGGATTGCAATTGTGCGCTGAACAGTCGCCCAAGCAGGCGGCTGGGCACTGAGTGCCTCGCCCAGCGTCGGTAATCTCCGGCGAACACCTTGCGTGGCTCGGGCAATGCGGCGGGCAGCGGAACGCCCAGAAACGCATAGACCCGTTTCAAGGTGATGTCCAATTCGCGCTCCAGATCGATGGTGCGCAGCACAAGTACCTGTTCGGGCGAAAAGTGCTTGTACAGCGCATCCAGTTGCCGCGCGTAATCGCCTCGGGTCAGGTAGCTGAAACGCCGCAACGGCGATGCGATGGAGAAGTCCGATGAGTGCCCACGCAGTCGCCAACGTTCGAACAGCAGCGCCAGCCAGAACGGCCAACGCTCCACGCCGCGCGCGCGCTCCATGTGGTAATGGGACAGCGCGCGCTGCGCCGGATCGCGCAGCAGGATGATCCAGCGCATCGCCGGATTGTAGCGGGCGATGCGCTGGATCAAGGTCGGGTGAAAAACGTAGATCGGCGTCGCGTCGCCGCACAGCGTGTCGGCATCGGTCTGCGGCAGCAGTTCTGCGTAGCGCCGATCGATGTCGTCCCGGCTCCAGCGCTCATCGAAGTCGGGCGAATCGAAGACATGCGCCTCCTTGTGCAGCGGCAGCGCCAGCTTCGGGTGCTCGCGCAGGTAACTGGCCAGCGCGCTGGTGCCGCACTTCTGCACACCGCCGATCACGAAGCCAACCCGGGCACTACTCATCGGCCGAGCCTCGGGTTGCGCGCAGTTCGGCCAGCGTGGCATCGATACTGCGGTTGTCGTACCACTGTCGCCAGGCGCCATCGTGCCTGCGCAGTGCTTCGGCCAGTGATTCCAGGTCAAGCTGGCGATAAAGCGGGTTGGCGTTGCGCGGGTCGAGCGCGTGATGCGGCCCGACCACCCCGGCCGCGCGATACAGCGCCTGGCCGCCGGTCGCGATGATGTCTTCGTAGCGCAGCACCGCCGACGCGGGCAGCGCCACGTATCGCCTGAAGCACCAATCAAGAATGATCAGCTGGCGGCGCAGCCGATCGGGCTCGCGCATCAGGGCGCCTGCCAGCTCGAGGTCGAACCGCTCGCCCGCCGGCACCCGGCCATCGGCCACCGGAACCGGCACCGTCTGCCACGACGCCAATACGGCCAGCGGCTGGCGCACCAGTGCCAGGACCCGACCCGGCCAATGCGAAGTCAAGCGGGGCAGCAGGGCGGTGAACGCCGCATTGTGCTTTATCACCAGGGTGAATCCCGGTGCCGGGGGCCGGTCGAGCACCAGTCGGGCTCGCTCGACCAGCAGTCGCCGCTGGCCAACGCCGGGTTCGGGTGCGCCGAACGGATTATCGGGCACCGCCCCGCCCTGCACCTTGCTGGGTGCCGTGCCGTCGTGCAGCAGGCTGCGACGGGCATCGGTGGCAAATTCGCGGATTGCATCGCAGGCCGCGTCGGGATCTGCGGGCAATCGGTCGACCGACATCGGTTCGAACAGCGCCACGGTGTCGGCTGCCTGACCAAGCATTCGGCAGGCCAGCGTGGTGCCACCGCGCGGCACGCCGGTCAGCAGCAGGGTTCTCCCGTCGCCGGACGGAGCGGAGTTGGCCGGGCCGGCCCCGCTCATGCGGCCCAAATCTCCGAAAGGCCGGCCAGCAGGTCGCGGAACCGGCGTCGCTCTTCCGAAAGACTGAACCGCGCGGCGGTCGCCCTGCCTGCCGCAACCAGGCGGGCGCGCAGGTCGGCGTCTCGGATCAGCCGGCGCACCGCGTCGGTCAGTGCGGTCGGATTGGGCTCCGGAACCAGCGCGTTGATACCCGGTTGGAGATAGGCCCGGTTGCCGACGCAATCGGGAACGACTGTCGCGCAACCCAGCGCCATCGCTTCAAGCGCCGGCAGGTAGAAGCCCTCGGTCGGGTGCGGCAGCAGCACGGCGATTTCCGCGCTCGCCAGCCGATCCAGATAGTCGGAACGGCCCACGCGCTCGGCGATCAGCGTGGCCGCAATGCCCTTCTGGTTCAACGCATCGGCCAGCGCCAGACCCAGCGCGGGCGCCTTGAGCGCGTCGATGACCAGGCCGCCGCGCCGCGCCAGCTGGCCGGACCGGTCGGGCAGATTCAGCGCCGCCTCGATGACCCGCACCGGGCCGCAGACCTCTCCGGTGCCACTGATCGCATCGGCAACCGGCGCGCTCACGCAGATACGCAGCGCCCGGCGCGACAGAAAGGCGCGCAGCGGCTGGCCCGGATCGGCATGGCGGACATGCTGCACGAGATTGATGATCGGCCGATCGTCGCACTGGCGCACGGACGGCAGCGCCAGCCAGTCGAGCCCGGCCAGAAACAGCACATCGGCGCGCTCGGGCTGCCAGTCTGCCTCGATGCATTCGGGTACCGCCAGCCACGGATTGCTGACATCGCGCAAAGACTGCGGCGAAAAAAAGACCCGCGCGTCCCAGCCCGCAGCCAGCGCGTGATTGAAGTAATCCCAGACCTTGCCGTGACCGCCGGTATAGCCGCGAAAGTCCCGGTGAAACAGCATCAATCCTCTGGACATGGCTCCACCCGGATGTCCATCGGCACCGGAAACAGGCCGGTGAACCGGTGCCGACTGTCTTCGATCACCTCGAACGACAGCAGCCCTTCCTGACGCGCCAGAACCCGGGTCTGGTCGAGCGTGGTCGCCTCCACGACGCGGGTGCGTATGCGGTAGATACCCTGCTGGAACGCCGCCTTCAGCTCGACGCCGACCTGGCATTGGCCATCGGTATCGCAACGCAGCGCGATGCGTCGTCCGGTCAACTGGAGGCCGCGGCCATCCAGCACATCGAGGATCAGCTGCGGCGAATCCAGGCCGTGGTCCAGCCCGATGACGAAGTCCAGGCGCACGGTCTCTTCGAAACGCAGCTCGGCGTGATCGCCGCCGTTGATGTTCGCCGAACGCACGGCGGTGCCGGCATGGCCATAGCCGCCCGGCACCGGGGTGAGCACTGCCTTGGTCGGGTCGACCCGTGCCGCCGCCAGCGCGCGCTGATGGGTGCGCCGCAGATACTCGGTGATGGTGTCCTCGGGCATGCCCTCGTGCACCACCCGCCCCCCCTCCAGCAGCATGGCGTGGTCGCAGAACGCCTTGAGTGCGTTCAGATCGTGGCCGACGAACAGCAGCGTGGTGCCGCGCGCGAGAATCTCGTCGATCCGCGCCATCGCCTTGGCCTGGAACGCCGCGTCGCCGACCGCCAGTGCCTCGTCGACGATCAGGATGTCCGGGTCGATATGCACCTGCACCGCGAACGCCAACCGCAGGCCCATGCCCGAGCTGTAGGTCTTGACCGGCTGGTCGATGTATTCGCCGATGTCGGCGAAGGCGATGATGTCGTCGATGCGTTCGCCGATCTGGCTGCGGGTCAGCCCCAGGATGGCGGCGTTGATGTAGATGTTCTCCCGGCCGCTGAGCTCGGGATTGAAACCCGAGCCCAGCTCGAGCAGCGCGGCCACCCGGCCGTTGACCCGCACCGTGCCGGCGCTGGGTTCGAGCACGCCGGCGACGATCTGCAGCAGGGTGCTCTTGCCGCTGCCGTTGCGTCCGATGACGCCGAGCGATTCTCCGCGCCGCAGCACGAAGGAAATATTCTCCAGCGCGACATGGCTGCCGGCGACCGCGGCACAGTGCCGCTCGATGGCGTTGACCAGCCAGGGCAGCGGCCGCAGCCAGCGCGCGAGACGCAGCAGCAGCGGCACGCTCAGCCGGCTGCCGGGGCCAGCCCAAAGGCGGTAGGTCTTGCCGACTCCGGCCAGCTCGATGGCGATTTCAGATGGCGGTGACGGCATGGCATCCCGGTGCGTTACGCAAGACGATTTGGGCAAGCCGACAGCAGTCCATCGGCGGCCCCGAGCCGGCAAGTCGCGAGAACATCGATCCGGCGCGCTTTGGCGGCGGATCGCGGCTCAGGGGTCTTCCGGATCGGCCGGCTGATTCAGTTCTGACGAGACCTCCAGCGTCTGGAAACGCCGGGTCAGCGCGCGAGTGACCTCCTCGGCCTGGACGTCGGTCTCGATGATGTAGGGCACGATCATTACCACCAACTCGGTTTTGGCGGTGCTGGTGCGGCTGTTCTTGAACAGATGGCCGAGCACCGGAATATCCTTCAGCCATGGAATGCCGCTGTCGGCCCTGGTTGCGCTCTGCTGCATCATGCCGCCGATCAGGATCGAACTGCCGTCGCGCAGGCTCAGGCTGGTGCTCACCGAGCGGTTGAAAATCGACGGCGAGGCAATCGCTGCACCCTCCTCTACCGGCAACGCCTCGCTGACCTCCTGGCGGATTTCCAGGTCGATTCGATTGTCCGAATAGACGATCGGCCGGACGTTCAGGATGATACCGGTGCGCCGATACTCGACCGACTGCAGGATGTTGGATGTGCCGTCAGTCTGCTGGGACGAAGCCGTTGTCGCCGCGATGGTGGGTATCTCGGTGCTGACGTCGATATTGGCTTCCTCGCCGCTCTTGACCATCAGCTTGGGATTGGACAGTACGCTCACCCGGCTGTCGTTGGCCAGCGCACTCAGTTCCAGCCGGGTCTGCCCGGCGACATCGAGCAGGTAGGTCAAACCACCCGTGCCCCCGCCGTTGGTGTCGGAGTCGCCCGATGTCCCGCCGATCTGGCCGGACCGGATGTTGCCGTCGAATCGGCCATTGCTGGTTTTCGCCAGCCAGGCCAGGCCGAACTGCTCGCCCTCGTTGAGCGTCACTTCGGCGATGGTCACCTCGATCATCACCTGGCGTGCGGCCTGATCCATCTGCCGCACCAGCGGCAGCATGCGATCCCACTCGGCCGCCGGGCCCTGGAAGATCAGCGCGTTGCGCGGCTCGTCGACCAGCAGGCGGCCGGTGCCCAAGGGCGCGGCCGAGCCACTGTCGTCCGCCGAACCAGCCGCCGCCGGGGTCTGGGCCGGCGCATTGATATCGATCGAACTGCGCGCTGCGCGCACCGGCCCGCGCGACTGCCCGCCACCGCGCACGCCGTTGAGCGTGTTGGCCAGTTCGGCCGCCCGGGTGTTCTGTACCCGGTAGTAGAACAGGCTCTCGCCGCCACCGGCGATCGGATTGGGGCGATCGATGGCCCGCGCCCATTCCACGGCATGATCGAGAATCCCGGCGCTGGCAGCGAACAGCAGCAGGGTGTTGGCCGACGGCAACGGCAGGGCAACGATGCTCGAACCCTGGATGACGCCCTGTCGGGGGTGAACCACAGCGCCGTAACCTTCGGCTACCAGCACATCGACCAGTTGCCGGGCCAGTTCCTCGGCGCCGACGAACGCCGGCTCGAGCCGGGCGCTGACCCGCCCGCGCATGAACGGCCGATCCAGCACGCGCACCGCGTCCACCGCCTGGGCGACCAGGTCGGGTTTGCCGTAGAACACCACGGCATTGCGGTTCGGGTCGTCGAGAATCTGCAGGCCTTCGAGCTTGAACGAGGCCTTCAGCCACTGATTGACATCGGCGATACGCACCGCCTGCAGTTCGACCAGCTGAAAAATCGGCCGGTGGCTGATCGGCACGTCCGGCAGCGCCCGCCCACTGAGCACCAGCGGCGGCTCGTCGCTGGCGCCCGTGGTGCTGGGGTAGACGCGCAGCAGATTTTCCTGGTACTCGACCGAAACACCGTAGGTCCGCAACACTTGGACCACCAGCCGGTAGAACGCGATCGGACTCTGCGGCTGCGGCGTGCGCAGGGTGACCAGATCGCGTTTGCGCTCCAGCGCGCTATCGATCTGGAAATTGAGCCCCAGCAGGTTGCCGAACGCCTCGTTGATGAAGGCCGGCAAGGGCAGGCTTTCCAGATTGGCCGCAATCGGCTCGCCGCTCAGCTGCGGTTCGACGCCGGTATAGCCCAGACCGGAAATCGCCCGGCCGCTGTCGGGCTGGGTGGGGGTGTCGGTGCGCCGAAGCTCCGCCATCTGGTTGGCGACCTGCCCCTGGTACAGGGTTTCCTCAGCCGGACTGGCCGGCGCCGTGCGCGCCGGACGGGACGGATCGGGCAGTTTGAAGCGCTCTGCGGGTGCGGCACAGCCAGCCAGCATCACCAGCAGGGCAGCGGAAAGTGTGTGTCTCAGGAACGTCATCATGATTCTTCCGGGGCGGCATCAGCCGGGTTGGCCGGCGCGTCTGTCTCGTTGTTCGCGTCGCAAGCGGGTTCAGGGTCGGCGGCCGGCGAAAACAGCCGGCGCTGGTAGCGGCAGCCTTCGCGCTCAAAGCGAATGAGGGTATCACCAATCTCCAGGATCACAGAGCCATCGGGCAGGCCCTGGCCCTGGCCCAGGCGCAGAACTTCCTTGCCGCCCTGCGGCAGGACGATGGCCATCGGCTGCGGGTCGGACACGATGCCGAGCAACTTCCAGTCCGCACCGACGGCTGCGTTTCGACCCGCTCGTCCGCCGGCAGCAGCGCCGGCACCCCACACGTTCTGGCGAATCCTTGCGAAGGTCTCGCCCTGATCGCGCAGCACCGACTGCATCGACGGCAGTCGCCATTCGACTGTCCCGCCGTTCGCCGCCGGCGGCGCCGCCAGCGGACCGGACAGTCCCCAGACCACGCCCAGCAGCACGCCCAGAACCAGCGCGGCGCGAAACGGCTGACTCTGGATACGATCAAGCAGCGTCATCGGCGCCCTCCTGCCTGACCCGGTAGAACGCGACCACCGTGAGGGAAAAGGTGCGATTGGCGCGATTGAGAATGGAAGATTGCTCGATGGTGATCAACTGACTGTGTTGTTCGATGCGCTGGATCAGCTGCACAACCGAGCCGGCCGGCAGGCTTCCGGAAATCGTCACCGGAATCCGCCACAGCGCCTGGCCCGGCACCTGCACGGGTGTTTCGCCGCGGATTCTGACCTGATCGCCATGAACCGCAGCCAGATCGCGCGCCCACGATTGCACGCTGGCCTGGGCCAGGCCCAGCGTGTCGGCCTCGGGCACTTGTGCCTCCAGCGCGGCCCGCAGCTCGGCGGCCTGGGTCGCGCGTTCCAGCCAGACATCCTGCCCGGCCAACGCCTGGATCTTCTCCAGGCGCTGGCGCTCGGTGGCGTACTCGCTGGCGGCCGCATCGCGCCAATCGAGCAGCAGCAGCCAGCCGTAGAGCAGCACGATGGCGGCAATGGCCAGCACACCGACCCGCAACCGGGCATTGGCGGCCAACTCGCTCTGAATCTGCAGCCAGGCCTCACTCGCCGCGATGCGCTTCATGGCGCCACTCCGGATGCGGCCATCGGCCTGAGCCTGCCGCGAATGGTGACCTCATTGGCCGACCGGCCCAGTTCGGCGGTGACATCGCGAAACGCGCCTGCGCCTTCCCAGGACTGAACCAGTGCCAGCGGGTCGGGACGCGGCTGGGACACGACAACCTCCAATACCTCCGGCGACGGCATCCGCCACTCCAGCAGCGTGGCCTCGCCAGGCAGCAGCCCGGCGACGGTCGAAATCAGCGAAATCTGGGTTGCCGGCGGACGCAGGGCCATCAGCGCCGCCACGACGTCGGCATCGCGCTCGGCCTGTTCGCGGGCCGACATGATCTGCTGAAGGCTTTCATCCTGAGCCGCGATCTGCGCGCGCACGCTCGACGAGGCCCAGGCCAGGCGGGCAATTCCGGTCAGCGGCACCACCAGCATGAAAGCCAGCAGACCCACGCCCGCCGCCATGGCCACCCGCTGATAGCGCCGCGCCACGCCGGCAAACGTACTGGAGGTCGAAAGCGACCAGCCCTCGGGCCGCAGCGCGCCGACCACCGGCTCGGGCGGAACCGACCCGGCCAACAGGCCAGCACCACGCAGAAACCCTGCCCACTCCGCCGCATCGGGTGGCTCGCGCCACCAGCGCGACGCCGTCAGCACGCCGTCGCGCCACACCCGGCCTTCGAAACCCTCCTCCAGCACAACCAACTGCGCCCCTTCGCTGGCGGCGGCGCCGACCAGCAGCGATTCCGGGATCAACCTCCGGGGCGGCTCGGCCGCCTCCTGCTCGGGCAGCGCGCGCAGCGCACTTGCGGACCAGGCCCAGACCATGGCGCGCTGACCCGACCACTCGGCATGGAATTCCGGATCGGCAAACGGCGCCCAGCGTCGCACGGTGGTCGCCAGATAGGTCCGGCGGCGTTTGATCGGCAGCGCCGGGCACTCGAAAACGGCGTAGGCGCACAGCCCGCGCGATACCACCCACTCGCTGCCGGCGCCGCCCTCGCTGAGCAGTCTCAGGCCGTCACTGCGGCGCAGGTATCGGCTCGGCGAGAACCGGCGTTGCAGCGATGCGCGCACCGAGTTCAGCGCCGATACCATCTTGTGAGAGGGTGTACTCATAATCTTCGCGCCACGGGGCTCCGCCCTCATTGATGGGGGTCAGGGTCCAATGCAGCACCCTGGCCTGGCCTCCCTCGCGCGACCACAGCCGCAAGGTCCCGCTGGGAGCCGGGAACAGGGAGAACAAATCGGTCTCCTCGAAATCGAAGCCCGGCACCTGCTGGAAAACCTGGCGCAGCAGAGTATACGGCTGCAAGCGCCGGGCATCGACGATCCGCCGGGCGGCATCGGTATCGATGCCGGGAATACTCTCCAGCACCGCGAGCGGCGCAGTGTTGAAGTTGACCATGGCGCTGCGCGCCGCCGTGAAGGTCTGCTCCAGCGTGGTGTCGTCCACCCCGGCCAGCGCCTCGCGCCAGCCCAGCACGGCGCGCAGTTGCTGCGGCGTGGTCAGTGCTCGGTTGGTGGGTGGCGCCAGACCCGCCTCCAGATACTGCGCGCGCTCGGCACTGTTGAGCCGATACAGGTCATCGGGATCCTGATAGTCGAGCAACAGATTAGCCAGGCGATTCCGGTTGCCCCCGGCGCCCCACAGACGCATCCGCTCGGCCACAAACGCAGGTGGCGCCCAGTTGAAGCTCAGCAGGCCGCGATCATCCTGCAACGCGAAATCGACCGAGCCCAGGCCGCGATAGGCGCTGGAATCGAGACGGACCTCGTTGCCGACCGGCGCGCTGCTCATCGGTGTTTCGCCGGTCAGCCGAGCCTCGGCCTGTTCGTCGGGCGTGAGGTTGATGGTGTCGTCGACCGTGAGCCCGCCCACGGTCATGCGCTGGGTGAGCAGCAGGTAGATCACGCTGGCGCGGGTGTCGGCCATGTCCAGCTCGGCCCGCCACTCGCGCTGGCGCTCCAGTTGATCGTCGCGCAGCCGTTGGGTCACCAGCGCCACGGTCCCGGCCAGCACGGTGAGCGCAACCAGGATGGCCAGCACCAGGATCAGCACGAAGCCCTCGCGATGGGGCCGTTGGCGCGGAGCGCGCACTCAGAACTCCTCGGACTGGTAGGGATCGATGCGCTCGACCAGATGACCGAGCACCGATGCCGCCCGCACCGATCGTCGCCCGCTGTAGTCCGTGCGTTCGATGGCCACCGCGCCGGGCAGACCGGACTGCTCGCCCAGTGCCGGCGGCCAGCCCTCGTGCACCGCTCCGTCGCTGTCGATGAACACGAAACGCGCGCGCTCGATGTCGGGCAAGGCCACGGCGAACCGCTCGGACCCGCCCTGAGCATAGGCCAGCACCCAGGTGCCGGCGGTGTCCTGTTCGAGCAGCCAGCGAATCTCGGCCGGCGTCCCGCGCGGTCCGAACAACGGATTGACGGTGACCGATTCGATGGCCCCGGCGGTGCCGCTGAGCGGGCGCGAACCGATTGGATGCAGCCCCCTCACGCTGTCGGCAAACCACGACTCGCTCAGGGCACGGGTATCGATCTGCTCGCCCTGAATCAGGAACCGCTCGCGCGCCACCCGGTAGCTGCCCAGCATTTGGAACATCATCGCCGTCGCCAGCGACACCAGCAGCAGCATTACCAGCGTTTCCATCAACGTGAAGCCAGCCGCACGCACCCTGTAGCCCGCGTAGCCCGGTTTAGGCCGCAGGCCGTAAACCGGGACCGCCGTACCCCCCGCGTAGCCTGGCTTAGGCCGAAGGCCGTAAGCCGGGACCGCCGAGCCGCCCGAGCCGCCCAGCTCTGAACGCCGGCCGTAAGCCGGGATCACCCTGCCCTCGCACCGAAAACGATCGTCCATGCTCAATCCAGCTCCAGAAACCGGACCTGCCGCCAACCCACCTGGCGCACCGAAAACGCCTGCACCGGCCGGCGATCGAGCCAGACCTGGACATCCATCCGGTACAGGCCGATTTCGTACAGCGTCGGCCGCCCGACCTGACTCATGCCGTCGGTCGGCTCCAGCAGCGGCTCGGCGCGCCACTCCACCACCAATCCAGCCACCTCTCGGCGACCGGTCGGCTCCTCCATCGGATTGACCCGACGCAGCAGGTCCAGCGCCGACTGGCCGCTGGACAGCGCCTCACGCCCCGCTTCGATGCGACCCAGCGTGCGCAGATTCACATCCATCCAGCCGTAGAGCGAAAACGCGCCGAGGCTGAAGATGACCAGCGCCACGATGGCCTCCAGCAAGGTGAAACCGCGCGTTTTCAGCGGATTTCGAGCAGAGGGCTTGCGTCTCGCAGCGCGCGACATTGCCGGCTGACCCGCAGCCGCATCAGCCAGCCCCGGCTTCATGGCCCCGGCCCGCCATCATCCAGCGCCGGCCGGCGCGGCTGGCAGAACGGCGCATGCACCACGATCGGCACCTCGCGGTCGTCGCGACGCAGCATCAATTCGCCCGGCTCGCACACGCCGTTGCTGTGGATCACCCAGGGCGCCGTCGCGGACAACGACCAGCCATCCGGAGCGCGCAGCGGCGACTCGGTACCCTGCAGGCTGGCATCGTCGACCACCAGCGTGCGCCCGCCCGCCCGCGCGCGCATCGGCAGGCCACGCACCTGCTCCATCACCAGGTCGATATCCGACTGCCGCTGCCACGTGCTCACGGTGCGGATCAAGGGCGGCGCCGCCAGCGCGGTCACCAGCCCCAGGATCGACAGCACCACCAGCAGCTCAAGCAGGGTGTAGCCCCGCGCGACGCGGCTGGAAGCCCGAACGGCGCACCCACCCCGCTGCCGGTCACAAGCTGTGGCTCGACGACGGCCGGCCGGCACGAATCGGCTCAATTGTCGGGCAGGTAGCCGACGTCGGCATCGAAACCCTCACCGCCCCGCACCCCGTCGGCGCCGTAGGAGTACAGCGTGAACGGCCGGTCGCCGGCCGGTTCGGGCGAGTAGATGTAGGGGCGGCCCCAGGGGTCGAGCGGCGCGGCCTCGTCCAGGTAAGGGCCGGCCCAGCTCCGGGAGGTGCGCTCGTCGGTCGGGCGGCGGGTCAACAGGGACAGACCTTCCTCGGCGGTCGGAAACCGGGCGATGTCCAGGCGCATGGTCTGGATCGCACCGGACAGCATCTTGATCTGGGTTTCGGCGGTCTGCACCTTGGCCTTGTCGGCCTGGGAGAACAGTCTCGGCCCGACAAGCCCCATCAGCAGGCCGATGATCACCAGCACCACGATCATTTCCAACAGCGTGAAGCCACGCGCAGCAGCCCCGCGCCGCGCGCGCTGCGCCTGAGAAAGACGAATCACTCCACGACTCACTTGCTGCATATCCAATCCTCTATGTCAAAAATCCCGGCCGCTATCAGCACACCGCCCGCGAACCCGAAACGCGAACTGCACAGACCCAGCGAGCATAGTGCCATCGCCTTCCTGACGCGAGCACGAACGACTCCACGGGGCTGATCCGCGTGACAGATGCGCTGACGACTCCAGCGCCTGCCTCCGGCAGCAAGTACCTTCACCCTCTCCCCAACCCCTCTCCCATCGAAGGCGAGGGGCTTTGAACGGCAGGGGCGAGCCACGCCCGCGACCTTGAATCGGTAGGAGCGGGCCACGCCCGCGACCGGGATGTTTCGGTTTGCCGGAGGTGATGGGTTTCGATATGTGTTCCGGCTACTCGAAAGCCTTCCGCTCCGCGCCAGACGGCGCTCTGAAGCCTCTCCCCCCTCCGAGGGGGAGAGGTTTGGAGAGAGGGGGCGGCGCCGCAAGCGCCGTGCCTTCACGCGCACGCCGCGACGGCTGCGCTCAGATCGCCAGATCGTTGGCGCTGGTGATCGCCAGAATCACGCCGAGAATGATCAGTCCGATCAGCCCGCCGATGATCAGGATCGCCAGTGGTTCGATCAGGATCAGCACCCGCTTCATCCGGTTGCGGCCCGATTGCTCGTAGAGCCGGGCCAGCGACTCCAGCATCGATGCCAGCTTGCCCGAGCGTTCGCCGACCCGCACCAGGTTGTATCCGGTCGCGGTGAGCGCGTCATGGTCTTCCAGCGCGTCGGCCAGACTGCCGCCGCCGCGCACCGCGCGCGCCACCTCGCCCATGCGCGCCCGCCGATGCGGAAGCTGCATGCCGGCGCGCGCCAACTCAAGCGCCTGCAACAGCGGCACACGATTGCCCAGCAGCGCGCTGAGCACCTTGGCCCAGCGCGCGGTGTCGGATTCGATCAGCCAATCGCCCAGCAGGGGCAGGCGCGCCAGGCGATCGACCAGCGCCGCACGGGCCTGCGGCTCGCGCAGCCACCAGTAGCCGGCGAAGGCCAGCGCGGCCAGCAACACCGCCACCCAGAGTCCGTTGTCCACCGTCCAGGTGCCCAGGCCCAACACCGCCCAGGCCAGGAACGGCAGATCCTGGGCGCGCTCCAGCAGCGACGCGAACTTGGGCACCACGAACAGGAACATCAGCGCCACCGCGCCGGCACCGGCCAGCACCAGCACGCTGGGGTAGATCAACGCATTGCGCATCTCGGTGCGCAAGGTGTGCTCATATTCGAGCTGAGCTCCGGCGTCGGTCAGTGCGCGGCCCAGCTCGCCGGTCATTTCGCCGGCCTTTGACAGCTGGAGAACATATTCCGGAAACGGCAGGCCACTGGTCTTGAGGCTGTCGGAAAATGCCTGGCCGCGCTGCAGGCCCTTGGACATGCCGGCAAACGCCTCGACGATGCGCGGATGATGCGCCGAATTGGCCTGCGCGGCGACGGCCTCGGCAATGCTGATGCCGGAATTGAGCAGCGTCGCCAGCTCCTGCAGGGCCAGGATCAGGTCGTTGTGGGTCAACCGCCGATGCCGCCCCTGAGCGCGCGCCCCGCCGTCGCCGACGCGCAGCTCGACGACGGTCAGCCCGCGCTGCTCCAACGCCCGCGCGGCCCCGCGCTCGCTGTCGGCACGCAGCACACCGTTGAAGGCGATGCCTTCGGCATTGAGGGCTTCATAGCGGTATCGGGGCATGGCGCTATGGTAGCGGCAACGGGCCACCCATACCGCAACCGCACCCGCGCAGCCCGGCGCCCGAGTAGCCCGGATTGCAGCGCAGCGAAAATCCGGGGCCGCCGGGACACGCATCGAAAGCCATCACCTGCGGCGAACCGAATCATCCCGGTCGCGGGCGTGGCCCGCTCCTACAGGTTGAAGGCCTTTCTTGACAAACCCGAGTAGCCCGGATTGCAGCGCAGCGAACCGAGCGCGGGCGCAGCCCAAGCGAAGGCGCAGCGGGCGCAGCCCGCGTTGCCGCGTAGCGGCCGAATGCCGGGACCGCCGGGA
>JAXMJH010000042.1:0-6831 GCA_034376725.1 Lysobacteraceae bacterium | reverse complement strand
CCAGCGGCGCTTTGAAGCCTCTCCCCCCTCGTGGGAGAGAGGTTTGGAGAGAGGGGGCGGCGTCGCAGGCGCCGAGCTCCCGCGCACAAATGTCGGCGCGCGCAGTTTGTTGTCTGCCTTCGGCAGCAGGGTTTTCACCCTCTCCCCAACCCCTCTCCCATCGAGGGAGAGGGGCTTCATGCCCCGCCAACGCCGGATCCCAATGCCTCTCTCCCCCTCGTGGGAGAGAGGTTTGGAGAGAGGGGGCGGCGCCGCAGGCGCCGTGCTTTCCCCGCCAGCCCGCTGTCGTGGCGTTACGCCGCTTCGGATTCGCCGTTGAGCTTCACCGTGCCGCGCAGCGAATTCGACAGCGCCGCGGTGATTTCCACATCGACGAACTGGCCGATCAGTCGGGCTGGGGCCGGAAAGTTAACGTAGCGCATGTTCTCGGTGCGGCCGGTCATCTCGTCCGGGCTCTTGCGGCTCGGGCCTTCCACCAGCACGGTCTGCACGGTGCCCACCATGGCCTGGGAAATCCGCTTGGCATTGGCCTCGATGGTCGATTGCAGGTGCTGGAGCCGGGCCTTCTTCTCGCTTTCCGGGGTGTCGTCGGCCAGGTTGGCGGCCGGCGTGCCGGGGCGGGCGGAGTAGACGAAGCTGAAGCTCTGATCGAAGCCGATGTCCTCGATCAGCTTCATGGTGGCCTGGAAGTCGCGCTCGGTTTCGCCGGGAAAGCCGACGATGAAGTCCGAGCTGATCGATATGCCGGGCTTGGCCTCGCGCAGCTTGCGGATGCGCGCCTTGTACTCCAGCGCGGTGTGGCCGCGTTTCATGGCGGTCAGGATGCGGTCCGAGCCGGCCTGAACCGGCAGGTGCAGAAAACTGGCCAGCTTGGCCACGTCGCGGTGCGCCTCGATCAGGCTGTCGCTGAACTCGACCGGGTGCGAGGTGGTGTAGCGGATGCGGCCGATACCGTCGATTTCGGCGATGGCGCGGATCAGCAGCGCCAGGTCGGCAATGCTGCCGTCGTTCATCAGGCCGCGATAGGCGTTGACGTTCTGGCCCAGCAGGTTGACCTCGCGCACGCCCTGTTCGGCGAGTTGGTGGACTTCCAGCAGCACGTCGTCGAACGGCCGGCTGACCTCTTCGCCGCGCGTGTAGGGCACCACGCAGAACGAGCAATACTTGGAGCAGCCTTCCATCACCGATACGAATGCGGTCGGACCTTCGGCGCGCGGCTCGGGCAGGCGGTCGAATTTCTCGATCTCCGGAAAGCTGATGTCGACCTGCGGCTGGCCGGTGTCGCGGCGTGCCTGGATCAGTTGCGGCAGCCGGTGCAGGGTTTGAGGACCGAAAACGATATCGACATACGGCGCGCGCTTGAGGATGGCGTCGCCCTCCTGACTGGCCACGCAGCCGCCCACACCGATGATGACCTGGTCGTTCTTCTTCTTCAGCGGCTTCCAGCGGCCGAGCTGGGAAAACACCTTCTCCTGGGCTTTCTCCCGGATCGAACAGGTGTTGACCAGGATCACGTCGGCCTCGGACTCGTCGGTGGTCAGCGTCAGGCCGTGTTCGGCGGCCAGCACGGCGGCCATCTTGTCCGAGTCGTACTCGTTCATCTGGCAGCCGTGGGTTTTGATGAACAGCTTGCCGCTCGCGGCGGCAGGGGATTTCCCGGTCATGGCGCTTACTCCGGTCGGGACTTGATGGGTGGGTGAAAATCCGGCGTTGCGCTTGCGCGGCCGGCATGTACAGTAGTGTACTGGCCGCTGTCGGTGGGTCATAGCGTTGTTATCCAACAGTCGACGCGAGGTTTCAGCGGGTGTGAACAGAATCGGGTCCTTGCTGGTTGTCGGTCTGTCGCTGCTGGCCTGCGCCCCGGCGTCGACCGCCGGCGATGCGCTGTATCGCTGCGAGGGCGCCGATGGCATACGCAGTTACGTCGGCCAGCCGGTTGCCGGTCAGTCGTGCCGACGGGTTGCCGGCGCGACCGGCGGATCGGCAGCGGCCGCCGGCTCGGTCGCCTTTCGCAGCGCGTCGGTGGGCCAGTCGCTGGATGCCGCGACACCGACCGCCGGCTCGCGGGTCAGCCGGGGCGCGGTCTACAAATACGAACGCGACGGGGTGACCCACTACACCAACGTCAAGCCGGCCGGCGCCAGCGGCGCCAAGGTGTTGTTCACCTATATCGAGACCTGTTTCGCCTGCGCGCTGCGTGCGCCGGTCGATTTCAGCAACGTGCGGCTGAACACCGAGGCGTTCGGCAGCGAGATCCGCGCGGCTGCGGTCGACAACCAGGTCGATGAGGCCCTGCTTCGGGCGGTGATCCACGCCGAGAGCGCATTCAATGCCAACGCGCGCTCGCACAAGGGCGCCCAGGGGCTGATGCAGCTGATGCCGGCCACGGCGGAGCGCTTCGGGGTGGGCGATCCCTATCAGCCCGAGCAGAACATCAAGGGCGGAAGCGCCTATCTGGCCTGGCTGCTGAAGCGCTACAAGGGCGACATCACCCTGGCGGCGGCAGCCTACAACGCCGGCGAGGGCGCGGTCGACCGGCACGGCGGCGTGCCGCCCTATGAGGAGACCCAGCGCTATGTCGAGCGGGTCAACATCCTGGCGGCCCGCTATCGCGGCGCCCTGACTGCGGGCGGCAGCCGTTGAAGCAGGGCCATGTGGGCTGATTCGGCCGAGTTTCCGGTCACCTACGCTGCTCCGGGCTCGTGGTCGTGCTCGTGGTCGTTGTCGCTCGATTCAGGGTTCCGGTAAACTGGCGGTCTTGCGTGCCGCCGATCCCGATCGCGGCCCGCTACTGCAAACCGTTACCTCAACCAAACGTTCCAGCTCGGAGAACCGAATGACCAACCCAGAGGTCAATACGGGCCGCCGCCGATTCCTGACCGCCAGCACCGCCGTTGTCGGCGCGATCGGCGCCGGTTTCGCCGCCGTGCCGTTCGTCGCGTCATGGCAGCCCAGCGCGAAGGCGCGGGTGGCCGGGGCGCCCGTCCAGCAGGACATCAGCAAGCTCGAGGTCGGCCAGCGATTGATCGCGCAATGGCGCGGCCAGCCGGTCTGGATCATTCGTCGCAGCGAGGCGCAACTCGCCCAGCTGCCGAGTCTGGACGGCAGCCTGCGCGATCCCAACTCCGAGAATCCCGACCAGCAGCCGGCCTACGCCAGCAATGCGTATCGCTCGATCAAGCCGGAAATCGGCGTCATCGTCGGCATCTGCACCCACCTGGGCTGCTCGCCCACGTTTGTGCCGGAAA
This sequence comes from Lysobacteraceae bacterium, assembly GCA_034376725.1. Lineage (GTDB taxonomy): Bacteria > Pseudomonadota > Gammaproteobacteria > Xanthomonadales > Xanthomonadaceae > UBA11164. The sequence continues at coordinate 3,583 of JAXMJH010000042.1, read as the reverse complement.
TGACCCCGCAGCCGTTCGACGCGCAGTGGAAGGGCGGTTTCTACTGCCCGTGCCACAACTCGCGCTTCGATCTGGCCGGCCGGGTGTATGACGGTGTGCCAGCGCCGACCAACCTCCTGGTGCCGCCGCATCGGTTCATCGACGACAACCACATCCTGATCGGCGTCGACACAGAAGGAGCCGCGTAATGAGTTCCCTGTCCCGCGTGATCAACAACGTTTCCGACTGGGTTACCGAGCGCACGCCCGGCCTGATGCCGGTCTACCGCAAGCACCTGTCCGAGTACTACGCGCCGAAGAACTTCAACCTCTGGTACTACTTCGGCTCGCTGGCCATGCTGGTGCTGGTCAATCAGCTGGTGACCGGCATCTGGCTGACCATGTTCTACAAGCCGTCGGCGGCCGAGGCGTTCGCCAGCGTCGAGTACATCATGCGCGACGTCGAGTGGGGCTGGCTGATCCGCTACATGCACTCGACCGGCGCGTCGGCGTTCTTCGTGGTCGTCTACCTGCACATGTTCCGGGCGATGATCTACGGCAGTTATCAGAAGCCGCGCGAGATCGTCTGGATTCTCGGCATGCTGATCTTCCTGGCGCTGATGGCCGAGGCGTTCATGGGCTACGTGCTGCCCTGGGGCCAGATGAGCTACTGGGGCGCGCAGGTGATCATCAACCTGTTCGGCGCCTTCCCGTTCGGCATCGGCGATGTGCTGACCGAGTGGATCCGCGGCGACTATCTGGTATCGGACGCCACGCTGAACCGGTTCTTCGCCCTGCATGTGGTGGCGCTGCCGATGGTGCTGTTGCTGCTGGTGGTGCTGCACCTGGGCGCGCTGCACGAAGTCGGCTCCAACAATCCCGACGGCGTGGACATCAAGAAGAAAAAGAATGCCGACGGCATTCCGGTCGACGGCATCGCCTTCCACCCGTACTACACGGTGAAGGACATGGTCGGCGTCGGTTTCTTCCTGATGATTGCGGCGTTCATCATCTTCTTCGCGCCGACCTTCGGCGATCTGTTCCTGGAGTACGACAACTTCATCCCGGCCGATCCGATGGTGACCCCCGCACACATCAAGCCGGTGTGGTACTTCACGCCGTACTACGCGATGTTGCGCGCGGTGCCGGACAAGCTGTTCGGGGTGATCGTGATGGGCGGCGCGGTGATGATCCTGTTCCTGCTGCCCTGGCTGGATCGCAGCCCGGTCAAGTCGATCCGCTATCGCGGCCCGATCACCAAGCTGCTGCTGGCGATCTTCGTGGTCGGATTCGTCGTGCTGGGCTGGCTGGGCATGCAGTCCGGAAGCGCGACGCAGACGTTCTGGGCGCGACTGTTCACCTTCTACTACTTCGCCTTCTTCATTTCCATGCCGATCTGGACGCGTATGGACGCGACCAAGCCGGTGCCGGACCGGGTAACTACGCATGACTAAGCGCCTCGCCATCCTGCTGATCGTCTCGCTGTTCGCGCTCGGGCTCGGTTCCGCCCAGGCCGCCGGCGGTGGCGCCCTCCAGTCGTCGCACGTCAATCTCAACGATCAGGCCTCGCTGCAGCGCGGAGCGGCGCTGTACATGAACTACTGCGCCGGCTGTCACAGCCTGGAGTACCAGCGCTATTCCCGGCTGGCCGAGGATATCGGCCTGACCGAAGAGCAGGTCATGCAGAACCTGAACTTCAGCAGCGCCGGTTTCGGTGAAACCATCGTCTCGGCGATGAATCCGGGCGATGGCGAGGCCTGGTTGGGCAAGGCACCGCCCGACCTGAGTCTGGTTGCCCGCCGCAAGGCCGGTGGTCCCGACTGGACCTATACCTTCCTGAAATCCTTCTACGCCGACGAGACCCGGCCGATGGGATGGAACAACACGCTTCTGGCCAACGCGAGCATGCCCAATGTGCTCTGGGAGCTTCAGGGCGTGTCGCGCGCGGTCTACACCAGCGATGCCGCAGGCACCAGTCACGTCAGCGGGCTTGAATTGGCCAGTCCCGGCCGTCTGAATGCCGAGCAGTTCGATCAGGTGGCCCGCGACATCACCGCTTTCCTGACTTATGTCGGCGAGCCGGCCGCCCTGAAGCGTCAGAGCATGGGTGTCTGGGTGCTTCTGTTTCTCGCGTTTTTCACGCTGATGGCGTGGTTGCTCAAGCAGGAATACTGGCGCGACGTCCATTGATCGACGGCCGGACCGCCCGCTGGCAGCTCAGTCGGGCGGTAAGTTTTTGAAAACACGGGGTAAATGGTAGAACTCCTTTGAATTTCGGTGCCTTTTTGCTAGAGTGACAGGCTTGTCAGCCGGCCTTCGGGCCGGACCACCGCCGATAATCCGGCCAAGGAGAAGCCATCGATGGCCGCAAGCCTGCGACTCAGGAACGCATTGAGCCTGTTTTCCGCCCGCGACTGCGCGGTGTGTCATCGGGTGCGTCTGGTTCTCGCCGCCAAAGGCGTCAGCTACGACCTGATTCCCGTCGACCCGAACAATCCGCCGGCCGAGCTGGTCGAACTCAATCCGTACCACTCGGTGCCGACCCTGGTCGACCGTGATCTGGTGCTGTACGCCGCCTCGGTGGTCAGTGAGTACATCGACGAGCGCTATCCGCACCCACCGCTGATGCCGCTCGACCCGCTGGCCCGCGCCCGCCTGCGGCTGGCGATGCTGCGCACAGAGCACGACTGGGTGCCGCTGGTCCAGACCATTCAGCATGCCGCCAAGACCCAGGCCGAAGCGGCGCGCAAGCGCCTGCGCGAGCAGTTGCTGGCGGCGCTGCCGGTGTTCAAGAGCTCCAAGTTCTTCCTGAACACCGAAATGAGCCTGGCCGATTGCGCGGTGGCGCCGATCGTCTGGCGCCTGCCGTCGCTGGGCGTCGATTTGCCCAAGGAGGCCAAGGTGATCGAGGACTACGGCCAGCGGATCTTCCGCAACCCGGCTTTCGCGCGCAGCCTGACGCAAGAAGAACGCGCGCTTCGCGACGACATCGCTTCCTGAGTTCCACGCGGTGAGCAAGACGCCCTTGATGACATCCAATCGCCCCTATCTGATCCGGGCGATGCACGCCTGGATCGACGATAACGGCATGACGCCGTTCCTGCTGGTCGATGCCCAGAGCCCCGGAGTCGACGTGCCGCCCTCGGTCATCAAGGACGGCAAGGTGGTGCTCAACGTGGCCGGTCGCGCGGTGGCGTTCCTCGAGCTGGGCAATGAGGACATTCGTTTCCAGGCCCGTTTTTCCGGCGTCAGCCAGCACGTCGTAGTGCCGGTCGCTGCGGTCGAGGCGATCTACGCCAAGGAAACCGGGCAGGGCATGATGCTGCCGCCCGATGGCGGCCCGACCGCTCCTCCGTCGCCGGATGGCGGCGGCGCATCCGACAGTGCTCCGGCAGCCAAACCCGGACCAAAGCTGCGCGTGGTCAAGTAGCGTTACGCCGACCGACCGACCGACCGACTTTTCGGTACCTGATTAGCGCCATACTTCAGCCGTCGCAGTCCCTGAGACGCTTGGCCGGCATGGTAGGGCTCCTTGCCGCTGCGGAGTCCTCATCATGGCCATGAATCGCGTGCAGTTCCAGCCCGGCCTGTCGTTGCCGGCGTTC
>JAXMJH010000041.1:0-77584 GCA_034376725.1 Lysobacteraceae bacterium | reverse complement strand
GACGGGGTGTCCTTCTCTTTGGTTACGTTCTCTTGGACAAGCAAGAGAAAGTAACTCGCTGCCCGAAGGGCAGTGAAAGCTTTGGCTTTGGCTTTGGCTATGGCCGTCACATCGACCAGCCGACCTTCTGCGTACGTTCCGCCAAGAACGCAACGCCACACTAGGGCTTCCAGCCTGAGGTGATGGGGTAACGCCGCTCGCGGCCGAAGGCCCGTCGGGAAACCTTGGGGCCGGGCGCGCTCTGGCGGCGTTTCCATTCGTTGATCTTGACCAGGCGCAAGACGCGGTCGACCGTCTCGGCATCGAAGCCGACTTCGATGATCTCGCCCGACGACTGCTCGCCATCGACATGGGCGCGCAGAATCGCATCCAGCACGTCATAGGGCGGCAGGGAGTCCTGATCGGTCTGGCCGTGGCGCAGTTCGGCGGTCGGCGGCCGGTCGATCACCGCGACGGGAATCCGCTCGCCATCTCCGCGCGCGTTGCGCCAGCGGCTCAAGGCCAGCACCTCGGTCTTGTAAAGATCCTTGATCGGCGCAAAACCACCGCACATGTCGCCATAGATGGTGGCGTATCCGACGGCGTATTCGCTCTTGTTGCCGGTGGTCAGCAGCAGCGCGCCGAACTTGTTGGACAGCGCCATCAACAGGGCGCCACGACAGCGCGATTGCAGATTCTCCTCGGTCGCGTCGGGTTCGCGGCCGCCAAACACCGGGGCCAGCACGTCCAGAAAAGCGCTGAATGGCGCCTCGATGGTCAATGTTTCCAGGCTCACGCCGAGCGCCGAACACTGCTGGGCGGCCAGATCGTTGCTGAGCCCGCTGGTGTAACGCGAGGGCAGACGGATGGCATCGACGTTATCCGGCCCCAGCGCATCCACGGCCAGCGCCAGCACCAGTGCCGAGTCGATGCCGCCGGACAGGCCCAGCAGCACGCGCTGGAACCCGTTCTTGCCCACGTAATCGCGGATGCCCATCGTGATCGCACGCCAGGCCAGCGACTCGAAGCTCTCATCGTCCTCTTCCGGCCACTGGCGGCGCTCGAACCGGCGTTCGCCCGGCAGGAAGTCGGCGATCATCCAATCCTCGGAAAATGCCCGCGCCGCCGGATGCACGGTGCCATCGGCATCGGCCAGACAGGCGCTGCCATCGAACACCAGCTCGTCCTGGCCACCGACCAGATTGACGTAGGCCAGGGCTTGTCCGGACTCCTCGGCGCGGCGCTGCAGCAGGGCATCGCGCTCGCCGGCCTTGTCGCGCTCGAATGGCGACGCGTTGGCGATCAGGGTCAACTCCGCGCCGGCATCGCGGCTGCGCAGCAACGGCCCGGCATGCCAGAGATCCTCGCAGATCAATACGCCGACCCGCACCCCCACCACATCGAACACACAGGGCCTGCTGTCGCTGCTGGCGAAATAGCGCCGCTCGTCGAACACCGCGTAGTTCGGCAGCTCCTGCTTGCGGTAGGTGTCGGCGATCGCGCCATCGCGCAGCACGCTGATCGCGTTGTAGACCACCGAACCGGCGGCCTGCGGATGGCCGACCAGGGCCACGATGCCGCGGACCTCGCGCGCCAGTCCGGCCAATGCGCGGTCGCAGGCAGACAGGAAGCTCGGTCGCAGCAGCAGATCCTCGGGCGGATAGCCGCACAGCGCCAGCTCGGGAAACAGCACCACATCGGCCCCGTGCCGATCGCGGGCCTCGGTGATCAGCTCGGCGATGCGACGACGATTCCGATCGACTGCGCCAACCGGAAAATCGAACTGGGCCAGCGCCACTCGCAAGGCTTTCATAGCTCGTTCACCGCCACTGTCCTCTCGCCCGGAACCGATCGCCGTCAGGCATCGCGCACCAGCGCGTGCACCTTGGTCAGCGCAACCCGAAAGCAACTTCCGCCGCCGGCCAGCGGCACGTAGCTCAGCTCGGCCTGATTTGCCTCGCACAACTGACGCGCGATATACAGGCCAAGGCCGGTACCGTGTTCGTTGGTGGAGAAAAACGGCTCGAAGATATTGTCGACCACTTTCGGCGGTATGCCCGGACCCCGATCGATGACCTCCAGCGTCGGCTCCGCACCGGTGTCGCCGATACCCACGGTCAGCGTCACCCTGGCCGGCTTGCCCGGCAGGCGCCCGTAATGCAGCGCGTTGTTGACCAGCACCGTGACCACCTGATGCAGGTGCTGGGGATCGACCATGGCATGCACGCCGCGCCCGTCGCTGATCAGGTTCAGGCTGTTGTCGCCCAACTGCTGCGAGCCGCGGTAATCGGAAATGAAATCCGACGCCCAGCGGCTCAGATCGATCGCCTCTGGCTGGGCCCGCTCGCGCCGGGCCATCGACAGAATGCTCTGAACGATGCCATTCATCCGGTGACACTGGGCATTGATGATCTCCACCAGCCGCTTGTCGGTCTCCGGCACATCCTCGCTTTCGGCCAGCAACTGGGCCGAGTAGCTGATCGCCGCCAGCGGATTGCGGATCTCGTGAGCGATGCTGGCCGACAGCCGGCCCAGGGTGGCCAGGGTCAGCTCTTCGGCACGACGCGACAGGGCGGAGGTGTCTTCCAGAAAAATCAGCACCAGATCGTCGCTCACCGACAGCCGGGTGAAGCGCGGAATGACCTCGGGCACATCCTCGGCCAGCGCCACCGGCGTTGCCTCCACCGGCTTTCCGTTGAGCCAGTGCCACAGCCGGCGCGACAGCTCCGGCGCGGCCTCGCCCAGCGCCTGACGCTCCGGAGGCGGCTTGCCGAGCAGGAACCAGGCCGCTTCGTTGAAGACCCGGATGTTGTTGTCGGCATCCACCACCAGCACGCCGTTGCGCATGCGCCGGATGATCAACTCGTTGATCTGCGCCAGATTGGCCACTTCGACGCCGCGGCGCTCGGCCAGCGCCTGGCTGGCGCGCATCTGCTGTCCGAGCAGGTTGGTCAGGATGGCGATGGCCAGGTAGGTGACCGCGAACATGATCGGCTCGGCGACGATCCCGTCCGACACCAGCATCATTCGGCTGTAGAAGAACTCGCCCAGCACCACGGCGCCGGCCGCCACGGCAAATGCCAGCCCGTTGCGCAGCGGCATCAGCAGGGCGCCGGCTCCGACGTTGAACACCAGCAACAGCGCAACGCCGCTGCTCATGCCAACCAGTGCGTGCAACGCAACGGCGCCGGCCAGCAAGTCGAAGGTGAGCCCGATGGCCGCCTGCTTTTCCAGCGAAAAGCGCGGATTGCGACCAAACAGCAGCAGCAGGGTGGCGACAACGAGGTAAAACGCAGCCACCGATTGGGTCAGCAGCGGATAGCGCAGTTCGGTGAACAGCCCGGCCAGCGGGCTGAACGCCAGGAAGGCCAGCAGGCCGGCTTCGAGGATCCGGTACAGAGTGAAGAAGTACAGCTCGCGGCGCAGAGCCACTTCGACCTGGCCCATTCCGGGCTGCTTTCCGACTCCGAACATCCGGCAATCCACCCGTCCTGACCCTGGCTGACAAGTATAGGCGCTGGTCGACATTTCGGATTGTTTTGCCTTCCGGGCTGCGGTTGGCCAAAATAGCGGTCTTCGCGGGCTCTGCCCGTCCCTTGCCGCAAGCGATAGCAGGTACCGCATGAACTTCCACGAATACCAGGCCAAGGATCTGTTCGCCGAATACGGCATTCCGGTTCCGGTCGGCCGTGTTGCCCATTCCCCTGAAGAGGCCGTCACCGCCGCCAAATCGATCGGCGGCGAGTTCTGGGTGGTCAAGGCACAGATCCACGCCGGCGGACGCGGCAAGGCCGGTGGCGTCAAACTGTGCAAGACGCTCGATGCCGTCAAGGAAGCCGCTGCCGGCATGTTGGGCACCCGCATGGCGACCTACCAGAGTGGTGGCCGCGCACTGCCGATTCACACCGTTCTGGTTTGCGAAGCCAGCGATATCGTCAAGGAGCTGTATCTGTCGATGCTGGTCGACCGGTCGCAGAAAGCCATCACCTTCATCGCTTCGGCCGAGGGTGGCGTGGAGATCGAAAAAGTCGCCGAGGAGAACCCCGACGCAATCCAGACCCTCACGGTCAATTACGTCTCCGGCCTGATGCCGTATCAGTGCCGTCAGCTGGGCTTCGCCATCGGGCTGACTTCAAAGCAGGTTAGCCACCTGACCAAGCTGATGCTCGGCCTGTTCCGCCTGTTCAACGAAAAAGACCTGTCGCTGGTCGAGCTCAACCCGCTGGCCATCGTCAAATCCGGCGAGCTGATCGCGCTCGACGGCAAGCTCAATTCCGACGACAACGCCAGCTTCCGCCAGCCGGCCCTGATGGCGCTGCGCGACAAGACCCAAGAGGACCCTGTCGAAGTCGAGGCCAGCGAGCACGACCTCAACTACGTCACCATGGACGGCAACATCGGCTGCATGGTCAACGGCGCCGGACTGGCGATGGCGACCATGGACGTGATCAAGCTCGAGGGCGGTGAACCGGCCAACTTCCTCGACGTCGGTGGCGGCGCCACCAAGGAACGGGTCAGCGAAGCGTTCAAGCTGATCCTGTCGTCGGACTCGGTCAAGGCGATCTTCGTCAACATCTTCGGCGGCATCGTCCGCTGCGACATGATCGCCGAGGGCATCATCGAGGCGGTCAAGGAGGTCGGCGTCACCATCCCGGTGATCGTGCGCCTCGAAGGCACCAACGTCGAAAAGGGCAAGCAGTTGCTCAATGAAAGCGGTCTGGCGATCACCGCCGCCGACGACATCAACGACGGTGCCCGCAAGGCGGTCGCAGCCGTCGGCTGATCCGCCCCGACGCCCGTCTATATCACGCCCTCAGCAGAGATCAAAGCATGTCCGTACTCGTCAACAAATCCACCCAGGTCATCGTCCAGGGGTTCACCGGCCAGCAAGGCACCTTCCACGCCGAACAGATGATCGAGTACGGCACCAAGGTGGTCGGCGGCGTCACGCCCGGCAAGGGCGGCGGCGAACACATTGGGCTGCCGATCTACAACACGGTCGCCGACGCGGTCGACGATACCGGGGCCAACGCCACGGTCATCTATGTGCCGCCGCCGTTCGCGGCCGATGCCATCCTGGAGGCCGCAGAAGCCGGCATCGAAGTGATCGTCGCGATCACCGAAGGCATTCCGGTGCTGGACATGCTGCGCGTCAAGCACACGCTGGCGCTGTATCACGATGTCTGGCTGATCGGCCCGAACTGTCCCGGCGTCATCACGCCGGGCGAATGCAAGATCGGCATCATGCCCGGACACATCCATCAGCCCGGCAAGATCGGCATTGTCAGCCGGTCCGGCACCCTGACTTACGAAGCGGTGAAGCAGACCACCGACGCGGGACTCGGCCAAAGCACCTGCATCGGAATCGGCGGCGACCCGATTCAGGGCATGAATTTCATCGATTGCCTCCAGCTGTTCCAGGACGATCCGCAAACCACGGGCATCATCATGGTCGGCGAAATCGGCGGCAGCGCCGAGGAAGAAGCGGCAGAGTTCATCTCCGAATACGTCACCAAGCCGGTCGTCGGCTTCATCGCCGGCGCCAGCGCACCGGCCGGCAAGCGCATGGGCCATGCCGGCGCCATCGCATCGGGCGGCAAGGGCACCGCGCAGGGCAAGTTCGCGGCGCTCGAGCGCGCCGGCGTGGCGACCGTGCGTTCGCCGGGCGACCTCGGCAAGACCATGGCGGCGCTGCTGAAGGGCTGAGGCGCACGGCTGCCGTCTGACGTACATGCGGCAGCGGATGGCCTGCGCGCTGAGCCGCGATCCGGCGCGCAAAAGGGTTCGCCGAGCTGCCGATTTCTGGGTGGCACCACGGCGCTGCACGGTGCCGGGTATGCCACAAGCTGAAAGCGCCCTCGCTGGCGGATGACGCGATTCCAGTCGGGGACGCATTGCCATTGAACTTTGCTGTCTCCAGACTGCGAAAACCCCCGGCTGTCGGGTTAGCATAGTGCGATGAGCCAAACACGCAGCGCCCTGGTCGTCGACGACGAACGCGATATCCGCGAGTTGCTGGTGCTTACCCTGGGCCGGATGGGGTTGCGAGTCGACACGGCTGCCGATGTGGCCAGCGCCGTCAATCAGCTGTCGAGCCATCGATACGACCTGTGCCTGACCGATATGCGGCTGCCCGACGGCAACGGCCAGCAGCTGATCGAGCACATCGCGGCCAATTACCCGCAACTGCCGGTGGCCATGATCACCGCCTATGGCAATGTCGATGCCGCGGTCGGGGCACTGAAGGCCGGCGCGTTCGACTTCGTTTCCAAGCCGGTCGATCTGGCGGTGCTCCGCCGGCTGGTGCAGCACGCGCTGGAGCTGCAGGCCGAGCGACGCGCCTCGCCGCAGAGCGCCAGCGCCACCCGGCTGATCGGCGACTCTCCGGCCATGACCCAGTTGCGCACAACCATCTCCAAGCTGGCGCGCAGCCAGGCGCCGGTATACGTCAGCGGCGAGTCCGGCGTCGGCAAGGAGCTGGTTGCCCGGCTCATCCACGAGCAGGGCCCGCGCGCCGAAGGGCCGTTCATTCCGGTCAACTGCGGCGCAATCCCCACCGAGCTGATGGAAAGCGAGTTCTTCGGGCACAAGAAGGGTAGCTTCACCGGCGCCCACACCGACAAACAGGGCCTGTTTCAGGCCGCGCATGGCGGCACGCTGTTTCTCGATGAAGTGGCGGAGTTGCCGCTGCACATGCAGGTGAAGTTGCTGCGAGTCATCCAGGAAAAATCGGTGCGCCCGATCGGCGCCAACACGGAAGCGCCGGTCGATGTGCGCATCCTGTCCGCCACCCACAAGAACCTGGCCAGTCTGGTGGCCGAAAACCGCTTCCGCGACGACCTTTATTACCGTATCAACGTCATCGAGCTGCGCGTTCCGCCGCTGCGTGAGCGACCGAGCGACCTGCCTGCACTTGTTTCGGCGATTCTCTCCCGGCTGGCAATCGAGCTGGATGAGCCGGCGCCGTTGGTCACCGAGCGGGCGCTCGGGGTACTGGCCGAGTACGCATTCCCCGGCAACGTCCGCGAGCTGGAAAACATTCTCGAGCGCGCGGTGGCACTGTGCGACGGCCAGCGGATCGATGCCGAAGACCTGCACCTGCCGCAGCGCCCTGCCAGCGCGGGCATGCCCGCTGCGGGCCAGCCGACCACGACAGGCCTGCAAGCGGCCCCGCACCCTGCCGCTCCGGCAGTCGCACAGCCGTCGATCGACGCGGCGGCCCTACCCGACTATATCGAGCAACTGGAGCGCGAGGCGATCCAGCGGGCGCTGGAAGAATGCCGCTACAACAAGACCCGCGCCGCCGAAAAGCTAGGCATCACCTTCAGGGCACTGCGCTACAAGCTGAAAAAACTGGGCATGGAATGATTGCCATGCGCCTCCGGCCGGGTGTAACGGCCCGCCGATCAAAATACCCGATGCTCTAAACGGCGCCCCTGGCACCGCAATAGCGGCTTTCGTCCGATGCTGCCGGGGGCAGGCCTGGGCTGCCGGCCGGCCGGCGTGCGACGTTTGCGCGATAGGCTCAGTTTGCGGCGCTGCCGCGCGAACGCTGTGCTCCGCGTAAGCAATCGGGCGGCGACCCGTTCGCGCCGCTTGGCTGCCTGGCTACCCAGACGGCCATGATCGGTTCTCGAAGCTGCCCGCGCAGATCATTAACGGCACTTTAACAACGCGCAGAAAAGAGTTAGCATCGCGACGGCTAGGCTGTGTGACAGCGACATGACGCATGGCGACGCTCGACGGCTAGCTCGTTCAACCACCGTTCAACATTTTGGGAGATTTCTGATGCGTCCAAAGACTACCAAGCTCAACCGAGCTATCACGTTGGCGCTTTTTGCCAGCGCCAACGCCGCACTTGGCGTCGGCGCTGCATTCGCCCAGTCGCAAGTCGATGCAGCACAGGCAGATGCTGCGGCAACCGAAAAGGGAGAGGCCAGCCAGAACCTCGCGCCCTTGCTGGACACCATTCAGGTAACCGGCAGCCGCATTCAGAATCAGGCGATCACTGCTTCATCGCCGGTGATGGAGATCCAGGCCGATGCCTTCCAGTTCAGCGGCGCCACCCGCGTCGATGACCTGGTCAATCAGTACCCGCAACTGGCGCCTGTCTTCGATTCGTTCGAAAACAATGGCGCCACCGGCTTTCCGACCGTTTCCCTTCGCAACTTGGGGCCGCAGCGCACCCTGACCCTGGTCAACGGCGCACGCATGGCGCAGGGCGCCGCATTCGCCACCGACATCAGCATCGTGCCGGCTTCCCTGGTGAAGCGGGTGGACATCCTGACTGGCGGTGCGTCCGCAGTTTACGGTTCCGATGCCGTCGCGGGCGTGGTGAACTTTCTGCTCGATACCGAGTTCGAGGGCGTTAGCGTCAACATCGGCGCCGCAGCATTCCGGCACAACAACAACAACAAGCTGATGCAGAGCTTGCAGGAAGCACGTGGCTTCGATTTCCCCGATGGCGATTCCGGTTTCGATGGCGAGTCCGGCAATATCGATGTCGCGCTCGGCAGCAGCTTCGCCGACGGCCGGGGCCACGCCATGGTCTGGGCCACCTGGCGCGATAACGAGGCGTTGTTCCAGGGCGAGCGCGACTTTTCGTCCTGCGCCCTGAATGCTGCGGGCACGGCCTGTGGCGGCTCCAACACCAATGCAGCCGGCAATTTCTACTTCTACCAGCCGGGCGTGTTCGGCTCGCCCGCCAGCCTGAATCCGGACGGGACTTTCCGAAGCACCTACGGCGCCCCGTTCAACTACGCTCCGATCAACTTCTTCCAGCGGCCGGACGAGCGCTACACGTTCGGCAGCTCGCTGAAGTTCGAGGTGAACGAGCACTTCAAGCCCTATCTGGAAACGATGTTCATCAACCGGCGATCGGCAATTCAGGTAGCCGAATCCGGCGCGTTCTTCACTGCGCTCGATTCCGACTGCGCCGATCCGCTGATCAGGACCGCATGTGCGGACCTCGGCATCGATCCCGCCGACGGCCCCCTGGTTGTCTATATCGCCAAGCGCAACGTCGAGGGCGGTCCGCGCAGATCCTCGCAAGAGGACACCAACTTCCGGATCATCACCGGCGCCGAAGGCGCCATTACCGACAGCTGGTCGTACAACGCCTCGTTTCTGTACAGCCAGAACAATTCCGACATCGTCGGCCAAAACGACTTCCTGACCCCCCGGATTCTGGAAGCTACCCGTGGCTGTCCGGCAGGTTCGTTCTCGGGCTGCCTGCCGTGGCAGGTTTTCGTCCCCGGCGGCGTCACCGAAGAGGCCGCGAGAGCCATCGCGGGAACAAGCCTCAGTACCACCAGCACAGAGCTGACCGAAATCAGTGCCTACGTGACCGGCGACCTTGGCATCGGCTTGCCGTCAGCCAAGGGCGATACCGTGTCGCTGGTCCTTGGCGCCAACTGGCGTGAAGACACCTACAACTTCACTGCCGACAGCGACAGCCAGGCCGGCAACTTTGCCGGCGCCGGTGGTCCTTCGCTTCCGCTGAGCGGCGTGGTCAGGGTGAACGAGCTGTTCATGGAGAGCCTGGTTCCGCTGGTCAGCGAAGTCGGGATTTTCGATAGCGTGAATCTCGATCTCGGCTACCGCTGGTCGGATTACAACCTCGCGGGCACGGCCAATACCTGGAAGATCGGGTTTGGCGCCGATCTGGACATGGTAAAGGTCCGCGGCGGCTTCAACCGCGCCATCCGGGCGCCAAACGTGTTCAACCTGTTTGCGACCGAACAGCTTGCGCTCTTCGGTGGTGAGGACCCCTGCGCCGGGCCCAATCCGACGTTCACCCAGGCACAGTGCGCCAACACCGGCGTGACGGCGGATCGCTTCGGTTTCATCCCGAACAACGCGGCGGCGCAGTTCAATCAGTTGATCGGCGGCACGCTCGATCTCGTGCCTGAGGAGGCCGATACCTGGACCGCCGGTATTGTGATCACGCCGATCAAAGATCTCTACGTCAATGTCGATTACTACCGCATCAAGATCAGCGACACGATTGCCCAAATCGGTGCCCAGACCATCCTGAACGGCTGCGCGACCACGGGCGATCCGGGACTGTGCAGCCTGGTTCAGCGTTCGGCCGCCGGCGACCTGTTCCGCGGCAATGATCCTGTGACTTCGGGCCGCGTCGTCAACCTGACCAGCAACTTCGGTGAGCGTCTCAGCAGCGGCATCGATTTCGGCGCCGGGTATTTCGTCGATGATGTGCTCGGTGGCCGGATCGATTTCACGTTCCAGGGCACCTACGTCCTCGACGACCGGTTCTCCCCGCTGGCCGGTGTGAACGACGATTTCGCCTTCGAGTGCGCCGGCAAGATCAATATCTCCTGCCAGACCCACGAGTGGCGCCATATCTCCAGCGTCCGTTACAGCCAGGACCTGTTCAGCGTGGGTCTGCGCTGGCGCTTCTTCGGCTCGTTGGATTACAAGGGCAATGAAGGCGAGAACCTGTCCACCGACAAGCGGCTGTGCAGCCCAGACGGCGGAACCACTGCTGCTTTCGCCAGCTGCCAGGGCAACGGTGGGATCGGCTCGTTCACCTATCTCGACCTGTCGGGCTCGGTCAAGATCGGACAGTATGGCGAGCTGACGCTTGGCGTGAACAACATCGCCGACAAGGAGCCGCCGTTGGTTGGCGCGACCGTCGCATTGAATGCCAATGCGCCGGGTGGCTACGACCAGGTGGGCCGCTACTTCTTCAGCAGCTTCACGTTGCGGTTCTGATAGCTTCCAAACTGCAAACTTCAACGGCGGGCTTCGGCCCGCCGTTTTTTTTGGCGCCGCGCTTTGCCGCTTCGGCCATGCTCAGGCGCGAACCCACGTCATACCCAGCGCGCTCGGAAGCGATCAGTCAGCGGACGATACCCGCCGCTACCAGCCGATCCCTGAGCGGCGCGAGGCCGGCTTCATGGCTGCGCCACTTGTCGACCGAGCTGGTGTACACAGGCTCGCGCACCTGTGCGGCGCTCGCAGTCGTCGACGGACTCCGGTTCTCGGAAGGCGCAAGCACCGCTTCCTGCCAGTCGAGACCGCACCACTCCAGAATGCGGCGCGCCTGGCCTTCGGTATCGACTACCAGATCCTCGTAGCGAACATCCAGGATGACGCCCGGCATGACAGCATGCCAATGGCGCATCATCTGGTGGTAGCAGTTGTAGTAGTCGGCCAACTCCTCGAAATCGTAGGAGAAGTAATACGCCTGGCTGAACAATGTCTTGTATGCGGCATAACAGCTGTCCATGGGGTCGCGCACCAGATGGATGATTCGCGCCTGGGGCAGCGCCTTCCTGATCAGGCCGCAGTAAATGTAGTTGACCGGCATCTTGTCGATAAACATGCGACTGCCTGGGGCCGACTGACGCGCACTCTGCATATAGTCCCGGCCAAGGGCAGCAAAATCGATGGTCAGCGAGGCCTCGACCAGGGTCTTGTCGGGGTTTGCCTGCATGGCTTTCCGTGAGGCAGCCGCCAGGGCCTGGCCGAAATCCAGCAGCTCGCCAGCCGACTCCACATCGCTGTGGCAACCCAGCATGCGCTCCAGCAGGGTGGTACCGGTGCGCGGCATGCCGACGATGAAAATCGCGCCGCCTTCGCCATGGCCCGCCACGTCGGCTTGCATCACCGCCGAGGTATACGCTGCGCGTACGCTGTCGATCGAGGCGCGTTCGGCCGCAGCGTCGTACGTCAGTGTCTGGCGCTTGAGCGCGGCGGCCTCGGTGAGCGTGGTAAACGACTCCTCGGTCTGCTCCATATCCTCCAGCTCTTTGGCCAGCGCAAAAAGACAGGCGGCCCGTTCGGCTTCGGTGGGGAAGCCGGAGTCCAACCGGGTCTTCAGATCATCGACATGATTGCTGGCGTCGGTCTGTCGGCGCAGAGTCGAGCGCAGATACAGAGCATGACCGGCCTTGGGGGCGACCGCCAGCAGCCTCTCAATGCTTTGTTCCGCACCGGCGATATCTCCGGTATGAAACTTCGCGACGGCCAAATCGTAAAGTAACCCAGGGTTGGCGCCCAGCACGGCAGCCGCCTTTTCGTAAAGCGGGCGCGCACGTGCGGGGTCGTCGCACCTGCTGTAGATCTTGCCGATCTGCCAGAGCGACTGGCCATCGTCGCCGGCAACGGCGATGGCTTCTTCGGCCACCTGCCTGGCATCGCTCCGGCGCCTGAGCATGATCAGGTTATCGGCCTTTTTGACCAGCAACGGAACTTGGTTGGGTGCCAGCTCCACCGCCGCAACGATGAAGCCGAGCGCGGCCTCGGCGTCGCCTTCGGCGAGCCGAACCTCGCTGGCCAGAAACATCACTTCGGCATCGTCCGCATGGGTATCGACCAGCCTGTCGCTCAACTGCCTGGCTTCCGCCACCCGCCTCTGGGTCAACAATCCCAGTCCCATACGAACCTTCTGACGGACCGCATCGTCCGTCTCCGCACCGCCTGTCCGAGCCTCGGTCACGCTGCCACCTCCTCGTCTGATCCCGTATTGGCATCAGAATAGCCGATAGCGGTTCGCGGCTTGCTGTTGTTGGGCTATGGTCATGGGCTGCGCCCTGCTCGCGATCATCATCGACCGTGATCGCTGCGCGACAGTGCCGGTCGTGCCTGTGTTGCCCCCCGGGTGCCGCGCTCGTCCCCAACCACCAGCCGACCAACGACCAATCCTGCACGGCGGCGCGATTCTAGCGCGTCTGGAACTCCGCGCTGGCCGCCGACAGGGCCTTGACCATATCGCGCTCGGCGACGGACAACAGGGGATTCCAGATATCGAAAATCAACACTACGCGCAGCTCGTCGCTGTCGTTGCGCGCCTCGTGTTCGATGCTGTCGTCGAAGATCAGGACCTCGCCGACCTTCCAGCGCCGCTGCTCGAAGCCGACCCGATACAGACAGTGCGCGGGCACGACGAGCGGCAAATGCACCACCAGGCGGGCATTGGTTTCGCCATGGTGCGGCGGAATCCGGCTATGCGGCGCGAGGGCCGAAAACATGGCGTTCGGACACAGTCCGCCAATCTGGGCCATGTCGACTTCGGCCAACGCCCGAGCCGTTTCCGGACACCGCTGGATGTGCTCGGCGAGAGGCTGGCCGTGGCGCCATAGAAAGTAGCTGGACCAGCGCGGGGAATGGTTCAGCTCCTGCCACTGGTTTAGCGGCGTCCCCGGTTGATAGGCGATATAGGGCTTGAACTCGGCCTGGTCCTGGGCTAGCAGCGCCATCAGCTCCGCAGTGATGACCTCGGTCCGGGCCTCCAGCGCTTTGACCCAGGCGAAGGACTCGCGGTCGAAAAACGGGATTGCCGGCAGTCGGGGAATCTGCAGCCGGCTGGACACCGAAGGATACGGTTGCGACTGCCCACTTAGGATCGCGCCGGCTTCGCGCCAACGCTCTGCCTCCATCGGCGTCAGCGCGTTGACCCGGGCGCCGATGCGTTCAGCCAGGAATGCAGCCTTCTCCTTGCCGATCCGTTCGACCAGATTCCGGCCGTGGAGCAGTTGCTCGCGCAGCACGGACGGCCACTGCGACTCGTTCGGCACGACTTTCAGGGCATTGCCATACGTCTCCGCAGCCGCCTTGGCCTTGCCGTGCCTTTCGAGATAGGCCGCTTTTGCCAGCAGACCGGCAAGGAAGTACGGGTCGGCAGCCAATGATGCTTCTATCGCCCTCCATTCGCCCGTGGAGTCGCCTTGTTCGCTCAGTACCCGGCCGATCGACAGCAGCACGACGGGATCGTCCGGAGTCACCGTGTGAGCTGCCTGCAGATGCTGCAACGCCTCGGCCAGCTGGCCGCGCTTGAAGGCATGCACGCCCAGGCTGTACAGGGCCTGCGGTTGCCGGGGATCGAGCGTAAGCACTCTGCGCCATAGCTGTTCGGCCTGGCTCCAGCGACCTTGACTTGCGGCGGTGCCGGCTGCCTGAATTAGAGAGTTCAGCGTGTCGCTCACGCAAGGCTCCAGATCGCCCGATATCGCAGGGCAGTATAGTGCTGGCCACTTCCTGTGGTGTTCATCCGCCTAGCGGAACCATGTCGAACGCGATGGTGAGACGGGGCTCCTCATCCTGGAACGGCACCGTGCCATGCCACATATACGATGGGAACAAGGCCAGCCGACCGGCTTCGGGCCTGATAACCCGCCTTGGCGGCAGGTCCAACCCCAGCTCCACTGGGGGTTGGCCGAACTGGATGCATCCGGCCGGATCGCCAGCAGCGGCTCGCGTGGTTACCGAAGGCGGTAGCGACACGTAGAATGCAGAACTCAGCCAGCCTTCCGGATGGATGTGGTTGACGTGGCTTCCTGAAGACCACAGCCGGACCGACCACGAACCACTGAACCGCACAGTGGACGCCTTGCGCATCAAGAAGGGATGCCGGGCGTCCGTCGGCAGCTTTTGCAACCAGCGCTCGACCGCGCTGAGCAACGACGCCTGAGTTGCCGCGATCACCGGATCCGGGCGGCCGAAAAGGCGGCCAGGAGTCTGCGAACCGCCGCGCAGCGTCTGCTGCACGGGCTCGCGCCTGGCCTGATGCAGCGGCTCCAGCGTCGATGTCAGCGCCGCGAGCAAGTCCGATACCTCGGCAAAACCGGCGGGCGGTTCGATTTCGACCAGCTCGACCAGTCGATCATAGTCGCACAGCCAATGTTCGCGCGGGTCGTCCAATAGGCGCCAAGCGGTACCGAGGTAGCTCCATGCCTCCTGATTACCCGAATCCAAGCGCAGCGCATCGGTCGCACGATCGGCCGCAGCAAGCCAGTTGCCGGCCCTGAGAAGATGGCGGGTATAGGCATTCAAAAACGTCGCGTCGTTGTTGCCAAGATCGCGATGCAATTTTTCGTAGAGAGCTCCGGCCCGCTCGGTCCGGCCGAGCGCCTCGAGCGCGTCGGCCTCCATCCGAGCGAGCTGCGGATCCGGGTCCTCGGCCCGCAGGATGCCGATCTGGACCAGAGCGTCCTCGGCCCGGCGCGCGCCCATCAGGAAGCGCGCGAAAGCCACGCGCAACGGGCGGTTGTGCGGCCTGTTCTGCACGGCGGCTCGCAAGGCGGCAACCGCCGCGTCCGAATCCGGCTCGTCGCCATATTCCCAAAGGATATGCGCCAGCGTGACGTGTCCGGGGACGAAATCCGGGTGCGCCCTGGTCAGATCCTTGGCTTGCTCGAAGGCCTCGCCGAGCCTACCGCTGTCCAGCAGCGTGCCGGCGATGTTGTCCGCTAGATCTGGGCTGGCGTAGCCAGCCTTGCCGGCACGCTCGAAGCAGGCCAGCGCCTCGTCGGCACGTCCGAGCAACCGCAGCACCGCCCCCAGATTGGCCCAGGCCGTCGCATATCCGGCAGACAACGCAACGGCCTTGCGGAACGCGCCTTCCGCCGCTTCCAGCTCGCCGTCCGCCCGCCGCGCGTTGCCAAGAGCGTGCCATGCCAATGCAGAGTCGGGCTGAAGCTCCAGACCTCGCGCCAGCGCCGTCAGCGCTTGCTGGCGCAGGCCGAGCCGAAGCGCCGTCAGACCCTGTTCGATCCAGGCCTTGGCGAAGTCTGGCGCTGCCTCGGCCGCACACTGAAACGCCGACAAGGCGTCCGTCAATCGGTCGGCCTTGCGCAGCATCGCTCCGTAGTTGGTCAGAATCAGCGCGTTTCCCGGAGCAAGCTCCAGCGCCCGCAGAAATCTCCTGTCGGCCTCGCCGACATCGCCTGACTCGGCGCAGCACATGGCGATCAACTGTTGCGCATCGGGTGCCAGCGGCGCTTCGCTGGCCAAGCGGCGCGCGATACTCAACGCGTCGCCGACGCTGCCAGCGACGAGCATCCGGAACGCCGTGTCGCGTTGTTTCGCCTGCGAGACCGTGAGCGCCCTGGCCCGTTGCGCTAGCGACATCGCCGAACTACCTTACCCGACGCGCCCGAAGCGACACCTTGCCTGGGGTGATCAACATGTAACTGCTGAGCGCGGCGACCCGAACGACCACTTGGTCGCCCGGGCGCAGCCGTCCCTTGGAGGTGACCTCGGTCAACAACCAGACCTGCCCATTGTCCAGCGTGACCACACGCTCGCCACCACTGGCGCGGTCGATTCGGGCAACCTTGGCCTCGATCCGGTCTGGACTGGCCTCGCGCATGCGCTCTGGTTCGCGCTTGCGCAACTGATCCTTGCTCAGACCGAACTCGCGTATTCCAACCGCGCGTTCGGATTCTGCTGATGAGTGTGCCGCGACGCCGTTTGCGGGACCGGTGCCAACCGCCGCCGGCGAACCGGCGTCCACCGAGCGTGGAAAGGCGGCGTCGTAGCACGCCAGCCGTTCGCTGGAGCCGTCGACGGCTGCGCATGGATGCGACGCGGACTCGGCAGCGATCACGCCAGCAGCAAACGACGCGGAAAAGACGATCAACGAACAACCGATCAACCATCGATTAGACACACGACCTCTCCTATTAACGGCCGGCAGGCGGGGGACCGTTGCTGGCGCCCCTTCGGGTTACGCGCCATCTGAAGTACCAAACCCTATAATACATGGCCGGTCACCCTCTCGAGAGCGCACACACCTTGAGCCTGGAACAGTGGGAAAGCTACTACCGCAATGGAATGATCGCCACTGGCCCTACAGGGCCCGATGGGGGTTACGATGGAGAAGTCCATGCGGCATGGGTCGAATTTTTCTCCACCCTGCCCGACCAGGCAAGCATTCTGGACATCGGTACCGGCAATGGCGTGATCGCATTGATCGCCGCCGAGACCGCCAAAGCGCGCGGTCTAACTTGGGAAATTCACGCAACCGACCTCGCTCGAATCGACCCGCTGAAGCATGTCCCAGACGGAATGCGTCGCCTGGCAGGGATCAGTTTTCATGCCGGCGTGGCATCTGAGCGCCTGCCATTCGCCGCCGAAAGTTTCGACGCGGTGAGCGGACACTACGCACTCGAATACAGCGAGACCGCCGCCGCGCTCGCAGAAGTCCACCGGGTCCTGAAGCCCGGCACTGATGCCCAGTTCATCCTGCACAATGCGGATTCGGTATTGATCGACAGCGCGCGACGCTCGCTGCACGAGACCGACATTGTGCTCGTGCAAACCAAGATATACCGGCGGCTCCACCGGTTGGTCTCCATGGACCGGGCGACTCCTGCTGCAGCGACGCGCGCCATGGAGGAGTTGCGCAGCTCGATCAGAACATTGAAACACGAGCTCATCGAAGCTCAGAAGGTTGGCGCCGGAAGAGTCCTGAGCGTGGCGCTGGACGCGGTGCAAAAGTTGCTCGCCATCCGGGCGCAGGCCAGTACGCAGTCGATAGGGCTGGATGTGGATCGCGCCGAGGCGGAAATGCGCGCCTCGGCAAAGCGACTGCACGACCTGCTTGCGCACGCCCGCACTGCGCAGGACATGGATGTCATTCAAAATGAGGCGGCTGCGGCCGGTTTCACGCTCATCGAGCGGATGCCTCAGTTCTATGCCGGAACGAACCTCATCGGCTGGCAGTTGTTGCTTCACCGCGCATGACGAGTTCGAGATCGAACGATGACCGACGATACTGAGCGGCTGATCCAGCAGGCGGAAGCTCTCGACCGGCAAGGGCGTCGCGCGGAAGCCATTGAGGTTTTTCGTCAGGCGCTCGCCACTCGTCCGGACTCCGCAGAGGGCTGGTACGAACTTGGCTACTTGCTCAACAGAGAAGGCAGCCACGAGCAAGCTCTGGAAGCTTACGACCGGGCCCTCGCGCTGGGAGTCAAGCGGCCAGAGGAAGTTCGCCTGAACCGGGCGGTCATCTACTCGGACCACCTGCGCCGGGACGAGGACGCGGAACGCGAGCTCAAGGCCGCGCTGGCGCTCGACCCGAGCTATGTGCCTGCGCTGCTCAATCTGGGAAATCTCCATGAGGAGCGCGGTGAGCGGGAAAGTGCCCTGGTCTGTTACGACCTCATCCTCGCCAACCCCCGGGGCGACGCGGATCCTCACCAGGGGCTGTGTTGCGAGGCTCTGGCGCGTAGTGCGCGATTGCGCCCCCCCGTCAGTATCGACGATCCGGTCGTTCTCCAGTTGCGGCATGCCTCGGCCGATGCCGTTCGCCACGGCCACATGGTGCGCGCGAACGTGCTGTTTGCGCTCGGCTCGATTTACGACCGGCTGGGCGAATTCGACCTTGCCTTCGACGCTTATGCAAAGGCGAATCGCTGCCTGCTGCGAATGAGCGGCCGGAGCTACGACCGCAACCACGCTTCCCGGTTGACCGACGCGATGATCGAAACGTTCGCAACCGCCGCCCCCGAGACCGGGGACCTTGGCGCCGATCCCAACGCGGGCGCAACTCCGGTGTTCATCTGCGGAATGTTTCGCTCCGGCTCAACCCTGATCGAACAAGTGCTGGCTGGGCATCCTCAAGTAACGCCCGGCGGGGAGCTCGATTACCTGATGCGCCTCGCCGGGAGCCGCCTGGCGCCGTTCCCTCAATCCATGGCCGTGCGGAATACGGAGAGCGAGGCCGCGCTGGCCAGAGAGTACCGGGCTCATCTGGCGCGACTCTTCCCGATGGCGGGTCCAGGCTCGATCATCACCGACAAGCGTCCCGATAACTATCTGCTGATCGGCCTGATCAAGCGTCTGTTTCCCGAAGCCAAGATCATTCACACAACCCGCCATCCCATGGGCAACGGGCTGTCCATCTTCATGCAGCACCTCAACCCCAAGGTTGCCGGCTACTCGATCGACCTGGGCGACATCGGCCACAACTTTGGCGAATATCGCCGGCTCATGGCGCACTGGAAGGCGCTATATCCTGAATCCATCCTGGACTTCGACTACGACGCATTCGTCAGCGATCCGACTCCGGCCCTCCAGCGATTGGTCCGCTTCCTGGGTCTGGACTGGGACGAACGCTGCCTTGAATTCTACCGCCTCCGAAACACCGTGAAGACGGGAAGCTATTGGCAGGTTCGCCAGCCCTTGCACAACAACGCGTCCGGCCATTGGCGCCGCTACGAGGCGCATCTGGGTCCATTACGCTCAGCGCTGCTTCACGCAGGAGTCGACCCGGAGGCAGCTTGATCGGCGCTCGCGCCTTCGCTCCGCCCCTCCAGCCGGCTTTCAGCGCGTTACTTCACGCATCGATTGCCTTCGCCGGCAATGCAAAACTCCTCAGCCTTGCGGATATTGCGACGCGCCAGTTCCGCAAGTTGTTCGCGCTGAGCCACCGTCATACATTCGGTGGTCGAAATTCGCGTCCCAATTGTCTGAACCTGCTTGCAAACCCGGCGATTCTTTTCGTCGGCCCGAATTACTGCATTGAGCGCTGCCTGCGCGTTGGCGAGCTCGATCTGTTCTTCGAGCGTCAGCTCGATTGCGCCATCGCGGCCTTCCAGCAATTTTTCAATAGCCTTCTGCGCCGCATCTATCCGGTTCAGGTCCGGCTTGCGGAGCTTGCCGTAATCACCCGCGTGCGCGCTCGCGATCACGGCACGCGTGCGCTCCAGATACTCGGTAACGTCGTCGATCCGCTCAATGCGCTCGCCCCCCTTCTTGGCGTCGGCTCGTGGGGTTGCCGAGATCGCGGCCGAGGCCGAGGCAAGCCAGATCACGGACGCACATGCCAAAGCAACCACCACGCGATTCGACATTTCGATTTCCTGCAGCCCGGACGCAGATGATGCTAGCAGCGGGCACGGCAACCTGTACAGCAGCATTGGTCACCCTTGTTCAGCACCTCATCGGCATCGATTCTCGGCGCGCCGGCCCCGACAGAAGTCGGGTCGCCCTTCGGCGTGGGATAGGGGCTCCCCCATAGCTATCTGAGCGCGGGGCCGCAGGCAGCTGAACCTTGATCGTTTGTGGTCATTCCACCTCGCGACAAAGACGCAGTCACCTTCGACTTCCGGGCGGCCGTTGAGCCCGCGCCAAGCGACATCGCGGTGCTGCCTTGTCTGCGCAGACGCAGGCGAACACGATCCTGCAGGAGCCGGCAAGGAGTGCTTCGGTTTACCCAGCCTTGCCGCCGATCAGCTGACGGCGAAGCCTGGACGTTCCGCTCGCATCATCCCCCGACGCTCGGCGCCGCCGGAACCGACCCGCCATCAAGGCGAAGCCAGAATGTATACATACCGGAAAAGGTATCGGGATTGGCGGCTTCAAAGTCGTGCCATGCGGCAAGATCCGCCAGCGTTTGATGGTCGGGAAACCGCCGACGGAATCCGGCGATCTGATCCGGCTCGAGCTCGAGCCCGAGAAACTCCAGGTCTGTCCGTGCGACCAGACCGGCTATGTCCAGAAGCGTGAATCGCCGTTCCTGGACATGGAACAGCAGGTCGCGGCACTCGCTCATGGCATAGAAATCCGGGAAAGCAAGCGCCTGCTTGCGCGGATCGTCGTCGTCGAGGCCCATGAGCTCGGCACGGCAGCTGCGTATGCCCTCCGGGGTCGGTTGGTAGCCGCGGCCCGAGATCAGTGCCCTGGCCGCCACGACTCCGCGTCGTGCGAACTCGCTGTACAGCGAAAGTCGCATCACCCCGCCTGGTCGGAGCAGGCCGCGCAGCACGTAGATGCCCCGCTCGGGATCGGCGAGATGATGCAACACTCCGCTCGACTCGATCAGGTCGAAGCGCCGATGGATGGCGCCGAGCTCGAGTATATCGGCCTGGGCAAACTCGATATTCGCCACACCGCACTCCTGCGCCATCCGCTTGGCATGGCACAAGCTCGAAAGGCTCAGGTCGACGGCAAGAATCTGGATCCCGGCGATGCGCATCGCCATCTCGGTCGGATGCTGGCCGGTTCCGCAGCCAGCATTGAGCGCGTCGATCCGATCACGATCAGCGATGCGAACCTGCGCCGCGGCGGGCACACGCCGTCGAATATAACTTGCCAATGTCTCGCGATAGGTCGGACGCGGCACCGTGCGCCATCGCGGGTAGGGACTTTCCTCATATTGGGCTCGGACCTGCAATGAGACCTCGTCCCGGATCGAAGTCAACCGTGGCATCGCGGCCCTCAAGTCGCGCTCGTGCTCCGGCTCGATCAATTGCTGCCTCAGTACATCCTCCAGAGGGCTCGGCATCGGTCGGCCCAGGAGACGATCTCCACCCCTGAGCTGACCAAGCGGCGCATAGCAAGCGACAGCGACCAGCCAGTCGCCCGGCACTGGCAGGTCGGCTTCAAGCGCCTGATCCAGCTTGGCGGCGAGCCTTGCCAATTCTCCCCGCTCAGCGCCCGTCACTTCGTACACATACTCGTTGTAAAAGCAGTGCCTGGCCAGCGAGCAGTAGAACCGCAGCTCCTCACCGCACATGGATGCAGGTCCGTCGGTGTCGATACACCGTCGGAGCAGGCAACCCCTCAGGGAGGCCAGCATTCGCTCCAACCCGACATGGGGAATCAAAGCGCTGTCGAGCAGGGCAAGCAGTATGTCGTCGTCCAGCAAGCCCGAGGGTGCGCCGCCGAGGCACTCCGCCAACGACAGGCGTTGTGGCCACGCGGCCATGACACGGTCCACCGCTGCGCTGACTGCGGGTCGCCTCATCAGCCGGGCGATCAGCATTGGCGCGATCCTTTGCGGCTTGGTCCACGCCAGCCGGATCGCCCTGACCAGCAGCGAATCGAACTCCGACTCGGAGACCAGCGGCGTGCCGCCAGTGGCCAGCAGACACTCGATGATGCCCTGTCCCGCTGGCGGGAAATCGGGGACCCGGCGAATCGCTCGCAGATAATCGCCCAAGGCATCCTGCGGTTTGCCGAGTGAGGACATGACATGGGCGCGATTGACCAATGCGCCAATCGCCTCGGGGTTCAGATCGAGCGCCCTATTGAAGCTCGAAAGCGCCTCATCCAGACGCCCCAACTCGCGCAGTGCCACACCCCTGTTGTTGTGCGCCTCGGCGTCTGCCGGACGTTGCTCAATCGCCAGATCGAACTGGGAAAGCAGGTCTGCGGCCGAGCGGTTCCCGCTGCGACACAGGGCGAGTTGCTCCAGCGCAATGGCATTGTCTGGTTCCACACTCAGAACCTGCCGACAATATTCAATCGCTTCGTCGAATCGACGCTGGGCGACCAACACCGAGCCCAGATTGAGAAGGACCGAAGTTCTACCGGGTGCAAGCGCGCACGCCTGCCGGTAAAGGGACTCGGCTTGCGCCAGTCGGTAGGCTTGATGGTGGTCCAATGCCTGCAGAAAGGTCAGGCGGGCTTTTTCGAATGAGTCCACGCGCTTGTCTGTTGGGCAACCCGGTCAGCTGGCGATAGGTTCCAAGCTGCCGCTCAAGATACACCAAAAAAAAACCACGGCCCCGCCAGGGGCCGTGGTTGATATACCACTCAAACTGCAAACTGCGGATCAGAAGCTCTGCGTGTACCGGGCATAAATGAACCGACCGATGTCGAACTCGCCCTGGAACGGCACGTTGGCATTCGGCTGGCTGAACGCCGGCGGCGCGATGCGATTGAACACATTGTTCGCACCCACCGCGATGGTGGCGTTCCACGGCGCGGACCAGCGCAGCTGAGCGTCGTTGTACGTCGTGGAACCGACGCGGTTCTCGTTGGTGACGGTGCCGTTGCGGGTGATCTTGCCCGGGTTGCTGCACAATTCCGGCGCGATCGCGACGCTGAAGCAGGTTTCCTTCCAAGCCGAGAAGTAGCGCAGACCCCAGTTGATTCCGAAATCGCCCATCGACCAGTTGATCTGACCGGTCGAACGGATGCGGAAGTTGGAACCGAAACTGACCTGCGGCTGGCTCAGGGCATCGGGGTCATCGGTCGACTTGAACTCGTCGAAGCTGGTGTAGGTGGTCTGCCAGCTGAACGCGAAGTCACCCAGATTCTCGGTAGCACGGCGGTACTGGAAGTCGAAGTCCCAACCTTCAGTCTCGCGGAAGCCGGCGTTGCGATTGCCGAACTGCATGAAGTTGACGATACCGCCCAGCGCCGGGTCGCGGGTGAAAATGGCGCTGCTGCAGCGGGCCTGGATGCGATCGACGAAGCAGTCGTTGAGTATCTGGTTCGGGCTGTCGCCGACGATGGTGTTGCCGATGTGAATGTTCCACCAATCGACGCCGATGGTCAGCCCTTCGACCCAGCTCGGGCTCCAGACGAACCCGACCGTCTTGCTGATCGACTCTTCGGGCTCCAGGTTGGGATTGGCTGCGCCGGAGAAAAAGGCGAGCGGCGTCTGGGCATTTGCCGTCGTGCTGGGGTTGAAGCCCTGCGCCAACTGCCGGAAGGTGTCCGGATTGGGTATCCGACCATCGGCGGCGCAGGCGGCCCGCACGGCCGAACCCGGCGTGGACTGCCCAAACACGGTGTCGCAGGGGTCAGTAAAGAACGAGAACGTCTGCGAACCACCGGCAAACAGGTTGGAGATGGTCGGCGCACGGAAACCCTGAGCCCAGGTGCCGCGGATCAGCAGTTCGTCTAACGGGCGCCAGGTCAATCCGGCCTTGCTGTTGGTGGTGGTGCCGAAAGTGTCGAAATCCGAGTGCCGGCTGGACAGGTTCAGACTCAACTCCTGCGCGAACGCCACGTCGGCCAGCAGCGGAATCGCCAGCTCGCCGTACACCTCGTTTACGTCGAAACCACCTTCGGTCGGAAGGGACGCGAGAGTGGAGGAGCCGCCGGTAACCGCCAGAGCATCCGGGACGAACTTGCCCTTTTCCTTCCGGCGCTCGGCGCCGACCGCGAAGCCCAAGTCGCCGGCCGGCAGGGTGAACAGCAGGCCCGAGAAGTTGAGCGACACGACCTGGGTGGTGGTCGTTCCGGTGTTGCGGATGGTCTGGAACAGGAACTGCTGTAGCAGCGGATCGGCCAGGCTACCCTGACCCTCCGCGCCGAACGGCAGCAGCGGATTCCAGGGCACGCAGGAGTTCTGACCCGAACCGAAAGCGATCGGCGCCGCTGCCGTGCCGCACTCGACGCGTCCGGACGCGGTATTGAAGAACGACGGACCGACCGCCGCCCGCACATTGGCCAGGTTGAAGTCGCCGAAGCCCTCCTGCAGCGTCCGGTTGTCCTGGAACATGTAGTTGGCGTCCCAGTCGAAATAGCGATCGCCAATCTCGAAGGAGCCATCCAGACCGCCGGAGAACCGATAGGTGGTCAGGCTACGCTCGCTGGTGCGGGGCACCTCCCAGCCGCGCCGCCACCAATTCGGGATGGCGGTAGGTGTGGCCGAGTCGGCGAACGGGTTGAAATAGCTGTCGGCCGCCAGCGGCGCATTGATCACCGCGCCCTGAAGCGGAAAACCAGCGACTTCGCTGGTCGTATCGCGGTGGTTGTAGGTGGCTTCGGCGCGGGCGCGGATGCTGTCGGTCAGCTGGAACAGGCCGTTGACATTGATTGCGCGACGCTCGATTCCGCTGCGCAGCGTGGTCTGCTCGAGCGTGTTGCTCTTGTCGAGCGGCGAGAGCTGGCTGGTGTTCTGCGCACGGTAATCCGCCGGGTTGGTCGGATCGCCACCCTCGCGCAGGATCACCCGGGTGCCGTTGGGCACGCCGGGCACGCCACGACCAGCGGCATTGTTGGTCACGAATCCGCCAAACTGACCCACGGTGGTCCAACCGATGTCCGGGAACAGGTCAGACTGCGGGAAAGCGGTGAACGGACGATCGGTTGCGCCGACTTCCGCCTCCTTGCCGTACTCGACCGCCATGGTGACCGAATAGCGATCACCCGAGGACCCGACCAGCAGGTCGTAGCGCTCGATATCGCCGTCGTTGTACGGGCTGAACTGGCCAGCATAGACACTGGCGGTGGCGCCGTTGAAATTGCTGCGGGTAATGATGTTGACGACACCCGCGATGGCATCGGAGCCATAGATCGACGAAGCGCCGTCCTTGAGGACTTCGATGCGCTCGACTGCAGCCAACGGGATGGTCGAGGTATCGGCCAGGCCGCCGGTGGTGATACCCAGACGCACGCCGTTGACCAGCACCAGCGTGCGCGTCGGACCCAGATTGCGCATGCTGACGAACGACCCGCCTGCCGCCTCACCGGCCGACAGCGGCGAGGCACGGCTCAGCGGGGGCGATCCGGTGACGGCCAGATTCTGCAGAAGGTCGGCGACCGACTGGAAACCCTGGTTTTCAATGGCTTCGCGGGTCAGCACAAAGACCGGCTGTGCGGTCTCCAGCTCGACCTGACGGATACGCGAACCGGTGACTTCAACGCGGTCGAGAAGCGCGGCCGAGTCTTGGTCCTGATCCTGGGCAATCGCATTGCCCACGGAAGCGGTGGATACGGCGCCGACGAGCAACGCGAAGCGGATCGCGTTGGGCAGCTGCTTGATAGTGGTCATTGATGCTCTCTCCAACATTCGGAATTGAACTCGAGTTCGGGACAAGCCGGGGGCCCAGCAGTCAAACGGACTGCAAAGGCCAGGCCTGCCGGAGCATAACGCAATCTTTACAAGGAAGGGAACCCCTGACCGACGCGCGTCCACCAGTCGCGAAACGAGTCGAAAATTGTTTTCCGGAACAAATGCTTGGCCAGGTTTGACAATCTGCGCAACAGCGTTTCGGCAAAACTCTGGCGCGGCTGTAACGAAAATTGCGCAATCTTGTGGCCACCAAACCGGCATCGAGCTCCGATAGTGTGCCCGGTTGGCGGCCAACTGCGCGCCCGCCAGGGGATTTGCCGGCGCATTGGGGCAGGGCTTCGGCCACCAGCCCGACGGGAATCAGGCGGTGGCGGCAGAACTGCGGTTCGACCGCTCGGTCAGTTCATCGAGCGCCGCGTCGCACTGGCGGATCAGCTGGGCCGGCAGACGGGGTCCGAGATCGAGCAGGAATCCGCGAACGGCCTGCATTTCCTCGGCCCAGGCGTCGTGCTCGACTGCCAGCAGGGCATCGAGCACCTGCGGCTCGAGTTCCAGTCCGTCCAGACGCAGTGCGTCGGCCGGCGGCAGTCGGCCGATCGGCGTTTCGTTCGCCGGGGCATCGCCGCGCACCCGGCCCAGCATCCACTCGATCACCCGCATGTTGTCGCCGAAACCGGGCCACATGAAGCGACCTACGGCGTCCTTGCGGAACCAGTTGACGTGGAAGATCTTCGGAAGTTTCAGGTCTGGCCGGTCGAAACTCAGCCAGTGGCCGAAATAGTCGGCGAAGTTGTAGCCGCAGAACGGCTTCATGGCCATCGGATCGCGTCGCACCACGCCGACCGCGCCGGTCGCCGCCGCCGTGGTCTCCGACGCCATCGAGGCGCCGACCAGTACGCCGTGAGCCCAGTCGCGGGCCTCGAACACCAGCGGGACCAAGCCGGCACGGCGGCCGCCGAAGACGATGGCGGAAATCGGCACGCCCTGGGGGTCTTCGGCGCGCGGCGTCCAGCTGGGGCACTGCCGGGCGCTGACCGTGAATCGGGAATTGGGGTGTGCGGCGGGGCCATTGGCCGGATCGTAGGGCCGCCCGCGCCAGTCGATCGCCGGCTCGCCTTCGCCGATGTCCTCCCACCAGGGCGTGTTGTCGGCGGTCACCGCCGTGTTGGTGAAGATCGCGTCGTGACGGAGCATGTCCAGGGCGTTGCGGTTGGTATGCGCACTGGTCCCCGGCGCCACGCCGAAAAACCCCGCCTCGGGGTTGATCGCCCACAGCCGGCCGTCCGGGCCGGGCTGCATCCAGCAGATGTCGTCGCCCACCGTCCACACCTTCCAGCCCGCTTCGCGGTAGGCATCGGGCGGGATCAGCATGGCCAGATTGGTCTTGCCGCAGGCACTGGGAAAGGCGGCGGCGATGTAGTCGACTCGACCATCCGGGCTTTCGATGCCGACGATCAGCATGTGCTCGGCCAGCCAGCCCTCCTGGCGCGACTGATGGCTGGCGATCCGCAGGGCGTGGCACTTCTTGCCCAACAAAGCGTTTCCGCCATAGCCGGAACCGAAGCTCCTGATGCTCAGTTCTTCCGGGAAATGCACGATGAAGCGACGCTGCGGATCGAGTTCGCCGATCGAGTGCAGGCCCTTGACGAAGGTATCGCCCTGCCCGCCGCCGGCGGCCTGCTGACGACCCTCGCGCTCGATGCGCTCCAGCGCCGGTTGGCCCATGCGGGTCATGATCCGCATGTTGGCCACCACGTAGGCGCTGTCGGTGATCTCCACGCCGCAGCGCGCCAGCGGGGAATCGATCGGCCCCATGCAGTACGGCACCACGTAAAGCGTGCGACCGCGCATGCAGCCCGCGAACAACGCGTCCATTTTCCGGTGCGCCTCGTCGGGCGCCATCCAGTTGTTGTTGGCGCCGGCGTCCTCGCGATCCGAGGTGCACACGAAGGTCAGATGCTCGACGCGGGCTACGTCATCGGGGTCGGAGCGGTGCAGGAAGCAGCCGGGGTGGCTGTCGGGGTTGAGCGGATGCAGGTCGCCGGTTTCCAGCATCGCCTGGATCAGTGTCGCGTACTCGTCATCCGAGCCATCGCACCAGTGGATACGATCGGGCTGCGTCAGGCGGGCAACGGAATCGACCCATTGGGTCAGGGCGGCGAGCGAGCTGGACATCGGGCGGTAGTCTCCTGCGCCCGCACGCGGGCGTCATCGGCATGGGAATCGGCGTGGCTCAGCTCACGGAGGTGGGATCAGCGTGCTCATCACGTGATCGACGTAGGCTTCGAATTCATCGTGATCGAGGCGGGGCTGATGCAGCTGAAGCGAAAGCTGAAGAAACCCGACATAGG
Organism: Lysobacteraceae bacterium; assembly: GCA_034376725.1. GTDB lineage: Bacteria > Pseudomonadota > Gammaproteobacteria > Xanthomonadales > Xanthomonadaceae > UBA11164. The sequence continues at coordinate 49,972 of JAXMJH010000041.1, read as the reverse complement.
CGGCATAGGACAGTCGCGCGCGGTTGATCGCGTCGGCGCGTCCCATGCCGGCTTGCCGGTAGGATGCGGTGAGGTAATCGAGCCGCTGCTTGGAGACGCGCTCGATCACCGGCTTGACCAGCGGATGATCCAGTGCCTTGAGCAGCTCGCTATAGATAATGTGCGACCGCACTTCGAAGGCGACCAGGCGAAACAGCGCGCGCAAGCGTTCGCGCGGGTCGGCGATCGCTTCCAACTGGCCGAATACGGTTTCCTGCTCGATCTTCTCCCAGCGCTCCAGCGCCGACTGAAGCAGCGCCTCGCGCGACGGGAAATGCCAGTAGAAACTGCCCTTGGTGACGCCGATGCGGCGCGCCAACGATTCCACCGCCAGGGCGGAGAGGCCCTGCTCGGCGATCTGGTCCAATGCGGCATTGGCCCAGTCCTCGGCACTGAGTCGGGGTGCACGGTCGATTTTGCCGATGGGACGGGCCATCCGGCCAGTGTAACCGCCCGGAAATATGAAGCAAACCATACAAAAATGACCGATTGTCCCTAAGTCATACCAAATCAAAGGCTTGTAATTTCATCAAAGCGCCGCCCAAACCGTTGACACGGGAACCTCATGGGCACCATACTTGTGCGTATGGTTAGCATCGGCCAATCCGTCGCTCACGTGCCGCAACGCGGTTGCGCTGTACCCGCGCGCCCCTGGCATGTCGACGGCGAACAAGGCGTGGCGCTGGCCGGCGAACGGCACGTTGCCCCGGCCGCTGCACAGGCGCTGCTGCTGGCCCACGGCTTCGGACAGACCCGACAGGCCTGGGGCCGCACTGCCGCCCGCCTCGGTGCCGCCGGCTTCGACAGCACGGCATTCGATGCCCGCGGCCATGGCCAGAGTGGCCGCAACCCCGCGGGCGTGGCCTACTGCGTCGAACAGTTCATTGCCGACCAGGCCTGTGTGGCGCAGTCGCTGCCGGCCCATCCGGTGCTGATCGGCGCCTCGATGGGTGGACTGATCGGCCTGCTCGGCCAGGCGCAACGGCCGCTGTATTCGGCCATGGTGCTGGTGGATATCGCTCCGCGCTGGCGGCCGGAAGGGATGGAACGGATTCTGGAATTCATGGCCGCCCACCCCGACGGCTTCGACGATTACGCACATGCCGCCGATGCCATCGCCGCCCGACTGCCGCATCGGCCGCGCAAGACGCAGGAACAATTGGCTTCGCTGCTGGTCCCTTGCAGGCAGGGCCGCCTGCACTGGCACTGGGATCCGCGCCTGCTGGACGACATCGCGCGCAACGGCGATCGACTTCAGGATGCCCTGCTGGAAGCCGCGGCCCAGGTGGATATTCCGCTGTTGCTGATCAGCGGCGGGCAGAGCGAACTGATCGACAATGACCACATCGCCGAATTTCTGCATCTGGCGCCGCACGCCGAACACATCCAGCTGGCCAATGCGACGCACATGCTGGCCGGTGACGACAACGACCGTTTCACCGATACCGTGCTCTACTTCCTGAGCCGCCTGCCGGCATCCGAAAGCCGGCTTCCACCCTCCTCCACGGGAGATTCACCATGAGCATCGCCCTTCCCATTCTGGCCGTCCTGCTCGCGGGCGCGCTCGCCGCCTACCTGCGCATTTCACTGAAATGGTGGGTTGCGCTGACCGCCGTGCTGCTGCTCCTGGCGCCAACGCTCGGCGGCGGACCGATCGCCAGCATCGTGTGCGGCGTGCTGTTCGCGGCGCTCGCCCTGCCGCTGCTGATCGAGCCGGTCCGGCACCGCTATCTGGCCACGCCGCTGCTGCGCATCTACACGCGCATGCTGCCGCAGCTGTCCGACACCGAGCGTACCGCCCTGGAAGCTGGCACGGTCGGCTTCGAGGGCGAACTGTTTTCCGGCATGCCGCGCTGGAAACAACTGCTGAGCCAGCCCAAGCCGGAATTGAGCGTCGAGGAGCAGGCGTTCCTCGATGGCCCGGTGGAAGAATTGTGTCGCAAGCTCGACGACTGGCAGATCACCCACGAGCTGGCCGATCTGCCGCCCGAGGTCTGGGATTACCTCAAGCGCAACAAATTCTTCGCGATGATCATCCCCAAGCGCTACGGCGGACTGGAGTTCTCGGCGCTGGCGCATTCGCGCGTGTTGCAGAAGCTGGCCTCGATCTCGACCACGGTCAGCTCGACGGTGGCGGTGCCCAACTCATTGGGCCCGGCCGAACTGCTGCTGCATTACGGCACCGACGAGCAGAAAGATCATTATCTGCCGCGTCTGGCCGACGGCCGCGATGTGCCCTGCTTCGCACTGACCAGCCCGCACGCCGGCTCCGATGCGACCTCGATTCCGGATTACGGCATCGTGTGCACTGGCAAATGGGGCGGCGCCGAAGTGGTCGGCGTCAAGCTCACCTTCGACAAGCGCTACATCACGCTGGCGCCGGTGGCCACGGTGATCGGCCTGGCGTTCCGGATGTACGACCCGGACGGCCTGCTCGGCGAGACCCGGGATATCGGCATTTCGCTGGCGCTGATTCCGCGCGACACCCCAGGGCTTGAAGTCGGCCGCCGCCACTTTCCGCTGAACGTCCCGTTCCAGAACGGTACGGTCAAGGGCAACGAGGTGTTCGTGCCGCTTTCCGCGCTGATCGGCGGTCCGGACATGGCCGGTCAGGGCTGGAAGATGCTGGTCGAGGTGCTCTCGGTCGGCCGGGCGATTTCCCTGCCCTCCAACTCGGTCGGCGCGATGAAGCTGGCGGCAGTCGCCACCGGCGCCTACGCCCGTATCCGCAAGCAGTTCGGCATTTCCATCGGCCGCTTCGAAGGTGTCGAGGAGGCGCTGGCGCGCATCGCCGGCCACACTTATTCCATGAGCTCGCTGGCCCTGGCAACCGCCGCCGCCGTCGATCGTGGCGAGAAACCATCGGTGCCCTCGGCCATCGCCAAATATCACACCACCGAAATCGGCCGCAGCGTCATCCAGGACGCCATGGACGTGCATGCCGGCAAGGGCGTGATCCTCGGGCCGCGCAACTACATGGGGCGCGCCTGGCAGGGTTCGCCGATCTCGATCACCGTGGAAGGCGCCAACATTCTTACCCGCAGCATGATGATCTTCGGCCAGGGCGCGATCCGCTGCCACCCCTGGGTGCTGAAGGAAATGAAAGCCGCCACCCACCCCGACCCGCAGATCCGGCTGCGCGAATTCGACCACGCGCTGTTCAGCCACATCGGATTTGCGATTTCCAATGCGGTGCGCAGTTTCTGGTTCGGCCTGACCAGCGCGCGCTTCGGCAGCGCGCCGGGCGACGCCTACACCCGGCGCTACTACCGCAAGTTGAATCGCTACTCGGCCAATCTGGCGCTGGTCGCCGACACCTCGATGCTGCTGCTCGGCGGCAAGCTGAAGTTCAAGGAAAGCCTGTCGGCGCGGCTCGGCGATGTGTTGAGCTATCTGTACATCGCCAGCAGCATGCTCAAGCGCTATGAAGATACCGGACGACCGGTCGCCGACCGACCGCTGCTGGCCTGGGCCTATCACGACACCGTGCACCGGATCGAACTGGCGCTGTCGGGCGCGCTGCGCAACTTCCCGATCCGGCCGGTGGGCTGGCTGCTCTGGCTGCTGGTGTTCCCGCTCGGCCGTCGCGCGCAGGCGCCATCGGACCGCCTGGGCCACCGGGCGGCGGCACTGCTGATGTCGCCCAACGACGCCCGCGACAGACTCGGCGAAGGTCTCTTCCTGACCCCCGGCGAGAACCACCCGGCCGGCCGAATCATTGCCGCCCTGCCCAAGGTCATCCTGGCCGAGCCGGTGGAACGCAAGTTCCTCAAGGCGCTCAAGAACAGCGACATCGAAGCGCTGGATTTCGACAAGCAGCTCGACGAGGGCGTGCGCGAAGGCTGGATCACCGCCGACGAGCGCCGCCAGCTCGAAGAACTGCGCGTGCTGACCATGGATGCGATCACCGTCGACGACTTCGACTCCGACGAGCTGGCCGTGGTCAAAAGCGCAGGACACAAGAAAGTCGACAAGGCCGCCTGAGTCAAGCAATCGCCGGCTCCGATCCGTTTCCTTCGGAGACGGGCCGGAGCTGGAGCGCGCCGAGCCGCCGTGCTGCGACAGCCGGGCCTTGGATCCGGCCGACGATGCCCGGCGGCCTTCCAGCTGACGCCGGCCGCTGCCGCCCGGACCAACACGCACGCCCTGCCCCAACCGGACCTCGCCGATGACCGCGCCGACCCTGCTGCAAACCTATCGGAAGTTCGAGCGGCTGCCGTTCGGCAATTGGCTGTTCAGCCGGGTGGTGTGCCTGAAGGCACCGTATTTCGGGTCGATCCGGCCGACCATCACCCGACTGGAGCCCGGCCGCTGCGAGGCCACCATTGCCGACCGTCGGCGGGTCCACAACCATATCGGCACCGTCCATGCGATTGCGCTGTGCAATCTGGCCGAACTGTGCGCCGGAGTGATGACCGACGCCTCGCTGCCGTCGGGCATGCGCTGGATACCCAAGGGCATGACGGTGCGCTATCTGAAAAAAGCCACTGGTCGTATGCACGCCGTGGCCACTCCGACCATCCCCCTGGAGGCCCGTGGGGCAGGCTACGATGTCCCGGTGTTGGTCGAGGTTCGCGACCCCGACGGCGACACCGTGTTCGACGCCGAAATCACCATGTGGCTGTCGCCGCGCGCGACGCGCGGCTGACCCGGCACCGATCGGCAGGCAGGGTTTTGGTGTTCAGCCAGCGGCCTTCGGCGCATCGCCAGTGGCCAGCTGGGCCATCGCCGCTTCGCTGTCCGGACCCCAGCGGACGGCCCTGAAGTCGAAGCCGCATTCGATGGTCGGCTTGACGATCCGGAAATACGGCGAAATGTCGAAGTCGCGCGGGGCAAACAGACTGTGGTGGCGAATGTGCAGGATTTCCCGCTGTTCGCGACTCAGCACCCGCCCGGGCGTCTCATCCACTTCCGGCAGGACCGGGTAGCGGACCGACTGAAACGCCTGCGCGAGCAGCGAAGAGCAGATCGCCCGGGTCGGATCGCCGCTGCCCAGGGCGAGCATGCGCCGGCGCTGCCCCTCGGGCACCGGTGGAGTGCGAATCAGGTAGCGCGCCAGGTCCAGAATGTTTTTCAGGTCGTACTGATTTCCGACACGGTCCAGCAAGAAGCCCGCGACCGCATCGATCTCCTCCGGGCTCAGCCCGACCGGGCGACATATCCGGGTATGGAATTTCAGGTAGTGCCGCAACGGAAGCGTGCGCACCCCGGCATTGAGCTCCGCCTCGACCAGCACATGCCCGTCAAGGCGCTGGTCGGGCGGCAATTCGGACGGGCTCTGGTAGCACAGTGCCGCATGCGACCAGGTCGACTGGGTGAGGTATTTGATCGCCGAGCTGACCCGGCTGCTGCCCTCGACCAACAGCACGTCGCCCTTGCGCAAGGTCGCCACCAGGGCATCCGGCGCATGGGTCGGGCCGTGCGTCGGCGCTTTCGACGGGGCCGCCAGATAAGCCGCCAGCTTGCGTCCCAGCCACTGTCGCAACGAAAACATCGTCAGAGTCCTGTCCTGTTCGTCAGCCGGATCGAGATCTGGGACAACGCCGAAAGGCGCTTCGTTCAGCTCACCGTGCCCGGCGCGCCGCGCGGATCGGGAACCGCCGGGAGCCCTTCCTGCGCGCGTCCCGCCCGCCAGGCGCTGTAGAAAAAGCCGATCGAAAGCAGCAGACCGGCGCTGAACACGGTCAACGACCCACCGAAGGCCAGAAACTTGTGCGCCCAGACGAAGGTCAGGTCGGCTCCGCGGTAGACCACGGTGTCGATGGCGCCCTTGGCCTTGTAGCGCCATTCGCGCTCGACGCGCGTATAGATCGTCTCGCGGGCCGGCTTCATGACCGAGAATTCGCCGGCCCGAAGGACGATCTGGACGACCGCCACCAGGATCGGCAGCGGCGATGCGGTCAGCAGCGCAAAGCCGATGATGATGACCGAGGGCGGAATCAGCAGAACCGTCGCCAGTCGGTAGCGGGTCAGCAGATAGCGGGTCAGCAACAGTTGAATGGCAAGCGTGAGGCTGTTGATGGCCAGGTCGATCGACGAGTAATAGTTGGTCCGCGCCTCGGCCGTGTCGAAATAGGCACGGGCAATGGCGGCCTGCTCGTTGTACAGCAGGGTGGCGCCGCCGATACCGGAGAACAACAGCAACGCCAGCGCCCGCAGCAAGGGCTGCCGCCAGATCAACACCAGCCCTGCCAGCACGTCGCCGCCGATCGCCTGCTCGTCGGAATTCAGCCCGTACACCTGCTCACGACGCCTGGCCCAGGGACGCAGCTTGACGATGCACAGCAGGCAAAACGACAGCATCGCTGCCGAGACCAGCATCAGATTCGCCACGCCGACCAGATCGACCATCGACTTGGTGATCGCCGGCCCCAGAAAGCCGCCCAGCGTTCCACCAGCGCCGATGTATCCGTAAAGCTTGCGGGCCTCGGTGTCGCTGAACACGTCGGCCATGAAGCTCCAGAACACCGAGACCGCGAACAGGTTGAACACCGCCACCCAGACAAAGAACACGCTGCCCGCCCAGGCCAGATCGCGCCCGAACAGCAGATAGAAACCGACCAGGCAGCCGATGAAAAAAAAATAGACCAGAGGCAGAAACACCCGGCGCGGAAACCGGCTGACCAGCGCGCCGTAGACCGGTTGCAGCAGCAGCATCGAAACGAACGTACCGGTGAACAGCAGTTGCAGGTTGCCGACTGAGCCCATGGCATCGCGCACCGGGCGCAGCACGTAGTAGCCGGTGAGCAGGAAGAAGAAATAAAGAAACGCCCACAGCAGCGCAGGCGAATCGCGCATGGCTTGGATAAGTCGGCGCGGGTGCAAGGTGGCGGCGGCTTCAGGCATGGCCGGCAAGATAACCCAAACCCGTGTCCGTGGGCGGATGATCGAGCAGCCCGGCGCGATGAGAACGCGAACCCGCTATCGATTCGGCGGGCGCGCAGACCCTGCACCGAGCATTTGCTCTAAGCGGCCAGCCTAGCCTCGGAAGATGAGCCGAAAGCCCGACAGCGAGTACGACTTCATCATCGTGGGTGCCGGCTCCGCCGGCTGTGCGCTGGCCAACCGCCTGAGCGCCGACCCGGACACCACGGTGCTGCTGCTCGAAGCCGGTCCGCGCGACTGGCATCCGTTCATCCACATGCCCGCCGGACTGGCCAAGCTGGTCGGCCAGAAAGGCGTGAACTGGAACTATCAGACCCTGTCGGAGCCGAACCTGGACGGTCGGAGCCTGTGGTGGCCGCGCGGCAAGGTGCTCGGCGGGTCCAGCTCGATCAACGCCATGTGCTACGTCCGGGGTCATGTCCGCGACTACGACGAATGGGCGGCGATGGGTGCCGAGGGCTGGAACTGGGATGCGGTTCTGCCTTATTTCATTCGCTCCGAAGGCAATGCGCGGGGCACCGATGCCCTGCACGGCGGCGACGGTCCGCTGTCGGTTGCCGATCTGGGCCACCGCAATCCGCTGTCCGATGTCTTCCTTGAGGCCGCCGGTCAGGCCGGGCTGAAGTCCAACGTCGACTTCAATGGGCCAGACCAGGAGGGCTTCGGCTACTACCAGGTGACCCAGAAGAACGGGGCGCGCTGCTCGGCGGCAACGGCGTATCTCAAGCCGATCCGCGATCGCTCCAACCTCAGCATCGTTACCAAGGCGCTGGCTGGCCGGGTGCTGATCGAAAACGGCCGCGCCGCTGCCCTGACTTATGCAGCCGGCGGGCAGGCGTTCTGCGTCGCGGCTCGGCGCGAGATCATCCTGTCCGGCGGCGCGATCAATTCGCCGCAGTTGCTGATGCTGTCCGGCGTCGGGCCGGCCGATGAATTGCGGCGACACGGCATCGAGGTCCGCCACGAACTGCCCGGCGTCGGCGCCAATCTGCACGATCACCTGGACATCTGCACCCTGCAGCGCTGCACCCAACGGATCACCTACGACCGGCTCAGCGATGTCGCCGTCGCGCTTCAGTACTACCTGTTCCGGCGCGGCCCCGGTACCAGCAACATCGCCGAAACCGGCGGCTTCGTGCGCTCGCGTTTTGCGCCCGACGAGCGGCCAGACCTCCAGTTCCATTTCGTGCCGGCGCAACTCGACGACCACGGCCGCAACCGTCTGCCCGGCGACGGCTACACGCTGCACGCCTGTGCGCTTCGCCCGCTCAGCCGCGGCCGCATCGCGCTCAATTCCGCCAGCCCCAACGATCCGGCGCGGATCGAAGCCAATTACCTGGGCGACCCGGACGGCTTCGATCTGAAGATGCTGCGCGAAGGCCTCAAGTTGTCGCGGCGGCTGTTGGCGCAGCCAGCCTTCGCGCCGTTTCGCGGGCCGGAAATCCAGCCCGGCGAACGGGTACAGGGCGACGACGAATTGAATGCGTTCATCCGCCGAAAGGCCGAAACCATCTATCACCCGGTCGGCACCTGCCGGATGGGCGCAGCCGATGACCCGAATGCCGTGGTCGATCCGCAGCTGCGGGTCCGTGGCGTCGCCGGCCTTCGGGTGGTCGACGCATCGGTGATGCCGCGGCTGATCGGCGGCAATACCAACGCACCCACCATCATGATTGCCGAACGCGCGGCGGACATGATCCTCGGGCGTGATTGATCGGCCATTCGATTGCAACGACGCACGTCTGGTCGACTTCGGCTTCGGGCATAATCCGCGAGTGATGAGTGCAATCGACAGCGAGGGGCGCACCCGGGTGGTGGCCGCCGTCCTGCGCAATAGCCGCGGTTCCATCCTGTTGACCCGACGCGGCGATGGCCGCAGCTTTGCAGGTGCCTGGGAATTTCCCGGTGGCAAGGTGGAAGTCGGGGAATCGCCGGGCGAAGCCCTGGCGCGTGAACTTCACGAGGAGCTGGGTATCCGGATCGAGCCGGGCGAGTTAAAGCCTTTCATCGCGGTGCCCTGCAGCCACGGCGGCAAGCGCATCGTGCTCGATGTCTATCAGGTGCCGGCATGGCGCGGTCGCGCGCGCGGACGCGAAGGCCAGGCGCTGGCCTGGACTTCACCGCACCGGCTCGCCGGCTACAGCACCCCGCCGGCCGACGTGCCGGTGGTCGCGGCGCTTCAGTCGTCGCCCCACTACCCGATCACCCCTGAGCCGGAGGCCGGAGATGTCGTCGACGGCTGCGCCTCATTTCTTTCGCGGTTCGAGGCCGCGCTGGCCGCAGGTTGCCGCCGGATACAGCTGCGCGCACGGACACTGGGCGACGAACACCTGCGACTGTTGGCCGCACGCTGCCTGGCGCGCTGTCGCGAGTACCGGGCCGAGCTGCTGATCAATGGCGCTCCCAGGCTCGCCGAAGAGCTGGGTTGCGGCGTTCACCTGCGGGCCGAGCAGCTGATGACCCTGTCCGAGCGGCCGCTGCACCATGACCTGCCCGTGGCCGCCTCCTGCCATGGCAAAGACGAACTCGCGCAGGCTCAGCGTCTGGGACTGGATTTCGTCGTGCTCGGCCCGGTGCAGCAAACGGCCAGTCACCCGAGCGCCGATCCGATGGGATGGCAGACATTTGCCCGTCTGCGGGAGACGGTGAGCCTGCCGATCTATGCCTTGGGCGGCCTGCGTCCCGAGGATGTTGCCCTCGCCCGCAGCCACGGCGCTCAGGGCGTGGCCGGCATCGGGGCATTCTGGCCGACGCAAAGCCTGCTGGGTGCGGCAAACCCATGACCGGCTTCGTGGTGGCGGTGACCGGCGGTGTGGCGTCGGGCAAATCCGAGGTGACCCGGCGGTTCGAGCGACTGGGCGTCCCGGTCTTCGATGCTGATATCGCCGCCCGGGAGGCACTGGCGCCCGGTTCTCCAGGCCTGGCCGCAGTTGTGCATTCGTTCGGCCTTGGGGTGCTTGCCCCGGACGGCGGGCTGGACCGCCGGGCGATGCGTCAGCGGGTATTCAACGACGACACTGCCCGCCGGCAGCTTGAGACCATCGTCCATCCGATCGTGCGCGAGCGACTGCGTGCACAGGTCGAACAGTGCACGGCCGACTACGCCATTCTGGCGATTCCGCTGCTGGCCGAAAGCGGCGGCCGCGAACGCTGGCCATTCATCGATCGGGTTCTGCTGGTCGATGTGCCCGAGTCGGTGCAGATGAGTCGTTTGATGGCGCGCGACGGCATCGACCGGCCATTGGCGACAAGCATGATTGCGGCCCAGTCGACCCGTGCCCAGCGGCTGGCACTGGCCGATGATGTCGTCGTCAACGATGGGCCGTTGCATCTGCTCGATGAGGCCGTGGCTTCGCTGCATCATCGCTATACAGCGACGGCAGAGGCCCGACGCAGGTCCTGATCGGTCTGGCTCCGGGTCGCCGCACGGCGAGCCGGAGCACTTGCAGCCGTGCGTTACGTCTTGTCGCGCTTAGCCCTCGAGCCGACCGTGGCAGTGCTTGTACTTCTTGCCCGAGCCGCAGGGGCATGCGTCGTTTCGACCCACCTTGGGCAAGTCGCGGACCACCGGCTGCTGTCCGCTGGCCTGGGCCATCCGCTCGACATCGGCCGCCTCCTCGTCGGCGCCGAGTCCACCGGACTCCGGGTGCTGGAACTGCAGGGACTGCTCGCGCTTGCGCAGGCGTTCGGCCTCGGCCGCTTCCATCGCGACGACTTCCTCCTCGCTGCGTACGCGAATGCGGGCCAGCAGGACCACGACATCGTGTTTCACCTTGTCGAGCATCTGGGAGAACAGCTCGAAGGCTTCGCGTTTGTATTCCTGCTTCGGCTGCTTTTGGGCATAGCCGCGCAGATGGATGCCCTGGCGCAAATAGTCCATGCGCGCCAGATGCTCCTTCCAGGTCTGATCCAGCACCTGAAGCATGACGAAGCGCTCGATCGCGCGCATGTCCTGGCCTCCGAGATCCGCTTCGCGCTGGGCAAACAGCTGGTTCCCGGCATCGACCACGCGCTGAGCGATCCCCTCGGCGTCGATTTCCGCCTCCGCCTCGATCATCGCCTTCACGTCCAACCGGAGACCGAACTCGTCGACCAGCTCGCGCTCCAGTCCCGGCACATCCCACATTTCGTCGACCGAATTGGGCGGTATGTGCCTGTAGGCCACGTTGGCGAAAATATCCTCGCGGATGCTGGCGACGGTTTCCGCCACCGACTCGGTCTCGAGCAGTTCGTTGCGCTGCTGGTAGATCACCTTGCGCTGGTCGTTTGCGACATCGTCGAATTCGAGCAGGTGCTTGCGGATGTCGAAGTTGTGCGCCTCAACCTTGCGTTGCGCTTTTTCGATCTGCTTCGAGACCATGCCGCTCTCGATGACCTCATCCTCCTTCATGCCCATCGCGCGCATCGCCTTCTGGACCCAGTCCGAGGCGAAGATGCGCATCAGATTGTCTTCCAGCGACAGAAAGAAGCGCGATGAACCCGGGTCGCCCTGGCGGCCGGAGCGGCCGCGAAGCTGATTGTCGATGCGCCGCGATTCATGACGTTCGGTGCCGATGATGTGCAACCCACCGGCTTCCAGCACGGCATCATGACGGTGCTGCCATTGCTCGCGCACCCGCGCCTGATCGGCATCTGGCAGGTCGGCGCCCAGCTCGGTCAATTCGGACTCGAGATTGCCGCCCAACACGATGTCGGTACCACGACCGGCCATGTTGGTGGCGATGGTCACCGCGCCGGGTCGTCCGGCCTGGGCGATGATCTGCGCCTCGCGTTCGTGCTGCTTGGCGTTGAGTACTTCGTGGGCGATGCCGTCCTGCTTGAGGATCTTAGACAGCAACTCGGAGGTCTCGATCGATGTGGTTCCGACCAGCACCGGCTGGGTCCGCGCATGGCAATCCTTGATGTCCTCCACGACGGCCTTGAACTTGGCCAGCTTGGTCATGAACACCAGATCCGGAAAGTCTTTCCGGATCATCGGCCGGTGGGTCGGAATGACCACCACTTCGAGGTTGTAGATCGACTGGAACTCGTAGGCCTCGGTATCGGCGGTACCGGTCATGCCGGCCAGCTTGTCGTACATCCGGAAGTAGTTCTGGAAGGTGATCGAGGCCAGCGTCTGGTTCTCGCGCTGGATCGGCACACCCTCCTTGGCTTCGACCGCCTGATGCAGACCGTCCGACCAGCGACGCCCGGCCAGGGTACGGCCAGTGAACTCATCGACGATGATCACCTCGCCATCGCGCACGATGTAGTCGACATCACGCTGATAGATGGCGTTGGCGCGCAGCGCGGCGTTGAGATGATGGACGACGGCGATGTTCTGGCCGTCGTAAAGGCTTTCGTCCTCCTTGATCATGCCGGACTCGCGCAGCAGCCGTTCGGCGTTCTCCATGCCGGCCTCCGACAGATGCACCTGCTTGCCCTTCTCGTCGACCCAGTAGTCGCCCTCGCCGTCCTCGGCCTCCTGGGGCTTGAGCTGGGGCACGATGCGGTTGGTCTTGAGGTAGAGGTCGGGCGACTCGTCGGCCGGACCGGAGATGATCAGCGGCGTACGCGCCTCATCGATCAGGATGGAGTCGACCTCATCGACGATGGCGTAGAACTGGCCACGCTGGAAGCGATCCTCCTTGCGCAGCGCCATGTTGTCGCGCAGATAGTCGAAGCCGAACTCGTTGTTGGTACCGTAGGTGATATCGGCGTCGTAGGCCGATTTCTTGTCGGAGTGCGGCATGCCGGGGTAGACCACACCGACGCTCATGCCCAGGAACTCGTATATCCGTCCCATCCAGGCCGAGTCGCGCCGGGCCAGATAATCGTTGACGGTGACCACGTGCACGCCCTTGCCGACCAGCGCATTGAGATAGACCGGGAGCGTGCCGACCAGCGTCTTGCCCTCGCCGGTGCGCATCTCGGCGATCTTGCCCTGATGCAGCACCATGCCGCCGATCAACTGCACATCGTAATGGCGCATCCCGAGCACGCGCTGGGCTGCCTCGCGCACCACCGCGAAAGCTTCGGGCAGCAGGCTGTCGAGGCTGGCGCCATCGGCCAGGCGCTGCCTGAACTCGCCGGTTTTCGCCGCCAGCTGCTCGTCGCTCAGTTCTTTGATGGCGGGTTCGAACGCGTTGATCTGGGCGACGGCCTTGCTCATCTGCTTGATGAGGCGATCGTTGCGACTGCCGAATACGCGGGTGAGTAGAGCGTTGAGCATGGGCTTTCCGTTGCGGGAGTGGGTGTGCACCGCCGGTCAGGCGGGCGGACAAGCAAAGAGGCCGCCAGAGGCGGCCCGCTGACTGCTTAGTTTAACGTGGGGACGGCCGGTCGCGCTTCAAGGCGTCGTCTTGCAGCAATTCCCCGACTCAACCGCGGCTGCGCGACAGGAACTGGCGCGGGTTGATCGGACTGCCGTTGCGCCAGACTTCGAAATGGACGTGCGTACCGGTCGCCCGGCCGGTACGGCCCATCTTGGCAATCACATCGCCGGCCCGGATGCGCTCGCCGATCTGCACCAGATTCTGGTCGTTGTGGGCGTAGCGGGTCATGTACCCGCTGCCGTGATCGATGTCGATCATGTTGCCGTAGCCGGCATACCGACCCGAAAAAACCACGACACCGTCGGCTACCGAGAGGATGTCCGAGCCGCGCGGGCCGCTGAAATCGATCCCTCGGTGGTACTGGTTGCCGCCGGAGAACGGATCGCTGCGATGACCGAAGCTCGAAGACGCATAACCATTGCGGATCGGCAGGCCGCTCGGCGTAACACTGAGATCGACTTCCTGACCACTCAGCAGACTTTCGAGCAGATCCAGCTGCCGCCCAGAACTGGCCATTTCCATGGCGAGCCGGTCGATCCGGGCGCTCAGCGCCGGCTCGACGGCATCCTGGCTGGGTTCGATACCCCCCAGGCCGGGTTCCTGGTTGAAATCGAATTCGCCCTCTTCCAGGTTGGCGATACGGGTGAGCCGGTCACCCAGCGCGTTGAGCCGGTTGGTCTGTGCCTGCAACTCGCCCAGCCGCAGCGCAAGGGCATTTATTTCCATCTGACTGAGCTCGCGGGTTTCGAGCAGCGCCTCCTGCTGGGAGGAGAGGTTGGCCCGCAAGCGCTGGAGCTCGGCTTCAGCGGCACCGCTGGCGCCCCGGCCCAGATAGCCAATGCCCATGCCCGTTAGCGCGATGGCCGAAACCACCGCAGCCGCAGCGAGCATGCCGCGCAATTCGCGCAGCTTGATCGTCATTGGCACACGCAGCCGGCGAGAGACGATAATGATATTCATGTCCGACCGTCGATCTCCTGTGAATCCCGGAACCACGCCAAAGGGCCCTGTTGCAGCGCTCGACGTGGCAGCCGACAAGACATTGCTGGGCATCCTCCAGCGCGCCGAGGCACTGGGGGCGCTCAATCGCGCCTTGCAGGTTTGCCTTCCCCAACCGCTATCCCAGCATGCTCAGCTGGGTAACGTTCGTGACGGAATTCTGATTTTTATCGTCGACGCCCCGATCTGGAAAGCAAACCTGAGACTGCTGCAAGCCGAACTGATCGACACAGCGATCTCTGCCGGATTTCCAGCCAAGGGCGTCAGCGTGAAAGTGTCCCCGAAACCACCGGAACCAAGCCCGGAACGTGGACCCCAACCCATCTCGGCCCGCAGCCGCGATGCACTGCGACAAACGGCCGAAAGCGTGAGCGACCCCCAGTTGAGGGACGTTCTGCTTCGGCTGGCGTCCATGCCCGACAAGCCTTGACCGCCTGACTGGCGATCACGGCCAACGGGCTTTATACCCCATCGGGCGGGATTTGTCAGGCAGTTTGAGCCGAAGTTGCGGCTGGCAGCAGGAAGGGCGCGCGCTCGGTTTCGTCGAAACTGACTTCCTCCCAGGCGGTGCGATCGGCCAGCAGGGCACGCAGGAGGCGGTTGTTCAGTGCATGTCCCGCTTTGAACCCGTGGAACGCGCCGATGATGCCGCGACCGGCGAGATAGAGGTCGCCGATGGCATCGAGAATCTTGTGCCGGACGAACTCGTCCTCGTAGCGCAGGCCGTCTTCGTTCAGCACCCGGTAGTCGTCCATCACAATGGCGTTGTCGAGGCTGCCGCCCAGCACCAGATCCCGGTCGCGCAGCATTTCGATGTCCCGCATGAACCCGAAGGTCCGCGCGCGACTGACCTGCTTGACGAACGAATCGACCGAAAAGTCGATCTCCGCCGTGCACTTCGACTTGTCGGCAAAACGCGGATGCTTGAAGTCGATGGTGAAGCCGACCTTGAACCCGTCGAACGGCTCGAATCGCGCCCACTTGTCGTCTTCGCGCACTTCGATGGTCTTGAGGATGCGAATGAACCGCTTGGCCTTGGGCTGCTCTTCGATGCCCGCCGATTGCAGCAGGAATACGAACGGTCCGGCCGAGCCGTCCATGATCGGCACCTCGGCCGCGCTCAGGTCAACGTAGGCGTTGTCGATTCCCAGGCCGGCCATGGCGGCCAGCAAGTGCTCGACGGTCGCAACCCGCACATCGCCATTGACCAGTGCCGTGCACATGCTGGTATCGCCGACACAGTGCGCGCAGGCGCGCAGTTCGACCGGTTCGGGCAGATCGATGCGTCGAAAGATGATGCCGGTATCGGGCGCGGCCGGACGCAGCGTCATGTAAACCTTTTCGCCGGAATGCATACCCACGCCGGTTGCGCGGATAACGTTTTTCAGCGTTCGTTGTTTGATCATGATGTGGCGCCACCTGCCAGGCTGTCTGGCTGATTAACAGAATTGTAACTTATCTCACGCGAATCGAGCGTTCGCTCGAATGACCCCGACCAAGCAGCCCCCGGCAACCCGCACAGTGTGCCGGCAGACCCGGTAACGTCGCCTTAACAAGCACCCCGGCCTCTGCGGCCGCCCGCCCCGTGCCGGCGGCCGCAGAGTGGAGGGCCATCAGTCGGCCTGGCGGCGCAGAAAGGCCGGGATGTCCAGGTATTCCCGCTTGTCGGCGTAGCTGTCGAGCGCGGTAGCCGGGGCCTGTGTCGACTCACCGACCTGACTGGCCCGGAGTCCGGGATTGATGCCGACCCGCGGGTCGCCGTCGTATTCGACCTGGCCATTGGTGGCGTTGCGCACCACCTTGAACGGCTTGGCCTGCTCCGGCCGGATCGGCTGCCGGGCAGCCGCGCGATTGAGTCCGGTGGCCACCACGGTCACCCGAACCTCGTCCTGCATTTCCGGATCCAGCACGGTGCCGATGACCACGGTGGCATCTTCGCTGGCGAATTCCTCGATGGTGCGGCCGACTTCGTCGAACTCGCGCATGGTGAAGTCGGGACCGGCGGTGATGTTGACCAGGATGCCGTTCGCCCCGGCCAGGTTCACGTCATCGAGCAGCGGGTTGCTGATCGCCGCCTCGGCCGCCGTCATGGCTCGGTCCTCGCCGCGGGCGGTACCGCTGCCCATCATCGCCATGCCCATTTCGCTCATCACCGTGCGCACATCGGCAAAGTCGACGTTGATCAGACCCGGGCGGACGATCAGGTCGGCAATACCGCGCACCGCGCCCTGCAACACATCGTTGGCGGCGCGGAAGGCCTGCACCATGGTCGCGTCCCGACCGAGAACGGTGATCAGCTTTTCATTGGGCACGGTGATCAGGGAGTCGCAGTGGTTGCTCAGCTCCTCGATGCCCTTGAGCGCGACCTGCATCCGGCGCCGGCCCTCGAACGGGAACGGCTTGGTGACCACGGCGACGGTGAGCACGCCCATCTCCTTGGCGATCTGCGCGAAGACCGGGGCTGCGCCGGTACCGGTACCGCCGCCCATGCCGGCGGTGATGAACACCATGTCCGCGCCAGCCAGCGCCTCCATGATCCGCTCGCGGTCCTCGAGCGCGGCCTGGCGTCCGACTTCCGGATTGGCGCCGGCGCCCAGACCCTTGGTGACGTTCGCGCCAAGTTGCAGCTGAAGCTTGCCGCCGCAGTTGCGGATCGCCTGCGCATCGGTATTGGCGGTGATGAACTCGACGCCCTCGATGTCGCTGTTGGCCATGTGGGCAACCGCATTTCCGCCACCACCGCCGACACCCACCACTTTGATGACGGCATTGGGTGCAGTTTTCTCAATCAATTCGAAGTGGGCCATTTCAACTCTCCGTGGATGTAACAGGGGGGGGTGTGTTCAACGTTGTTGTTCGATCGATCGGTGCCAGCCAACCGGGCCATGCGAGGGTCTCGGGTGGCGAATCTGCCGGCCAAGCGAGCCGGCGCGAACTCCGATCGCGACTACCGCGCGGAGCCCGTGAAAGGCGTTTCCAGAGCGTCATGGCAAACGATCCGGTCATCAGAACTGGCCCCGATACCAGTCGCGCAACCGTCCGAGCAGGTTGGCCACGCCACCGGGCGGCAAAACCGGCCGACGGGGATTCTCGATCTGGCTTCCGGAGATGAGCAGCCCCACGCCGGTGGCGTGGATCGGGTTGCCGACCACATCGCCCAGCCCGGTGACGTGCTGCGGAACGCCGATGCGAACCGGCATGTGCAGCATCTCTTCGGCCAGCTCGACCACGCCCTCCATGCGCGATGCGCCGCCGGTCAGCACCAGCCCGGCGCGGATCAGTTCCTCGAATCCGGACCGGCGCAGCTCGGCCTGCACCATCTCGAAGATTTCCTCGTAGCGGCGCTGCACGGCCTCGGCGAGCGCCTGTCGGGCCAGCCGGCGCGGCGGGCGATCGCCCACCGAGGGCACCTGGATGCTTTCTTCGGCGGTCGCCAGATAGGCCAGCGCGCAGGCATAGCGCACCTTGATCTGTTCGGCCTCCGGGGTCGGCGTGCGCAGCAGATGGGCGATGTCGTTGGTCACCTGATCGCCGGCGATCGGCAGACTGGCGGTGTGGCGGATCGCGCCCTGCACGAACACCGCCAGATCGGTGGTGCCGGCGCCGATGTCGACCAAGGCAACGCCCAGCTCCTTCTCGTCGCTGGTCAGCACCGCAGTGGCCGAGGCCAGCGACGACAGCACCAGATCATCGACCTGCAGGCCGCAACGCTGCACGCACTTGGTCACGTTCTGTGCCGCCGACTGGGCGCCGACCACCAGATGCGCGCGCACTTCCAGCCGGACGCCGGACATGCCGACCGGATGGCGGATGCCCTCCTGCGAGTTGTCGACGATGTATTCCTGCGGTATCGCGTGCAGGATGCGCTGATCGGAAGGAATGGCGACCGCCTTGGCCGCCTCCAGCACGCGCTCGAGATCGGCGTAGCTGACCTCGCCATCGCGGATCGGCACGATGCCGGGCGAGTTGCGGCAATGAATGTGGCTGCCCGAGATGGAGGCATAGACCGAGCGGATTTCGCAGCCGGCCATCATTTCCGCCTCTTCGATGGCGCGCTGGATCGACTGCACGGTGGATTCGATATCCACCACCACGCCGCGCTTCATGCCGCGCGATTCGTGGGTGCCGATGCCGATCACTTCGATCGGGTTGCCCTGGCTGTACTCGCCGACCAGAGCGATCACCTTGGAGGTGCCGATATCGAGGCCGACGATGAGCGATTTGTCGCCTTTGCGATTCATTACGTGTCCTGTTCAACGGCCTTGGCCGCCGGTTGTGGTGCAGTGGGAAGCGGCTCGCCCCAGCGCATCGCCAGGCCGTCGGCATGGCGCAGATCGGCGCGCACGATGGCACGGCCTTCCTGGCGCAGCCGCGGCAGCAAGGCAGCGAATCTGGCGACCCGCGACTCGGGGTCGGTACGGCCCAGCAGAAGGGTGCTCTGGTCATCCAAGGTCAGGCTCCAGCTGCCGCGCGGGCTGAGCTCGACGCGACGAACCATCAGGCCGTAGGGCGCCAGACGGGTGCTGGACAGCCGGTGGAATTCGACCAGATCGCGCAGCCGGGTTTGCGGGCCGATCAAATGCGGAAGCGCCTCGGTGCCCTGAGCGTGTTCGGTCTCGAACACTTCGCCGCGATCGGAAAGCAGTTGTCCGTCGCCCCAGCGCGCCACCGCGCGCCGCTCGACCAGGCGGATTTCCAGCACGTCCGGCCAGCGCTTGCGCACCTCGGCATGGGCCACCCAGGGCAGTGCCAGCACGGCCTGGCGCAGCTGCTCCGGACTGACCGCGAAAAACCCCCGGTCCAGGTAGGGAAGCACCGCATCGCGCACCGCCTGCTCATCGATCTGAACGAATTCGGCCTCGATCCACAGGCGCTTCAGCGGCCAGCGCTCGCTGGCGATCCAGCCGTTGAACACCGCCACGCCGGGCGCAATGACCAGCGCCAATGCGACCAGCCAGAGCACCAGTTGACGAAGCGCGCTCACGGCGTTGCCTCGGGCAGGGTCTGGGCGAGGATCTGCCAGCACAGGGTTTCGAAGTCGATCCCCAGCGCCGCAGCGGCCTTGGGCACCAGCGAATGACTGGTCATGCCGGGCGCGGTATTGACTTCGAGAAGCCAGTTGCCGCCGCCCTGGTCGCGCATCACGTCGACCCGGCCCCAGCCCCGGCAGCCCAGCGCGTCGAACGCGCGCAGCGCGAGTTCGCGGATCGCCGCTTCCTGGTCGGCGTCGTCGAGACCGGGACAGATGTAGCGGGTGTCTTCGGCGAGATACTTGGCGTGATAGTCGTAATACGCGCCGGCCGGGACGATGCGGATGCTCGGCAGCGCCTGCCGGCCGAGAATGCCCACGGTATATTCGCCGCCCTCGATGAGCCGCTCGACCAGCAGCTCGCCTCCGCTCGACGGATTAAGGTAGTCGGCGGCCAGCGCCAGCGCCGCCGGCACGTCATCGGCGCCGAACAGCCGGCTGATCCCGACGCTGGAGCCCTCGCAGGCCGGCTTGACCACCAGTGGGAAACCCAGCTCGGCGATGGTTGCGCCGAGGTCGTCGCCCGGTGCCAGACGGCGAAACTCCGGCGTCGGCAGACCGATCGCCTGCCAGACCTGCTTGCTGCGAATCTTGTCCATGCTCAGCGCCGAGCCGAGCACGTCCGAGCCGGTGCAGGGCACACCGAAGGCCTCCAGCAGACCCTGGACCACGCCATCCTCGCCACCGCCGCGGCTGCCGTGCAGCACGTTGAACACGCGGTCGATCCGCCCGGCCGCCAGCGCTGGCGTGAGCTCGGAGATGCCGTCGATCGGGAAAGCGTCGACGCCGCGCGCCAGCAGGGCGTCCAGCACGTTGCGCCCGGAATCCAGGGACACGGCGCGCTCACTGCTGGTGCCGCCCATCAGAACGGCGACGCGGCCGAACCGCGAGGCATCGAGCCGGCTCATGATTCAGCCTCGGCGAGCGGAAGCGCGCGCGAAACCTGACCGATGTCGCCGGCGCCCAGCAGCAGCAACAGATCGCCGTCGCGCAGCACGTCGGGCAGCACATCGGGCAGATCGGACGGATGCGCGACCAGCACCGGGTCGATCCGGCCGCGTGCGCGGATGGCGCGCGCCAAGGACTTGCTGTCGGCACCGACGATCGGCGCCTCGCCGGCCGGATAGACTTCGGTCAGCACCAGTGCATCGACTTCCGACAGCACAGCGGCGAAGTCGTCCAGCAAATCGCGGGTCCGGCTGTAACGGTGCGGTTGGAACGCGGCAACCAGGCGGCGCTCGGGCCAGCCCGAGCGGGCTGCCTCGAACACGGCGGCCAGCTCGGCCGGATGGTGGCCGTAATCGTCGACCAGCAGCGCCCGGCCGTTGCCGAAGTCGTAGTCGCCGACCAGATTGAAGCGCCGGCCGATACCCTGAAAATGCGCCAGCGCGTAGGCGATCTCTGCCGCCGAGACGCCCAGCTGCCAGCCCACCGCAGCGGCAGCCAGTGCGTTGAGCACGTTGTGCCGGCCAGGCAGATTCAGGCTGACCGGAACCGGATCGGCCTCCGGCAGGGACAGGTTGAAGTGCGTACGTGCGCCTTCGGCGACCAGATCATCGGCGCGCACATCGGCGGCCGGGTCGAAGCCGTAAGTCATCACATGACGCGGCATCTGATCGGCGAGCGCAGCGACTTCCGCATCGTCGATGCACAGCACCGCCAGCCCGTAAAACGGCAGCCGGTGCAGGAACTCGGAGAACGCCGCCTTGATCCGGCCGAAATCGCCGCCGTAGTTTTCCAGATGATCGGCATCGATATTGGTGACCACGGCGATCAACGGACTCAGGCGCAGGAAGCTGCCGTCGCTCTCGTCGGCCTCGGCCACCAGCCACTGGCTGGTCCCCAGGCGGGCGTTGGCGCCGGCCGAGAGCAACTGCCCGCCGATCACGAAGGTCGGGTCCAGGCCGCCCTCGGTGAGCACGCTGGCGATCAGGCTGGTGGTGGTGGTCTTGCCGTGCGTACCGGCGATCGCCACCCCGCGCCGGAAGCGCATCAGCTCGGCCAGCATTTCCGCGCGCGGCACAACCGGGACGCGCTGGGCGCGGGCGGCCAGCAGTTCGGGGTTGTCGGCGCGGATGGCGCTGGAAGTGACCACCGCATCGGCATCGCGCAAATTCTCGGCCTGGTGACCGATATGGATGCGCGCGCCGAGCTGGGCCAGCCGGCGGGTGCTCGCGCTCTCGCTGATGTCCGAGCCGGACACCTTGTAGCCCAGCGTGGTCAACACCTCGGCGATGCCGCTCATGCCGACGCCGCCGATGCCGATGAAATGAACCCGCGAAAAGGCCTTGGCCAGGTCGCCGGTCTGCTGGAGACGGCGCTTCATGGACGCACCTCGGCCAGGGCGATCCCGGCGACCCGCGCGGCGGCATCCGGCAAGGCCAGCGCCCGCGCCGCTTCGGCCATGTCGCGGCGCTGCTCGACGCTGGTCAGCAAGGGCAGCAGGGCATATTCAAGACGCTGATCAAAGTCGTCGCCTTCGGCAACCAGGGCTGCGGCGCCGTGCTCGACCATGAATTCGGCATTGCGGGTCTGGTGATCGTCGACCGCCGCCGGGAACGGCACCAGCACGCCAGGCAGTCCGGCCGCTGCCAGCTCGGCCAGGGTCAAGGCGCCGGCCCGGCAGATCACCAGGTCGGCCCAGCCGTAGGCTTCGGCCATGTCGTCGATGAACGGCAGCAGCTGTGCCGGGAGTCCGGTGTCGGCATACGCCGAATCGGCCTCCGGCAGCAGGTTCCGACCGCACTGGTGGCGGACTTCCAGCGCCGCACTGCCGGCACACCGGGCCAGCACGCCGGGGACGGTCCGGTTCAGCGCACGTGCGCCCTGGCTTCCGCCCAGCACCAGCACGCGCACCGGGCCGGACCGGCCGGCGAAGCGCTCGCCCGGAGGCGCAAGTGCGGCGATCCCGGCACGCACCGGGTTGCCCACCGTTTCGGACGCCAAGCCCGGGAATGTATCCGGAAAACCGCACAGCACGCGGGCGGACAAACGGGCCAGTACCCGATTGGTCAGACCCGGCGCGCGGTTCTGTTCGTGAACCAGCAGCGGGATGCGCAGCAGCCATGCGGCCAGTCCGCCCGGCCCGGCAGCGAAGCCGCCGAAACTGATCACCGCAGCGGGGCGGATCTCGCGCAATGCGTGCAGGCCCTGCCATACCGCGCGAATCAGCCGCACCGGCGCGACCGCCAGCGCGGCCGGCCCCTTGCCGCGCAGTCCGGTGATCGACAGGGTGCGCAGCTCGATCCCCTGCGCCGGCACCAACCGGGTCTCCATACCCCCGTGCGCGCCCAGCCAGACCACGGGGACCGCGCGCGCGCTCAGCGCCGCGGCGACCGCGAGACCAGGAAAGATGTGCCCGCCGGTGCCACCGGCCAAAATGACGATCGGAGTCACGCTCATACCGTCGCCCCCATCCGAGGCTCGACGCGCTCGCGCTTGCCACGGGCTGCGCTGCCGGCACCGGGAACGATGGCCATCGGCTGGAACGACTCCAGGGCCAGTTCGGCCCGGTGATGGGCGACCTGGCGCTGGGCCCGCTCCAGTTCATAGCTGACCCGAAGCACCAGACCGATGGCAACGCAGGTCATCAGCACGCTGGAGCCGCCGGAGGACACCAGCGGCAGGGTCAGACCCTTGGTCGGCAGCACGCCGAAGTTCACTCCGATCGAGACCAGCGCCTGAAGCCCGATCCACAGACCGACGCCGCAGGCCACCAGTCCGGCGAATCGCCGGCTCATCTCCAGCGCCCGATAGCCGATCCACAGGCAGCGACCGGCGAACACGGCGAACAGCGTGATGACCGCCAGGACGCCAACGAAGCCCAGCTCTTCAGCCAGTACCGAGAGGATGAAATCGGTATGCGCCTCCGGCAGGTAGAACAGTTTCTGAATGCTGGCGCCGAGGCCGACGCCGAAACATTCGCCGCGACCGATGGCGATCAATGCCTGGGTCAGCTGAAAGCCGTTATCGAACGGATCGGCCCAGGGGTTGAGGAACGAGGTCAGCCGGCGCAGACGGTAGGACTCCGTCACCGCCAGCCAGGCCAGCAGCGGCAGCGCCAGCGAGCCCAGCATCAGCAGCCGGGGCAGGCTGGCGCCGCCCAGAAACAGCATGCCGCCGAACACCGCGCCGATGAGCATCACCGAACCGAAGTCCGGCTGCGCGAGCAGCGCCAGCACCAGTACCACCATGATTCCGATCGGCTTGAGCAGACCAGCCCAGGAATGGGCGACCGCGTCGCCGTAACGCTTGAGGTAACTGGCCAGCCAGAGGATGAGCAGCACCTTGACTGCCTCGACCGCTTGAAAATTCGAAACGCCCAGATTGATCCAGCGCTGTGCCCCGTTGACCGTGTGACCTATGCCCGGCACGAAGACCAGACCGACCAGAACGAAGCACCCCAGCAGCAGCAAACGGCTGTGGCGCTCCAGCACTTTGAGTTCGACCCGGCACAGGATCACCGCAAGCGCGAGGCCCAGCGACAGAAAGACCAGATGGCGGATCAGGAAATGATTCGGGCCCACGCCCAGCCCCTCGGCGATAGCGACCGAGCTGGAGCCGACCATCACGATCCCGATCGCTGCCAGCAGGCCGGCGCTGAGCATCAGCAGGGGGTCGTAGCGGCCTTCCAGCGCTTCCACGCGCTGCGCCTGCGGTCCGGAATGGATGCTGATCGCGGCCATCAACGCACCTTCAGCGTGGCGAGGCCGATCAAAACCAGCATCACCGAGATGATCCAGAAACGCACGATCACCCTCGGCTCGGGCCAGCCCTTGAGCTCGAAGTGATGGTGGATCGGCGCCATGCGGAATATCCGTCGACCGGTCAGCTTGAAGCTGGCCACTTGGAGCATGACCGACACCGTCTCCAGCACGAAGATGCCGCCCATCACCACCAACACCAGCTCCTGACGGACGATGACCGCAATCGCGCCCAAGGCCGCGCCCAACGCAAGGGCGCCGATGTCGCCCATGAACACCATGGCCGGGTAGGTGTTGAACCACAGAAAGCCCAGCCCCGCCCCACCGATCGCCGCGCAGATGATCACCAGCTCGCCCGAGCCGGGCACGATGGGAATCTGCAGATACTGGGAGAAGCCGGCATGGCCGGAGGCGTAGGCGAACACCGCCAACCCGCCGGCAACCAGCACCGTGGGCATGATCGCCAGGCCATCGAGTCCGTCGGTCAGATTGACCGCGTTGGAAAAGCCGACGATCCAGAAGTAGGCGATCACCACGAACATGCCCCCGAGCGGAATCGCCACATCCTTGAGCAGCGGCAGATACAGGGTCGTGTTGGACGCGTGGTCGGCGCTCAGAAACAGCGCCAGCGCGGCGGCCAGGCCGAACACCGACTGCAGGGCGTACTTCCAGCGCGACTTCATGCCCTTGGGATCGCGCCGGACGATCTTCAGCCAGTCGTCGTACCAGCCGATCGCGCCGAACGACAGCAGCACCGCCAGCACCACCCACACGTAACGGTTGCCCAGGTCGGCCCACAGCAGGGTGGAACTGGCCACCGCCAGGAGAATCAGCGCGCCGCCCATGGTCGGCGTGCCGGCCTTGGCCAGATGACTCTGCGGCCCGTCGACGCGAATCGGCTGGCCACCCGCCTTGAGCGAAGCCAGCCGGCGAATCACCAATGGTCCCAACCACAACGACAGCGCCATCGCGGTGAGCGCCGCCAGAATGGCGCGGAAGGTGATGTAGCCGAACAGGGCGAAGGCCCGGTCGATGCCCTGCAGCCATTGCGCGAGCTCATACAGCATGAGTGACCTCCGGACCGGAGCCGCTGGTGTGAGACGCAAGCAGCGCGGAAACCACGCGCTCCATGGCGGCTGTGCGCGAGCCCTTGACCAGCACGCTGAGCGGACCGGACGTGTGCTCGGCCAGGGCCCTTTGCAGGGCGTCGATCAGCGCCGCCTGATCGGGGAAGTGCAGCGCATTTGCGCCGAACGCGCGGCTGGTCTCGGCGCCGAGTGCGCCGACGGTGAACAGCCGCGAGATCCCCGCCGCGCGTGCGCGCTGCCCGCACTCGGCATGATGTCCAGCGGCCTCGGCGCCCAGCTCGCCCATGTCGCCGAGTACCAGCCAGGTGTCCGCCAGGGTCGACTGCCGTTGATGCTGGGCCAGCAGGTCAATGGCGGCGGCGACCGAAAGTGGATTGGCGTTGTAGCTGTCGTCGATCAGAATCAGTCCATCGCGCAGCCGGTGCACCTGCTGGCGTCCGCCGACTCCGCGCGCCGCCGCCAGGCCTTCGGCGATGATCGCCGGTGCGATGTCCAGCGCCAGCGCGGCGGCGGCGGCGGCCAGCGCATTGCGCAGGTTGTGCCGGCCGGCAAGCTGCAGGGCGGCATCGGCCTCGCCGTTCGGCGTGACCAGTCGGAACCGCCATCCCGCCTCGGTCGGCTGCACTCGCGTGGCGGTCACCTCGGCGCTCGACTCCAGGCCGAAGCGCAGGTGTCGGCGCCTTCCGATTCGGGCCTCGAAATACGGCGCGAAGGCATCGTCGGCGTTGATCACGGCAACGCCATCGTCGGGCAGGGCGCAATACATCGCACCCTTGGTCCGGGCCACTCCCAGCAGGCTGCCCATGCGCTCCAGGTGTGCTGGCCCGATGTTGTTGACCAGGGCAACGCCCGGCCTTGCGATGTCGGTGAGGTAGGCGATATCGCCGGGCTTGCCGGCGCCCATTTCGTAGATCGCATAGCGGGCGTCCTCAGGCGCGTCGATGACGGCCAACGGCAGACCGATCTCGTTGTTGCGATTGCCCGGATTGGCGTAAGCCTGGCCGGGCGCGGCGTGTTCGAGGATGCTCTGCAACAGCGTCTTGACGGTGGTCTTGCCGTTGCTTCCGGTCAGGCCCACGACCCGCGCCGGTCGTCCTTCGGCGAGGCCGGCCGCGATGCGGCCCAACGCAAGCAATGTGTCTGTGCAGATGATCTGCGAAAGCGGACTCGCAACCGGCCGCGAAACCAGCAGCGCCGCTGCGCCGGTGTCGGCAGCGGCATCGCAGAAGTCGTGGCCGTCGAAGCGCTCGCCGATCAGCGCGACATACAGCCCGCCGGCACGCAGGGTACGGGTATCGTGGCCGATCGAGTCGATCAGCCGATCCTCGCCCTGCAGGCGGCCGCCAACCCAGCGCGCCAGATCGGAGAGCGGTACCGGCCTCATGACAGTGCCTCCAGTGCAGCGGCGGCCGAAGCGGCATCGTCGAACGGGCGGCGCCGGCCGTCCACTTCCTGATACGCCTCGTGTCCCTTGCCGGCAATGACGACCACGTCGCCGGGCCGCGCCGCAGCGATGATTCCGGCGATGGCCTTGGCCCGGTCGCGCTGGACGACAACCGCATCGGGGTGCCGGAACCCGGCCATGATGTCGGCCACGATCGCGTCGCCGTCCTCGCAGCGCGGATTGTCGTCGCTCACCCAGACGACATCGGCCAGACGCTCGGCGATGGCGGCCATTTGCGGGCGCTTGCCGGGGTCGCGCTCGCCGCCGCAGCCGAACAGGCACAGCATTCGCCGGCCAGCATGGTCGCGCAGCGTATCCAGCAGTTTTTCCAGTGCATCCGGCGTGTGCGCGTAGTCGATCACCACCAGCGGCAATTGCTCGCCGCCGCCCAGCCGCTGGATGCGGCCCGGCACCGGCTGCAACGCAACGAGCCGTGCCGCGATGGCTTCCACCGGCCAGTCCAGCGCGTGCAGCACGCCGGCCACGGCCAGCAGATTGTCGACATTGAACCGGCCCAGCAGCGAAGAGCGCACCGGGCAGATGCGACCGTCGACGTTGAGTTCGAAGCCAATGCCCTGAACATCGAGCGAAAGCGCCTCGGCGCGTACCCGGGCCCTGGCATCGCCGCATGCGCTCACCCCCAGCGGCGACATCGGTCCCGCCAGTCGGTCGAACAGCTGCGACCCGAAGCTGTCGTCGAGATTGATTACCGCCGCTGCCAGCCCGGGCCAGCCGAACAGGCTGGCCTTGGCGGCGCCATAGCGCTCCATGGTGCCGTGATAGTCGAGATGATCGCGGGTGAGGTTGGTGAACACCGCCACGCGAAACCGCACGTCATCGACCCGACCCTGATGGAGCGCGTGCGAGCTGACTTCCATCGCCACCTGTTCGATGCCCTGATCGCGAAGCTCCGCCAGGGTACGGTGCACGCTGAGCACATCGGGCGTAGTCCGCTCGCCCGGCTGCAACGCGCCCGGCCGGCCCACCCCGAGCGTGCCGATGCTCGCCGCGCGGTGCGCTCCACGATCCAGCGCCTGGGCGACAAGCTGGACAGTGGAGGTTTTCCCATTGGTGCCGGTCACCCCGATCACCGCGATGTCGCTCGACGGCGCACGGTAAAAATGGTTGGCCATCGATCCCAGTCCTGCGCGCAGACCCGGCACCGCAACTGCGGGTTGCGGTGCCGGGTCGCGGGCGGCTTGCGGCGGCTCGAACAGGATGGCCGCCGCACCTGCGGCCAACGCTTCGGCGGCGTGATCCAGGCCGTGCCCGCGGCCACCGGCCAGCGCCACGAAGGCGTAGCCTGGGCGCACCTGCCGGCTGTCAAGGCTCAGGCCGGAAACGACGATCGACGCCACCTCGGGCGGCAGCGCCAGATTCGGCAGCAGTGCATCCATTCGCATGGCGTAGCTCACTGGCGCCACCTCGCAACCAGCGGCTCGACCGGCTCGGCGGCATCGGCCAGCGAAGCGGCCGGCAGCGGTTCGGCATCGGCGAACCACTGCTCGACACGATCCGGCGCCACGTGATGCAGCCGGAGTGCTCCTTCCATCACCACGCGAAAGACCGGAGCGGCGACCAGACCTCCGTAGTAGTCGCCCGATTTCGGGTCATCGACCACCACCACCACGGCGAAACGGGGTCGGGTGGCTGGCACCAGGCCGGCAAACACGCTCAAGTAACGCTTCTCATAGCCGCCGACGCCGACCTTGCGCGAGGTGCCGGTCTTGCCGGCCACCCGGTAGCCCGCGATACGCGCCGCCTGTGCCGTACCCTCCGGCCCGGTCACCGTCTCCAGCATCGCCACGATGGTCGCAGCCAGACCCGGGTCGATGACCTGCCGGCTCTCCTGATGGACATCGCGCACGAAGGTCGGCGCGACCAGTCGACCGCCGTTGCCTAGCACTGCATATGCCTGCGCCAGCTGCAGCGGGGTCACCGAGAGCCCGTAGCCGTAAGAGATGGTGGCCTTTTCCAGCGTGCCCCATCGATGCGAGGCAGGCAGTACGCCGGCCGACTCGCCGGGGAATCCACTGCCGGTGCTCGAGCCCAACCCGAACCGACGCAGCACATCGTGGAAATGATCGTTGGGCATGTCCATCGCCAGCTTGGTCGCCGCCACGTTCGAACTCTTGGTCAGCAGACGGGTGAGGCTGACCTCGCCGAAGTTGCGGATGTCGCGGATCACGTGCCCAGCCAGCGGCATATAGCCCGGGCTGGTCTGGATGACGGTCTCGGGAGTGACCTTGCCGGTCTCCAGCGCCGCTGCGACGGTGAGCGCCTTGATCACCGAACCCGGTTCGATGACATCGGTGACCGTCCGGTTGCGCCGGCCTGCGCTGCCGCCGCCATCGCGCGCATTGGGGTTGAACGAGGGATGGCTGACCATGGCCAGCACTTCGCCGTTGCGAACGTCCAGCACCACGACGCTGCCGGCGACCGCATCGTGGGTGCGCAGCGCAGCGCCCAGCTCACGATAGGCCAGGTATTGAATCCGGCGATCGATCGACAGCGTCAGGTCATGGCCGGGCTCAGCGGCCCGAATCAGGTCGACGTTCTCGACGATCGCACCGCGCCGGTCGCGGATCACTCGCTTTGCGCCAGGCTTGCCGGTCAGCCAGTCGTTGTAGGCCAGCTCCAGGCCCTCCTGGCCGACATCGTCGATATCGGTGATGCCAAGCACCTGGGCCATCACTTCGCCGATCGGATAGAACCGGCGGAACTCGCGCTGCGAGTAGATCCCGGGGACGCCCAGTGCAAGGATCGCCTCGGCCTGATCCGGGACCAGATGACGGCGCAGATAGACGAACTCGCGCTGGGCGCGCTGTGCCAGCCGCTGGGTGAGCGGTTCGAGCGCGATATCGAGCGCTTCGGCCAGCTCCGGCAGCCGCGCCGGATGCTGGAGCACTTCCTGCGGATTGGCCCAGATCGACACCACCGGGGATGACACGGCCAGCGGCTCGCCGTTGCGGTCGGTGATCATCCCGCGCGACGTGGGAATCTCGATTTCGCGCAGGAAGCGCGCATCGCCCTGGCGCTGATAGAAACCGTCGTTGAACAACTGAAGGTTGGCCGCCTGGACGACCAGCAGCAGCACGATCAGCCCCAGCATCCCGCCGAGAAACGCGAACCGCAGGCGCAGACCGGCGCTGCGTCCGGACAGCCACTGTTGGTGTGCCCGACCCAGCCAGGCGCGCAGCCCGGCGGAGGAGTCTTGCTTCGCCTCACGCGGCGGGATGGTCCGACTCATGGCCGGATCACCCGCAGGGTATCGCCTTCCGGCGTGCGCATGCCCAGCCGGGTGCGGGCGATGCGCTCGATCCGGCTGGTCTCGGCCCAGGTCGCCTGCTCCAGCTGCAACCGGCCGAAGTCGATGTTCAGCTCATCGCGCTCGCGCTCCAGCCGGGTGAGCTCGATGAACAACTGCCGATGGTGGTGCTTGGTCTGGACGACCGCCAGAGCGGTGGCGATGGTCGCCGCGACCAGCAGCAACAGAAGGTAGTGACGGGCGTTCATGCCGCCGCCCCCAGCCGCTCGGCGACCCGCAGGACGGCGCTGCGGGCACGCGGATTGATCGCCAGTTCGGCGTCGTCGGCGCGCTGCGCCCCGCCCACGGCCAGCAGGTCCGGGTGAAAGGGCTGCGCTTCAGGCAATCGCCGGTTGCCCGGCGGCGGCCGGCTGTGTTTCTGGATGAAGCGCTTCACCAGCCGGTCTTCCAGCGAATGGAAGCTGATCACCGCCAGACGCCCGCCCGGCTTCAGGCACGCCATGGCGGCGTCCAGCCCGGCGGACAGCTCGTCGAGCTCGCGATTGATATGGATGCGGATCGCCTGGAAGCTGCGCGTGGCTGGATGGATGCGGCCATCGCCCCGGCCCAGCAGGCCGGCGATCAATTCGGCCAGTTGCGCGGTGCGGGTAATCGGCGACTGCGCCCGATGCGCCACGATGGCGCGCGCGATGCGTCGGCTCTGACGCTCTTCGCCCAGCCGCCACAGCACATCGGCGATCTCGGTCTCGCTGGCGCTGGCCAGCCATTCGGCGGCGCTGGGTGCGGCGTCCGGATCCATGCGCATGTCCAGCGGGCCATCGGCGCGAAAACTGAAGCCGCGCTCGGCCTGGTCGAGCTGGGGCGAAGAGACGCCAATATCGAGCAGAATCCCGTCCACCCCGGCCGCGACCACCTCCCAGCGGGCCAGTCCGGAGAAGCTGCCGCGCCGGATCGCAACCCGGGGATCGGCCCCGAACTGCTGCTCGGCACAGGCGATCGCTTGCGGGTCCTTGTCCATCACTAGAAGTCGCCCATTCGGCCCCAGGCGTTCGATCACTCCCCGAGCATGGCCGCCGCGCCCGAAGGTGCCATCCAGATAGATTCCGTCCTCCCGTACCCGCAGCCCCTCCATGACCTGCGCAAACAGCACCGGCACATGCCTGGGGCTCGACGGGGCATCGTCGAGCCTGACCATGGCCGCTTAAAGCCTCAGGTCGAGCATGGCGTCGCTGACCTCGTCCTCGCCGATGGTCTGGCGAATCTGATCCAGATGAGCCTGCTCGCTCCACAGTTCGAACTTGTCGCCCATGCCGACCAGAATGGCCTTGCGATCGATGCCGGCAGCGGTGCGATGGCTGGCCGGCAGCGACACCCGGCCGCTGGCATCGGGCTCCAGTACCATCGCCGCGCCGACCAGCTTGAGCTGGAGCGCGCGATGCACCTTCTTGGCCCTGGGCAGGGCATTGACCTGGTCGCGCACCGGCGCCCAGGCTTTTTCGGGATAAATGAACAGACAACCCGACTCGAACGGGTTGTAGGTGAGAATCAGGCGGTTATCGCACTCGCGCGCGACGAGCTCGCGGTAAGCGATGGGGATCGCCAACCGGCCCTTCTCGTCGACGCTGATGGCGGTTTCGCCCTGGAACATCACCCCACGATTCTCCACAATTTGCCGAAGATTCCCTCAGATACCCACATTAGACTTCGCTCCAGCTGGTGTCAACACAATTTCCGGTAAAAATCCCTTTCTTAATCAAAGCGTTCCGATTAACTTCACATTCAGGTTTAAGAAGTGTTTCATATGGTTTGATTTAACAGAAAAACTTTTGACGCCCATCATGTCCGGGAGTCATCAGACAGCATGAGGTCGGCCCGGCGATTTGCCATCGTCGGGCGCAAGGTCACTATCCGCCGATCGGCTGCAAGCGAACCACCGGCCGGTAGCGCGCCGTTGGCGCGCTCGGTCCCGGTGCAGCCGTCTGGTGCGCGGGCGTGTCCAGGCAGGCAGGTATGGCCTGCCGGTCGGAGCCGACGGCGGCGAGCCGCCGGCCAAGTGGCCGCGATGAAAAGACGTAAAGAGGGCGGAGCCGGCCGATAAGCCGGGTTCTGTCGTGGGCAGTCATTCCTCTCGGTGACGCGTCGCCGCGCCACTCCAGCAGCCTACCCGGACGCGATGCGGGCAACATCGTTGCGTCCCTATTTGGCCTTGCTCCAGGTGGGGTTTGCCGTGCCGTGCGGCGTTGGCCCCGCACGCGGTGGGCTCTTACCCCACCGTTTCACCCTTACCGCTGCCTCAGCGCCAAAGCGCCGGAAGCAGGTTGGCGGTTTGCTTTCTGTTGCACTTTCCGTCGGCTTGCGCCGCCCAGGCGTTACCTGGCACCTTGCCCTGTGGAGCCCGGACTTTCCTCGGCGCGCTTGCGCGCGACGCGACTGCCTGGCCGACTCCGCAGCGCCAGTATACGCAGGCGCTCACCGGATCACCCGATTGTCGACAATTCGAACTATCCGTCGCTTCCATACAGCGCCTTGCGTGGCGCACCCGACAGCTCCGCGGCGATCCGCGCCGCCTGCGAGGGCGGGAGGTGTTCCAGCAGGCCGCGATACAGCCGCCTTCCCTCCTGCAACTGACGGCTCTCGGGCTCGGGCGCGCCGGCGACAATCACCACGAATTCGCCTTTGCGCTGATTGCCGTCGGCCGCAAGACGCGCTCCGAGGCCGTCGAGCCGATCACTGAGGACCGTTTCGAACAACTTGGTCAACTCGCGCGCCAGCACCGCCGGCCGATCGCCGCCGAACGCTTCGGCCATCGCCGCGACCGATTCGACGATGCGATGCGCGCTTTCGTAGAACACCAGCGTGCGCGATTCGGCGGCCAGCGCGGCCAGTCGCTGCCCGCGCGCACCGGCCTTGGCCGGCAGAAAGCCCTCGAAGCAGAACCGCTCGCACGGCAGGCCGGCCACCGACAGCGCCGCGATCGCCGCGCAGGCGCCGGGCACCGGGTGCACGGTGTGGCCGGCCTCGCGCGCGGCACGCACCAGAGGAAAGCCGGGGTCGCTGATCAACGGCGTACCGGCATCGGACACCAGCGCCAGCGTCTCGCCGGCCGCCAGCCGTGCCAGCAGCAGGGGGATGCGTTCGGATTCATTGTGTTCGTGCAGCGCCAGCAGCGGCCGGTCGATGCCGTGATGCGCCAGCAGTTGCCGCGTGTGCCGGGTGTCTTCGGCGCAGACTCTGTCGACCTGACGCAGCACCGAAAGCGCGCGCAGGCTGATGTCGTCCATGTTGCCGATGGGGGTCGCAACCACGTAAAGCGCGCCCTGGGTAACGGTTTGCATGGGATTTCTTGGTCCGGGTCGGCGGTAGGCGGGTATGATCTTAGCCCGCTTGACGCACAGGATCGCCGAGGCATGACCCGCACATGGCCCCTTCTGATGGTGCTGGCCGCCAGCCTGCTGGCCGGCTGCGCATCGATTCCTTCTACCGGCGCCGATGCCGCAGTGCATGCCGTCGGCGAGCGGATGTTGGCCGAAGGCCGCGCCCGTGACGCCGCGCTGGCGTTTGAGAATGCGGCCAGCGCCGAACGCGGCACCCGCCGCTCCGAGCTGTATCTGCGCGCCGCCGAGGCCTGGCGCCAGGACGGCGACTTGACGGCCAGCGACCGCGCACTGTCCGCTGTCGATGTTCGACGCCTGGCTCCCGCCTCGCGCACGCGTTTCGACCTGCTGCTTGCCGATCAGCAATTGCGCCGGGGCCAGCCCGGGCTGGCACTCGACCGACTGACCGGACGCGCCGCAGCCCTGCCCGAGGCGCAGCGGCCGCTGTGGCATCGCAGCCGGGCGGAGGCGCTGGCGAAAACCGGCCAATCGTTCGATGCCGCCGGCGAGTTGAGCCGACTGCAGCCGCTGCTGCCACGCGCAGAGCAAGCCGGGAATCGACGCGAGATCGAGCACCTGCTGGCCGGCCTCGATGACGCCAGCCTGATTCAGCGCAGCGCCGCCCTGCCGGCGGGCGATCCGCTGTATCGCTACGCCGGCAGCGCGCTGATCAAGCGCGGGCTGGAGTTGCCCAGACCGTTCGACCGGGATGCCGGCCAGTCTGGCCAGCTGGCTGCCGGCGGCTTTCGCCCGGCGCGACAGCTGGCGGTGCTGCTGCCGCTGACCGGCGCGCTGGCCAGCGCCGCCGAATCGGTTCGCGACGGCATCCTGAGCGCGCACTTCGCGCAGGATCCGCCTCGCCCCAATGTCCGCTTCTACGACACCGCCAGCGAACCGGCCCGCGTCGCCGAGCGCTACCTGGAGGCGCAGCGCGATGGCGCCGAACGGGTCATCGGCCCGCTCGGCCGCGACGAGGTGGCCGCGCTTCTGGCGATGCCCGAGCTTCCGGTTCCCGCGCTCACACTCAATCGCGACAGCCAGGCCCTGCCGCCCGGCCACGCCAGTTTCTCGCTCAGCCCCGAGGAGGAAGCCGATGCCATCGCCGAACGATTGATCCGCCGCAACCTGCTGCGCGTCGTGGTCATCGGCGACGGTACGGCGGTGGCCCAGCGCAGTCTGGATGCGTTTGCCGCCCGGCTCACCGAGCGCGGCGGCGCCATCGCCGCCTCGGCGGTGATCGACCCCACGTTCAGCAATCACAGCACCGCGCTCAATGCCGTCTTCGACGCCACCGGAGGCGAGCATTTCGACGCCATCCTGCTGGCCGTGCAGGCCCGTGAGGCCCGACTGCTGGCGCCTCAGCTGGCGGCGATCGGATTGAAGCACCGCCCACTGTTCGCCACCTCGCAGATCGTCCTGGGCAGCGGCGACACCCGATTGGATCGCGAACTGGACGGCATCGAATTTCCCGACCTGGCCTGGCCCAACCGACACGTTCCAGGCACGCCTCGGGCCGACGGCGCGGTTTCCCGGCTGCCCAGCGCGCGCGGAGTCCGGGCGCGGCTGTTCGCCTTCGGCATCGACGCCTATCGGCTGATCGGCTATCTGGACCAGCTTTCGGCCAACCCTGGCAGCACGGTTAACGGCGCAACCGGCGACTTGCGCCTGGACGCCTTCGGCAACGTGCTGCGCCAACCGGCCTGGTCGGTGTTCGAGGGCGGCCGCATCCGGCCGGTGGTCGACGGTGGCCTGACCACCGAATCGATCGGGGCCGATGCCGCGCACTGACGACAAGGCCGATTCCGGTCGGCAGGCCCGGGGCGCGGCGGCCGAGGCCCTGGCGGAAAGGCATCTGAGCGATGCCGGCCTGAGCCTGGTGCAGCGAAACGTGCGCTATCCGTTCGGCGAAATCGACCTGGTGATGCGCGAGCGCGAGACCACGGTGTTCGTTGAAGTGCGCTACCGCGGCAACGACCGGTTCGGCGGCGCCGCAGTGTCGGTCGACCGTCGCAAACGCATGCGCCTGGTGCGCGCCGCCCAGGCGTTTCTGTTGTCGCACCCGCCGTTGGCCAAAGCCGCCTGTCGCTTCGATGTCGTGTCCCTTTCCGGCCCTTCGGACACGCCCGACCTCGACTGGATTCGCGAGGCGTTCACGCTCGATGATGCGTGAAGCCGGGGGAGGCCGCCCGAGCTCCCGGCAGGCTTGGCGGCAATGCCTCGGTCGGCCTTTTTTTTCACAATAGAGAAAACTGTAGCCATTGTTGTCGGACACACCGGCGCCCGGCGAACCATCGCCATGCTGGCTACAATCAGCCCATGACCCGCGACTTGCCGACTGCGCTGATCGCCCGCCTGGGCGAGATTCTGGGGCCGGATGCCCTGTTCACCGATCCCGGCGAACGCCTGGCCTATGGCTACGACAATTCCAATCATCGCTCGATGCCGGGCGCCGTGGCGCTGCCGGCCGAGGCGGCACAGGTGCGCGATATCGTGCTGGCCTGCCGGTCGCACGGCTGCCCGATCGTGGCGCGCGGGCGCGGCACCAACACCACGGGCGCTTCGGTGCCGTCTTCGGGTGGACTGGTGATCGGCTTTGAACGGATGAATCGCCTGCTTGAGCTGAACCTGGCGGATCGGCTGGCGGTGGTCCAGCCCGGCCTGCTCAATGGCGACCTGCAGCGGGCGGCCGGCACAAAAGGTCTGTTCTGGGGGCCCGATCCGACCAGCTCGGCGTTCAGCAGCATCGGCGGCAATCTGGGCTGCAATTCCGGCGGGCCGCGCGCGGTGAAATACGGCGCCTGTCGCGACAACGTGCTGGGACTGCTGGCAGTCACCGGCGCCGGACAGCTGATCCGCTGCGGCGGACCCACCACCAAGGCTTCGGCCGGCTACGATTTCACCCGCTTCATCATCGGCTCCGAAGGCACTTTGGCGCTGATCGTCGAGGCCACGCTGCTGCTGCGACCGCTGCCGCCCGCCCGCCAGACGCTGCGCGCGCTGTACTCCGATGTCGCCGCGGCCGCATCCGCCGTGGCCCGGCTCATGGCGCAGCCGCACACACCGTCGATGCTCGAATTCATGGACGGCGACTGCGTGCGGCTGGCACGCGAGGTAGGCGGCGCGGAGATCCCCGAAGCCGGCGCGCTGCTGATGATCGAGGCCGATGGCGACCAGAGCACGCTGGACGCCGCCATGGCCGCGATGGAGAAGGCCGCCTCAGGGCCGGGCCTGATCGCGCTGGAGCGCGCCCGCGATGCCGATCAACGGGAAGTCCTGTTCGCCGCGCGCAAGGCGCTGTCGCCGGCGCTGCGCACCCTGGCGCCGGGCAAGATCAACGAAGACGTGGTGGTGCCGGTGTCGCGCATTCCCGACCTGGTATCCGGCGCGCAGGCGCTGGCTCGCGAATTCGCGCTGACCATCGTCAATTTCGGCCACGCCGGCAACGGCAACCTGCACGTCAACATCCTCTACCAGACCGACGACGCCGCCGAAGTGGCGCGCGCCGAATCGGTGCTGCCGCGCCTGTTCGAACTGGCACTGTCGCTGGGCGGCACGCTGTCCGGCGAGCACGGTATCGGCATCGACAAACGCGACTACATGGCCCGCGCCCACGGCGCCGAAAGCCTGGCCCTGATGCGCGCCGTCAAGGCGCAGTTCGACCCGGACGGCATCCTCAATCCGGGCAAGCTGCTGCCGGCGCCTGGCAGCGCAGCCGACGCGTGATCGCGCCGCGCCGCTGAGGCCTTCCGGCGCGGATTCGATCTGCTGCGCCAGCGCACCTGCCGCCCAGGCCCGATCTGAAGCCGATTCGGCCAAGCCGGTAAACTGCGCGCTGTGATCAGTCCGAGCAAACCGCAATGAGCCAGTCCAGCGTCCGCCAGATCGTGTGCATGAAATGGGGCGACAAGTTCGGCGCCGATGATGTCAACCGGCTCTACCGCATGGTCCGCGCCAATGTGCAGGGCGAAATGCGCATGGTCTGCTTCACCGACCGCGCCGACGGCATCGACCCGGCCGTGCACTGCCTGCCGCTGCCGCCGGTGCCGGTGGTCGGCGATCGTCTGGATCGGGGCTGGCGCAAGCTCGGCGTATTCGGCCCGCAGCTGGCCGAGGTATTCCAGGGCGATGTGCTGTATCTGGACCTGGACATCGCGGTCACCCAGTCGCTCGAAGCGTTTTTCGAACTGCCCGGCGAATTCCTGATCATCAAGGACTACAAGCCGTTCCGCTATCGGCACCGGTTCAGCGGCAACTCCTCGGTGTTTCGTCATCGCGCGGGGGCTTTTCAGGATCTGATCGCCGAAATCGCTGCGCGCGGCGAACAGATTCGCAGCGACTTCCGCGACGAACAGGAAGTGTTGTCCGACTATGCCCGTCGCAAAGGCCTGCTGCGCTATTGGCCCAGCGCGTGGTGCGCCAGCTTCAAGCACGACTGCGTGCGACCGCTGCCGCTGGGCCTGTGGCTGCCGCCACGGCTGCCCGAGGGCGCCAAGGTGATCGTCTTCCACGGCCGGCCCAAGCCCGAGGAAGCGGTCGCGGGCATCGGCGGCAAATGGTATCGCCCGCTGAAACCGGCGCCGTGGCTGGCGCGCTACCTGGGCTGAGGGCCGCCGCTCAGTTCAGCCACCATGCGCCGGCCTGCAGGGCCAGCAGGGCGTACAGCCCGGCAAATGCGTCATCGACCATGGCCCCGAAGCCGCCTTTCAGTTTCCGGTCGGCCCACGAGGCCGGCCAGGGCTTGGCGATGTCGAACAGGCGAAACAGCGCGAACCCGCTCAGCGCCCAGGCCCAGCCGGCCGGCGCAGCCGCCAGCGCCAGCCACAGACCGACGAACTCGTCGATGACCACCACGCCCGGATCTTCCTGGCCGATCCGGCGGATCACCCAGCCGGCAGCCCAGATGCCGGCGAGGAACGTGGCCAGCACCACCAGCAGGTAGGCCGTCAGCGGCAATTCGCGCAGCAGCAGCCAAGGCAAGAGGGCAGCCGCAGTGCCCACCGTGCCCGGCGCGACCGGCGACAGCCCGGAGCCGAAGCCGGTGGCCAACCAGCCGGCCGGATGGGACAACAGGCGCGCTCGGCTCGAAGCGAGGCTCATGATGGTGCTCCCGGGAAATGGTTGTAGCCGGCATGGTCAGGCCGCCAGTCGCGGCCGTCGGGTGCCAGCGCGCGCAACCCGGACCCAGCCACGATCCGGCCGATCCGGGCGACCGGCAGATCGCACGCGCGCAGCGCCGATTCGATCTCCGCCCGCCGGTCCGCTGCGGCGCTGAAGCACAGCTCGTAATCATCGCCACCCGCCAGCTGCAACCGCCAGCGGGTCTCGCCCTGCACCCGCGCTGCCAGCGCGGGCGAAGCCGGCAATGCCTCGATGGCAAGTTCGGCGCCGACGCCGCTTTCTTCCAGGATGTGACCCAGATCGGCCAGCAGCCCGTCGGAGACATCGATCATCGCCTTGGCCAGGCCGCGCAGCGCCAGACCGGCGGCCACTCTCGGCGTCGGCCGATGCAGGCGCTGTTGCAGGTAGTCGGTATCGGATTCGGCGTGCGAATCGGCCGAGCCGACCGGCGCGTTGGCCACCGGGTCGTTCGAACTGTCCGCCAATGCCAGTGCGGCATCGCCCAGAGTGCCGGTCACCCAGAGGTCGTCGCCGACCTGCGCGCCGGCGCGACACGGCGACTGCGCCTCGGGCACGAAGCCCAGCACGGTGACCGACAGCGACAGCGGCCCGCGCGTGGTATCGCCGCCGACCAGCGCCACCCGATGCTGGCCGGCCAGCAGCAGAAAGCCATCGAGAAAGGCATCGAGCCAGGCCGGATCGGGTCCGGGCAGCGAGAGCGACAGCGTGCACCAGGCCGGTTCGGCGGCCATCGCGGCCAGGTCGCTGAGGTTGACCGCCAGCGCCTTGAAGCCGATATCGGCCGGCGCGGCGTCGCGCAAAAAGTGCACGCCCTCGTTCAGCGTGTCGGTGGCGACCGCCAGCGCCTGGCCCGACGGGGGGCGCAGCAGGGCGGCGTCGTCGCCGATGCCCAGGGCGACATCGGCGCGTTGACCGGCGCGCCGGCGAATGCGGGCGATGAGGTCGAATTCAGTCACGTCCAAGCCGGCTGCGGGCTGCGGGCTGCGGGCTGCGGGCTGCCGGCTGCGGGCTGCGGGCTGACATCGGCCGGGGTGCGGCTGGACAGCGCCGGCTCAGCGCGCACCCGCCTCGGCGCTGCGCCAGGCGTGCGCGGCCTTGTCGAGCACGCCGTTGACGTAGCTGTGGGCGTGTTCGGCGCCGAATCGCTTGCTCGATTCGACCGCTTCGTTGAGCACCACCCGATAGGGCACATCCGGCCGATGCAGCAATTCGTAGGCGGCGATGCGCAGCACCGCGCGCTCGATCGGATCGACTTCGGCCACCGGCCGGTCGAGATAGGCAGTCAGGGCCTGGTCCAGCGCGGCCACCTGACTGACCACGCCGCGCACCAGATCCTCGAAATACTCCAGATCGGCGATCTCCATGTCCTGCTCGTGCCGAAACTGCTCCAGCACCTGCGGCACCGGCGTACCGGCCAGTTGCCAGGCGTACAGCGCCTGCAGGGCGCGGCGGCGGGCGCGCGAGCGGGCGGCCGGATCGATGCCGTCGTTGCGATGTCGGTTCACGGCAGTTTCCCCAGCAGGTTGGCCATCTCCAGAACCACCAGTGCCGCCTCTTCGCCCTTGTTGCCGTGCGCACCGTCGGCGCGCGCCTCGGCGTCGGCGTGACGCTCGACCGCCAGCACGCCGTTGGCCACCGGCACGCCGGAATCGAGCATCGCCCGCATCAGCCCCTCGGCGCAGCGGTCGGCGACGTGTTCGTAATGCCGCGTCTGGCCACGCACCACGCAGCCCAGCGCCAGCAGCCCGGCGTGATCGCCGGCCTTCGCCAGCCGGGCGACGGCCAGCGGAATCTCCCAGGCGCCGGGCACCCGCACCACATCGATGCGATCGGCGTCGACGCCGTGGGCGATGAAGGTGCGCCGGGCACCGTCGACCAGTACGTCGACGACACGCGGGTTCCAGCGGCTGGCGACAATGGCGAATCGCACCGGTGCGGGGGCGCTGAGATCGCCTTCGAAATGCGGCATGGGCAGTGGGTCGGTCGGAAGCAGGGCGCCCAGTTTAGCGGCTGCCGGGCCGGCGACGGTAATCGTCGGCGCCGGTCAGCCGTCGCGCCGGTAGGTGAGCGCGGTGATCTGCTCGGAAACCAGCCCGATCAGGAACACGATTACCGCCGCACTGAACAGCAGCAGGCTCATATTGGTGAACCGTCCTGCGGTCAGGAACGTGTAGATGTAATAGCCGGCCCCGAGCGCGAAAAACCCGGCGCTGGCCGGCACGAACAGCTTCAGCGGCGAGTACAGCGTGGCGATCTTGAAGATGATCAGCAGAAATCGCAGTCCGTCGCGCAGTGGCCGAAGGTGGCTGGTGCCCAGGCGTGCCGCGACCGGCACCGGGACGTAGCAGACCGGATAGGCGCTGCGGAAAAACGCCATGGTGATCGTCGTCGGATAGGAAAAACCGTTGGGCAGCAGGTGCAGGAACTCGCGAAACTTGTCGGCCCGCACCGCGCGGAAGCCGGAGGTAAGGTCGAGCACCTTGAATCCGGTCATCAGGCTGGCCAGCCGATTGTAGAAACCATTGGCCAGACCGCGTCCGACCGTGGCCTGGCCGTTCCTGTCGCGCGCCGCCACCACCATGTCGAAGCCGGCCTCGATCCGTTCCAGCAGCAGCGGGATGTGCTCGGGATCGTGCTGACCGTCGCCGTCCATGAACACGATCACCTCGCCGCCGGCCGCCCGCGCACCGCGCTTGATGGCCGCGCCATTGCCCATCGAGTAGGGGCTGGCAACCACTCGCGCGCCGTGTTCGCTGGCCACCGCTGCGGTCTCGTCGGTCGATCCGTCATCGACCACGATCAGCTCCACGGCCGGAAACCGCGCGCGCAGCACCGGCAGCGTCTTGCGCAGACCCTCGGCCTCGTT
This sequence comes from Lysobacteraceae bacterium, assembly GCA_034376725.1. Taxonomy (GTDB): domain Bacteria; phylum Pseudomonadota; class Gammaproteobacteria; order Xanthomonadales; family Xanthomonadaceae; genus UBA11164. Next base: position 8,824 of record JAXMJH010000041.1, on the reverse strand, counting down.
CTTGGCGGGAATGACGATCGACAGGTCCATGCGGCTGATCTTTTCAGCGAATCCGACCGGTATCCTCGCCGATGTACGCGCTGGCGACCAGTGGCGCCGGGTGCGCAGGAGCTGCATCCGGCCGTGTGCAAGCGGCCCCTGATGAGTGATCTGAACCCGGCACATGACGCAGGTCGAAGCATCGCCGGTCGCGGGCGCGGCCCGCTCTCACGGGTCGCAGCCCATCTCTCGTGGGCGAGCAGCCCGCGTTGCCGCGCAGCGGCCGACCGAGCGCGGGCGAAGCCCAAGCGAAGGCGCAGCGGGCGAAGCCGGGGCCGCAGAACCCAGGGCCGCGATCACGCGCGAACAGCCCGCGCCTCAGGAACGGCGCGGCTCGCGCACCACCCGCGTAGCGCAGGCCAGGTCGTGCCAGGTGCGGCGCTGCGGATCGATCAAGGCCCAAAGGAAACCCAGGCCGCCGGCCGCCAGCGAAACCAAGGCCAGGCCGTAGCGCAACCACAGCCTGCGCCAGGAGACCGGGCCGGGGCCATCGCCGATCACCCTCAGCCGCCAGGCCCGCTGACCCAGGGTCTGCCCGCCCTTGCGCCACGACAGCACCGCATAGCCGCCAGTGGCCAGCCACAGGGCGAACAGCTCCAGCCAGCCGACCAGGCTGCCGGGGGCCACAGGCTGGCCGCCGCGAATCAACAGCATCACGGCGCTGACCGCAAACCAGATCGCCAGTACCGGCAGCAGATCGTAGATCAGCCCGAACAGGCGCCAGATCAGGTGCGCGGGCGGGCTTTCGGTGGTCGATCGAACGGTCGGATCGGCGGGCGCAGTCATCGCCGAAGCATAGCCGTTATGCTGTGGCGATGACCGCCGAAGCCACCACCCGCCGCCGGCTCCGGGCCCGGGCGCTGCCGCCGGTACCGGCCGCGCAGGCGGTGCTGATCGAGGATTTTCTCGACCGCCTCTGGGCCGAATCGGGCCTGGCCCGTCAGACCCTGGCCAGCTATCGGCGCGACCTGGAGGGCCTCGCCCGCTGGCTGTCGCCCGGCCAGGCGCTGGACAAACTGTCCGGCGAGCGGCTATTTGCCTACTTCGCCGACCGCACCGCGCAGGGCTACTCAGAGCGCAGCAACGCCCGGCTGCTGTCGGCGCTGCGCGCGTTCTACAGCCAGCAGGTCCGTCTGGGCCGGACCGACCGCGACCCGTGCCTGCGCCTGGCCTCGCCTAAACCGCGCCGTCCGCTGCCCAAGGCGCTGTCGGAATCGCAGATCGACGCCCTGCTCGGCGCGCCCGACCTCGACAGCCCCTTGGGCCTGCGCGACCGCGCCATGCTGGAGCTGATGTACGCCGCCGGCCTGCGGGTCAGCGAGCTGGTCGAGCTGCCCGGCACCGCCGTCAATCTGCGCCAGGGGGTCATCCGGGTGCGCGGCAAAGGCGACAAGGACCGGCTGGTGCCGATCGGCGAGCAGGCACAGGACTGGCTGGAGCGTTACCTCACTGAAGTCCGCCCGGCGCTGGCCGCGCAGAACCAGCCCGAAGCCCTGTTTCTCGGGCGACACGGCGCAGCACTCAGCCGCCAGAAGTTCTGGCATATCGTGAAGAAACTGGCGCTTCGCGCCGGCATCGACCCGGCCAAGGTCAGCCCGCACGGCCTGCGCCACAGTTTCGCCACCCATCTGCTCAATCACGGCGCCGATCTGCGCGCCCTGCAAATGATGCTGGGCCACGCCAGCCTGTCGACCACGCAGATCTACACGCTGGTCGCCAAGGCCGGACTGAAACGACTGCACGAAGCGCACCATCCGCGCGGCTGAAACCGCTACCGCCGGTCCGCTGGCGTCTACCGCTGGTGCGTGGCGATTCAGCGCCGGAACGGATTCAGGGTGTAAAGTTTGAACCGACAGCCGGCTTCGTGGTCACAGCTGGCGCCCGGAATTCCAACTATTGAGGCTCATCATGTACAAGCTCGCTCTGGTCGCTGCGGCGGCCGCGCTGTCATTCTCGTTCAACGCCAACGCCGATGAAGCGGCCGTGCGCGCTGCGCTGGACACCCTGGTGCCGGGCGTTCAGCCCGACCGCGTCGCGCCCTCCCCGCTGCCCGGCTTCACCGAAGTCACCCTGTCGGGTCAGATTCTCTACATTTCCGACGACGGCAAGTACCTGATCCAGGGCAGCGTCTATGACGTAAACGCCCGCGCCGACCTCACCGAAGCCAGCCGCGCGACGGTGCGCAAGGCGCTGCTGGATGGCATCAATGGCGATCAGAGCATCACCTTTTCGCCCGACAAGCCGGAGTACACGGTCAAGGTGTTCACCGATATCGACTGCGGCTACTGCCGGCGCCTGCACGAACAGATCGCCGAGTACAACGCCCAGGGCATCGCGGTGCAGTATCTGTTCTTCCCGCGCGCCGGGCTGGGCTCGGAGTCCTACGACAAGGCAGTCAGCGTCTGGTGCGAGACCGACAGGCACACTGCCCTGACCCGCGCCAAGGCCGGCGAAGAACTGCCCAAGGCGGTTTGCGACAACCCGATCGACGAGGATTACGAGCTGGGCCGCCAGGTCGGCCTCAGCGGCACGCCGGCCATCTACACCAGTGAAGGCGTGCAGATCGGCGGCTATCTCGAGCCGTTGCAGATGCGCCAGCGCCTCGACCAGCTGTCCGGCAAGTCCGGCAGCTGATCGGCCGTTGGCCGCTGTCGGTCCCGCCCGGACGACCGGGCCGGGACTGGCAGCCCTCCGCTCCGGTATCATTTGCGGCCCGTTCTCCCTTCGGGCTGCGGCCAGATGATCGTTCTAGAGGGCCAACCGGCCCTGTCTTCTTTCCGGTTCGAGCGACTCGCTGACCGCCTGCGCGCCTGCGCGCCCGACGCGAAGCTTCTCGGCAGCCGGCATATCTATCTGGTGGAGCCCGAACCCGACACCGCGCCGGACATCGACCGGCTCAGCCGGATTCTCGACGCCCGGCCCGACGCCAGCGCGCCGGCCGATGCCAGCCAAAGCCTGTACATCGTGCCGCGACTGGGCACGATTTCGCCATGGTCGTCGAAGGCCACCGATATCGTCCAGGGCGTGGCGCTGGCCGTTCGCCGCATCGAGCGCGGCCTGCGGCTGGATGTCCGCGGCCTGCCCGACCTGAACTCAGAAGCCGGCCAACGGGCACTTGCGGTACTGCACGACCCGATGACCCAGACCGTGCTCAGCGAGGCCGGCGCTGCGGCCGCCCTGTTCGCCGATCATCCGGCCGGCCCGCTGCAGCGGATTGCGCTGGACGAGCTCGAATCGGCGAACCGCGCGCTGGGCCTGGCGCTGTCGGCGGACGAGATCGATTACCTGCGCGTGCAGTTCGGCGCGCTGGCGCGCGAACCCAGCGACACCGAGCTGATGATGTTCGCCCAGGCCAACTCCGAGCATTGCCGACACAAGATATTCAACGCCGCCTTCAGCCTCGATGGCGAGCCGATGCCGCATTCGCTGTTCCGGATGATCCGCCACAGCCACAGCCAGTCGCCGCAGCTCACGCTGACCGCCTACAGCGACAACGCGGCGGTGATCGAAGGCTTCGCGGGCCGGCGGTTCCGGCCCGATGCCGAGGGTGTCTACCGTGCCGAGCCGGCCGCCGACAGCGCCTTCGCCATCAAGGTGGAAACCCACAACCACCCGACCGCCATTTCGCCGTTCCCCGGCGCGGCGACCGGCAGCGGCGGAGAGATCCGCGACGAGGGCGCCACCGGGCGCGGCGGCAAACCCAAGGCCGGCCTGACCGGCTTCTCGGTATCGCACCTGCGCATTCCGGAACTGCCCCAACCCTGGGAACAGGACCGCCCGCTGAACCCGCGCATGGCCTCGGCGCTGGAGATCATGACCGACGGCCCGCTCGGCGCAGCCGCGTTCAACAACGAATTCGGCCGGCCGGCGCTGACCGGTTACTTTCGCAGCTTCGAAATCGAACAGGCCCCGGGCCTGATTCGCGGCTACGACAAGCCGATCATGCTGGCGGGTGGCCTGGGCACCATCGACCGGAATCAGGTGGAGAAGCTGCCGCTGCGACCCGGCGACGCCATCGTGGTGCTGGGCGGCCCGGCCATGTTGATCGGTCTGGGAGGCGGCGCGGCCAGCTCGGTCGAATCCGGCCAGAGCAGCGCCCAGCTCGATTTTGCCTCGGTGCAGCGCGACAACCCGGAAATGGAGCGCCGCTGCCAGGAAGTCATCGACCGCTGCGTCGCCCAGGACGAAGCCAATCCGGTGCGCACCATCCACGACGTCGGCGCCGGCGGGCTGTCGAACGCCATTCCCGAACTGCTGCACGATTCGCAGCTCGGCGGCATCATCGATCTGGCCAGAATCCCGCGCGACGACCACTCGCTGTCGCCCATGCAGTTGTGGTGCAACGAATCGCAGGAGCGCTACGTGCTGGGCATCGCCGCCGAGCGGCTGGCCGACTTCGAGGCCATCTGCCAGCGCGAGCGCTGCCCGTTCGCCGTGGTCGGCACGGCAACCGCCGAGCAACGCCTGATCCTGGCCGAGTTCCCCTCGACGCAACCCGGCTGCGAGGGGAAAGAAGTTTCGACGCCCAACCCGAACCCCGAATCCCCAATCCTCAATTCCGGCTCCGCCGCCATCGACATCCCGATGGCGCTGCTGTTCGGCAATGCGCCGCGTCTGGAGCGCGACGCCTGGCTGGCGCAAACACCGAACTGGCCGCGGCTGGACCTGCGCGCGATGATCGGCGCCGAAGACTCCGGCGCGGTCCTGCACGAGGCCGGCCTGCGCGTGCTCGCCCACCCCAGCGTGGCGGCCAAGAGCTTCCTGATCACCATCGGCGACCGCAGCGTGGGCGGCCTGTGCGCGCGCGACCAGATGGTCGGGCCGTGGCAGATGCCGGTCGCCGACTGCGCGATCACCCTGACCGATTTCGATGGCCATGCCGGCGAGGCGATGTCGGTCGGCGAGCGTACGCCGCTGGCGCTGATCGACGCCGCCGCCAGTGCGCGCATGGCGGTCGGCGAAGCCCTGACCAACCTTGCTGCGGCGCCGGTGGCGGCGCTCTCCGAAGTGAAACTGTCGGCCAACTGGATGGCCGCCGCCGGTTTCGAGGGCGAGGATGCCAACCTGTTCGAGGCGGTGCGCGCGGTCGGCCTTGAGTTATGCCCGGCGCTGGATATCAGCATCCCGGTCGGCAAGGACTCGCTGTCGATGCAGTCGCGCTGGCGCGACGGCGACGGAGGCGATCGGCAGACCGTTTCCCCGATGTCGCTGATCGTTTCGGCATTCGCCCGGGTCGCCGATGTCCGCGGCCAGCTCACCCCGCAGCTGACCCTGCCCGAGCGCGGAGAGCCCGACAGCGAGCTGTGGCTGATCGGCCTGGGCGCCGGCCAGCGCCGCATGGGCGGCTCGATCCTGGCCCAGGTTTATGGCGCCCTGGGCGGCGCGGTGCCCGATCTGGAAGAACCCGAACGGCTGCGCGATTTCTTTGCGCTCATCCAGGACGCCCGCGCCGCCGGCCTGCTGCTGGCCTATCACGACCGGTCCGACGGTGGCGCGTTTGCCGCGCTGTGCGAAATGGCCTTCGCCGCGCACTGCGCGCTCGACCTGAATCTCGACGGCTGGGGCGAAGATCCGTTCCGCACCCTTTTCAACGAAGAACTGGGCGCCATCGTGCAGGTCGCCGACGCGAATCGCGCAGCATTCGCCGACCTGATCGACCGCCACGGCCTGGTGCATTGCGCCCAGCGCATCGGCCGGCCGCGCAGCGGTTCGCGGATCCGGGTGTTCGCCGAACGCGAACTGCTGGCCGAGTGGAGCTGGCAGGAGTTGTTCGATGCCTGGTGGTCGGTCAGCCACGCCATCCAGCGCCGGCGCGACAACCCCGACTGCGCCGACAGCGAGCGCGACACCCGGCGTGAGCTGGACGCGCCCGGTCTGGCGCCCGTCGTCGCCTTCGATCCCGCCGAAGACATCGCCGCGCCGTTCATCGCTACCGGCAGCCGGCCGCGCGTCGCCATCCTGCGCGAGCAGGGCGTCAACGGCCAGACCGAAATGGCCGCCGCCTTCGATCGCGCCGGTTTCGAAGCGGTCGACATGCACATGTCCGACCTGCTGTCCGGCCGCCACCGGGTGGCGTCGTTCAAGGGCCTGGCCGCCTGCGGTGGCTTCAGCTACGGCGATGTGCTGGGCGCAGGCCGCGGCTGGGCGGTCTCGATTCTCGAACACGCCGAGCTGCGCGACCAGTTCGCCGATTTCTTCGCCCGCGACGACCGTTTCAGCCTGGGCGTGTGCAACGGCTGCCAGATGCTCAGCCAGCTCACCGCGCTGATCCCCGGCAGCGCGCACTGGCCAGCCTTCGTGCGCAACCGCTCCGAACAGTACGAGGCCCGGCTGGCCCAGGTGGAAGTGCTGACCTCGCCATCGATCCTGCTGCGCGGCATGGAAGGCTCGATCCTGCCGGTCGTCGTGGCCCACGGCGAAGGCCGGGCCAAATTCCCGAGCGAGCTCGATCAGGCTTCGGCACGCGTCGCCCTGCGCTATGTGGAAATCGACAGCGCCGCCGGTCGCAGCGAAGGCGCAGGCCGCGCAACGGGCGTGGCCGGCACCCAGCCGACGGAACGCTACCCGGCCAATCCCAACGGCTCTCCGGCCGGCATCACCGGCCTGACCAGCGAGGACGGCCGCGTCACCATCCTGATGCCGCACCCCGAGCGCGTGTTCCGCACCGCGCAACTGAGCTGGCATCCGCCCGAATGGCCCGACGACTCACCCTGGCTGCGCATGTTCCGCAATGCCCGGGTTTGGGTTGGCTGATCGCCGATGGGCGGGTCGCGCGGGTGTTTCCCGGCCCGCCGCTTCTTCCAAACCTGTGACTGACCGGTGCCCGACCCATCGCGGCTCGGCCGCGCCTTGGCTGTTTTTGACACATACGCGCGCGTCATCGCCGGTTTATGCTTTGCTGCTAAAGTCATTGGCCCTGTTGCCGCACGACACCTCATGAACGCCGCGATCTCAGACCCGGTCAACACCGATACCGCATCGCCCGACTTTCGCATCGCCGAGGCCCTGCTGGCCCGTGGTCGGCTCAAGGATGCCGACCTGGGGCGGGCGCGCAAGCTGCACGCCGAGTCCACCGGCGGATCGCTGGCGGCGTTGCTGGTGCGCATCGGCCTGGTGTCCGAGCGCGACATGGCCGAAGCGGCCGCAGAGGTGATGGGGCTGCCGCTGGTGTCGGCGCGCGATTGCCCGGATTCGCCGCCGCCGGGCGTGCAGGTGTCGCTGAAGTTTCTCAAGCAGCACGCCATCTGCCCGGTCGGCGAGGGCGAGGATTACGTCGAGGTACTGGCCGCCGAACCGCAGGCCCCGTACCCGACCCAGGCGATGGCGCTGGCTACCGGCCGCGCGGTGCGGGTGAAGATCGGCATGCGCTCGGAAATCGCCGATCTGATCGAGCGCTACTACGGCACCGGCCGCTCGGCGATGGGCACCATCGTCGAGAGCGTGGGCGAGGACGGTGCCGGCGACGAGGACGATGTCGAGCACCTGCGCGACCTGGCCTCGGAAGCGCCGGTGATCCGGCTGGTCAACCTGATCATCCAGCGCGCGGTGGAAGCGCGCGCCTCGGATATCCACATCGAGCCGTTCGAGAACCGGCTCAAGGTGCGCTATCGCATCGACGGCGTGCTGGAAGAGGCCGAGAGCCCGCCGGCCAACCTCACGGCGGCGGTGATCAGCCGCATCAAGATCATGGCCAAGCTCAACATCGCCGAGCGCCGGCTGCCGCAGGACGGCCGGATCATGGTGCGGGTGCAGGGCAAGGAACTGGACCTGCGCGTTTCCACCGTGCCCACCGCGCACGGCGAGAGCGTGGTGATGCGCCTGCTCGACCGCGAGTCGATCGTGTTCGATTTCCAGACGCTGGGCTTCACCGACGAGTTTCTGCCGCAGTTCATCAAGGTGCTGGAGCAGCCGCACGGCATCATGCTGGTGACCGGTCCGACCGGCTCGGGCAAGACCACCACGCTGTACACCGCGCTGTCGCAACTCAACACCGCCGACGTGAAGATCATCACCGTCGAGGACCCGGTGGAATATCAGCTCGAGGGCGTCAATCAGATTCAGGCCAAACCGCAGATCGGGCTGGATTTCGCCAACGCCCTGCGGTCGATCGTCCGCCAGGACCCGGACATCATCATGATCGGCGAAATGCGCGACCTGGAAACCGCGCGCATCGCCATCCAGTCGGCGCTGACCGGCCACCTTGTGCTGTCCACCCTGCACACCAACTCGGCGGCCGGCGGCATCTCGCGCCTGATGGACATGGGCGTGGAGGATTATCTGCTCACCTCCACGGTCAACGGCATCCTCGCCCAGCGCCTGGTGCGCAGGCTGGAGCCGACCCACGCCGAGCGCTACGAAGCACTGCCCGAGGTGATCGAGCAATTCGGCCTGCGCCGCTTCCAGCCCGAGGGCACGATCTACCTTCACCGCCCGAAACCCTCGCCGCTGACCCCCACCGGCTATCTGGGACGTACCACCATTCTGGAGTTCCTGGTGATGAACGATACCCTGCGCCGGCTGGTGATGCAGCACGCAGGTACCAACGAAATCGAGACTGCCGCCCGCGCCGCCGGTATGCGCACCATGTACGAAGACGGCCTGGCCAAGGCCGTGCAGGGCGTAACGACCATTGAAGAGGTGTTGCGTGTGACGCAGGAAGCGTGAGGGCCGGCAATGGGGAATCGGGAATGGGGAATGGAAACAGCGGCCCCATTCCCCATTCCCCATTCCCCATTCCCCATTCCCCATTCCCCATTCCCGATTCCCCATTCCCGATTCCCCATTC
>JAXMJH010000040.1:0-15836 GCA_034376725.1 Lysobacteraceae bacterium | reverse complement strand
GCCGTTCTGGCGCTGGCCGATGGTGCCATCGGCGCGCGGGCCGTAGTGGTCGAAAACGTGGAACAGCAGGCCGGTGCCGGCGGTCAGGGTGCGGAACTCGGTCTGGAAGCCGATCAGTCCGCGCGCCGGGATGACGAACTCAAGTCGGGTGCGACCCTTGCCGTCGGGCTCCATGTTCTGCAGCACGGCCTTGCGCTCGCCCAGCCGGCCCATCACGCCGCCCTGGTACTGCTCTTCGAGATCCACGACCAGTTGCTCGTAGGGTTCCTGCTTGACGCCGTCGACTTCGCGGATGATCACTTCCGGGCGCGAGACGGCCAGTTCGTAGCCTTCGCGGCGCATGGTTTCGATCAGGATCGACAGATGCAGCTCGCCGCGTCCGGACACCTTGAATTTGTCGGCGTCGGCGGTGTCTTCCACCTTCAGCGCCACGTTGTGCTGGGTTTCGCGGATCAGCCGGTCGCGCAGCTGGCGCGAGGTGAGAAACTTGCCGCCGCTGCGGTCCTTGGTGCCGGCGAACGGCGAGTCGTTGACCTGAAACGTCATGCTGATGGTCGGCTCGTCGACGGTCAGCACCGGCAGTTGCTCGGGCGCGGACACGTCGCAGATGGTGTCGGAAATGCCCAGGCCTTCGATGCCGGAAATGGCGATGATGTCGCCGGCCTGCGCGCGCTCGACTTCGTGGCGCTCCAGGCCCATGAAGCCCAGCACTTGCAGCACCTTGGCGTTGCGGGTCTTGCCCTGGCGGTCGACCACCGAAACCTGCATGTTGGTGCGCACGCTGCCGCGCTGAATGCGGCCGACGCCGATGATGCCGACGTAGTTGTTGTAGTCCAGCGAGGTGACGCGCATCTGGAACGGGCCTTCAAGGTCCACCGGCGGCGGCGAGACGTGCTTGACGATGGCTTCGAACAGCGGGGTCATGTCGCCGGAGCGCACTTCCGGGTCGAGGCCGGCATAGCCGTGCAGGGCCGAGGCGTAGACCACCGGGAAGTCGAGCTGCTCTTCGGTGGCGCCGAGCCGGTCGAACAGGTCGAAGGTCTGGTTGACCACCCAGTCGGGGCGGGCACCGGGCCGGTCGACCTTGTTGACCACCACGATCGGCTTGAAGCCCATCGCGAACGCCTTCTGGGTGACGAAGCGGGTCTGCGGCATCGGGCCGTCCATCGCGTCGACCAGGATCAGCACCGAGTCGACCATCGACAGCACGCGCTCGACCTCGCCGCCGAAGTCGGCGTGGCCCGGGGTGTCGACGATGTTGATGCGGTATTCCTGTCCGTCCGGGGCTTTCCAGCGGATCGCGGTGTTCTTGGACAGGATCGTGATGCCACGCTCCTTTTCCAGATCGTTGCTGTCCATCATCCGCTCGGTGGTGACGGTGCGTTCGCTGAATGTGCCGGACTGCTTGAGCAGGCAGTCGACCAGCGTGGTTTTGCCGTGGTCGACGTGGGCGACGATGGCGATGTTGCGAAGGGTTTCAATGGCCATGAGGGCATCACCGGCGCAAGCCGGTCGGGTAGCGAAGGGACAGCCGGCCATTGTACGCCGATTTGTTGCAGTTATGTGGACGCAGCCGGCTATGGCATCATGACGCCCGTTTTACCGGACTCTTTCGCGATGAACGCTCCCGGCGGACTGCCGTTCCCGATCTGGCTGCTGGCGCTCGATGGCTTCGCCGTCGTCCTGCTGGCGCTGGGCCTGATCGGCCTGATCGCCGCGCCGGCAGGGCCGTTGGCCGTGCTGGCCACGCCGGCACTAGCCTGGGCGCTGGTGGCGGTCGGCGGTGGCCTGATGTCGGTCGCCCTGGTGCTGATGCTGCTGTTCATCCGCCAGTCCGCGTCCCGGCGTCGCTGAACGGGACGCGCTTCTTCAGATATTCCACCACGCCTCCACCCGTATCCGAGAAACCGACATGACCGACCTGACTGCTGTTTTCACCACTTCCCGCGGCACCATCCGCGTAGCGCTGCACGGCGACAAGACGCCGCTGACCGTGGCCAATTTCGTCAATCTGGCCAAGCGCGGCTATTACGACGGCCTCAGCTTCCACCGGGTGATCCCCGATTTCATGATCCAGGGCGGCTGTCCGCAGGGCAGCGGCATGGGCGGTCCGGGCTATACCTTCGAGGACGAGTTCCACCCCGAGCTGCGCCACAATCGCGGCGTGCTGTCGATGGCCAATGCCGGCCCGCGCACCAACGGAAGCCAGTTCTTCATCACCCATGTGCCGTGCGGCTGGCTGGACGGCAAGCATTCGGTATTCGGCACCGTCACCGAGGGCCTGGACGTGGTCGATGCGGTCAAGGGCGGCGACAAGTTCGAGTCGATCGCGATCGAAGGCGATGCCGATGCCCTGCTGGCCAGCCAGGCCGAGCGCGTGGCGCAGTGGAACACGGTTCTGGACGCGCGCAAGCGGTAAACCAGCCCGCCCCGGCCTGGCGAATACCGGCAGGCCCGGCGGCAAAAATCAGTCGATCGGTCGCGGTCGCCGCCGGTTTCCGACCCAAGGCAGGGCTTTGGGTCGGCCAACCTTGAGGGATTTGTCGGTGAACCGTCGGCTGCTCGCTTCCACGCCCAAACCTTGCCTGCCATCGACGGGCGGCGCGCGGCTGCGACTTGATGCGGGTCAGGTCGGCTGCCGGTGCGGCTGGGCTAGACTGGGCGCCTGATTCGCGCAGGTAGCCCATGGCTGACTCCCGAACCGCAACCCCGTCCGACGCCTCCGACTGGCACGCCCACCCGGCCGATGAAGTGCTGGCCCGATTGCGCACCGGCACCGGCGGATTGAGCGCGGCCGAGGCTCAACAGCGGCTCGCAGAGGTCGGGCCGAATGCGCTGCCCACTGCCCGGCCGCGCTCGGCGCTGCAGCGGCTGCTGATGCAGTTCCATAACGTACTGATCTACCTGCTGCTGGTTTCCGGCGTCGCGGCATATGTCCTCGACCACCCGGTCGATGCGGCGGTGATACTGGCCGTGGTGTTGATCAATGCCGTCATCGGCTATGTCCAGGAAGGCAAGGCCGAGCGGGCCATGCAGGCGATCGGCCGGATGCTGGCGCCGCGCGCCCGCGCGCTGCGCGATGGCCGCTGGCAGGAGGTCGACGCCGAAGCCCTGGTCCCCGGCGATCTGATCCGGCTCAAGGCCGGCGACCGGGTGCCGGCCGATATCCGGCTGCTGGAGAGCCACGGCCTGCGCGTCGATCAGGCGGCGCTGACCGGCGAATCGGTGCCGGTATCCAAGCTGACCGAGGCGCAGCCGGCGACGACCGCACTGGCCGACCGCAGCAGCATGAGCTATGCCGCCACCGTGGTAACGGCGGGGCAGGGCAGCGGCGTGGTGGCCGCCACCGGGCGCGCGACCGAGCTTGGCCGGATCAGCACGCTGCTCGGCGAAGTGCACAGCCTGACCACGCCGCTGCTGCGACAGATGGCGGTGTTCGGGCGCTGGCTGGCGCTGGTGGTGTTCGGCTTCGCGGCGGCAACCGTCGCGCTGTCCGGTTGGCTGCACGGTACTGCCCTGGCGGATGGGCTGATGATCGGCGTGGCGCTGGCGGTGGCGGCGATTCCCGAGGGCCTGCCGGCGATCATCACCATCACCCTGGCCATCGGCGTTCAGCGCATGGCGCGGCGCAACGCCATCATCCGCCGGCTGCCGGCGGTCGAGACACTGGGCGCGGTCAGCGTGATCTGCAGCGACAAGACCGGCACTCTGACCTGCAACGCGCTGGTCGCCGATCGCCTGGGCCTGGCCGAGGGCGAGTGTCCGGCCGGCTCGCCGCCGCAATCCGCTCGCGCGCTGCTGGAGGCTGCCGCGCTGTGCAACGACGCCAGCCCGCACGGCGATGGCGACCCGCTGGAAGTGGCGCTGATCCGGCTGGCCGAGGCCGGCGGCGTGGCGGTCGATGCCCTGCGCGATGCGCACCCGCGGCTGGCGCTGCTGCCGTTTTCCTCCGAACACAAATTGATGGCCACCCGGCACGGCGACCGGGTCTGCGTGAAGGGCGCGCCGGAAAAGCTGATCGCCCGCTGCAACCGGCAGTTGCATAACGGACAAGCCGAAGCCATCGATGCCGAGGCCTGGCATCGCCTGTTGGCGACGATGGCCGGCGAGGGCCTGCGCGTGCTGGCGATTGCCGAGCGCCGCGAGCCGGGCAGGTCAGCCGCGCTGGACGACGCCGATGTCGCCGATGGGCTGTGTCTGCTTGGCGTGGTCGGCTTTCGCGACCCGCCCAGACCAGAGGTGCATGCCGCGCTGGATGCCTGCCGGGCCGCCGGTATCGAGGTGAAGATGATCACCGGCGACCATGCCGCCACCGCTGCCGCAATCGGCGATGAGCTGGGCATCTCCGGCAGTGGCGGCGTGCTGACCGGACCGCAGCTCGATGCGCTCACGCCGTCCGAACTGGACGCGCAGGTCGGCACGGTGCACGTGTTCGCCCGCACCACGCCGGAGCACAAACTGCGCCTGGTCAGCGCACTGCAGGCCAGCGGCCGGGTGGTGGCGATGACCGGCGACGGCGCCAACGACGCGCCGGCACTCAAGCGCGCCGACATCGGCGTGGCGATGGGCATCAAGGGCACCGAGGCGTCGCGTCAGGCGGCGGAAATGGTGCTGGCCGACGACAACTTCGCCACCATCGTCAACGGCGTGGAAGAGGGGCGCGGGGTTTACGACAATATCCGTAAATCGCTGCTGTTCATCCTGCCAACCAATATCGCCGAGGCGTTGGTGGTCCTGGTGGCTGCGCTCGCCGGCTGGGCGCTGCCGATCACGCCGGTGCAGATTCTCTGGATCAACATGGTGACCGCCGTCACGCTGGCTTTGTCGTTGGCATTCGAGCCGCTTGAAGGCGATGTCATGCGCCGGCCACCACGGCTGAAGTCGCAGGGGCTGATCACCTCCTTCGTTGCCATTCGCATCGCCTGGGTAGGCGCTTTGCTCACCATGGGCACGTTTGTTCTGTTCGATCTGACCCTGGCCGAACATGGCAGTGAGGCGCTGGCGCGCAGCGTGGCGCTCAACGCGCTGGTGGTCGGCGAGATGGTGTATCTGTTCAACTGCCGGCGCTGGCTGGCACCGTCGTGGACCCTGGAGGCCCTGCTGGCCAACGGCTGGGCCTGGCTGTCGGTGGCGGTACTCCTTGCACTGCAAGTCATGCTGACCTATTGGCCGCCGGCGCAGCGGGTGTTTGGGACTGAAGGTCTGGCGTTGCGGGAATGGGTCTTGGTGGCCGGATTGGCGATCATCGTGTTCGCCGCCGTCGAGCTGGAAAAGGCCTGGCTGCGCGGTCGGGCCAGTGGCCAGCGCGGGCCGGCATAAGTTTCGCGGCGGCTGGCGCAAGCCGGTATTGGCCTGCCGGTGGTGCCGGCCGGGCGACCGGGCCGGCAATTGGTGCGCCGCACCATATTGCCGATGCATGGTAGGATTCCGCTTCTAATCACGCCTGTTCACGAGGTCAGAGATGCCGCAACTTGCAGCCCGCATTGGTCGCGCCAAGCCCAGCGCGATCATGGTCATCGCCGACAAGGCCAAGCGCCTGAAAGCGGAAGGTCGCGACATCATCAGCTTCTCGATCGGCGTGCCCAATTTTCTGCCCGGCGAGCACGTCTACGCCGCCGTGCGCGACTGGCTGGACAAGGACTCCGGTCAGTACGGCTCCAACCGCGGCGACGCGGCGCTGCTCGATGCCTTCATCGCGCACATGGAAGGCAACGGCCTGCCCGGCTACACCCGCAATCAGTGCGCGGTGACCATCGGCGCCAAGCATGGCCTGTACAACCTGTACGAGGCACTGCTGGACGAGGGCGACGAGATCGTCTTCCCCACGCCGTACTGGACCAGCTATCTGGACATGGCCGAGATCGTCGGCGCCAAGGTCACCTTGCTGCCGTGTCCTGCGGAGCAGAACTACAAGCTCACCCCGGCCCAGCTCGATGCGGCCCTGGCCAGCAAGCCGCGGGTGTTTCTGTTCAACAATCCATCCAACCCGACCGGCATGGTCTACACCGGCGAGGAGATCGCGGCGATCGCCGATGTGCTGGCCAGGTATCCGGACACCTGGATCATTGCCGACGACATCTATAACCGGATGGTGTTCGACGATGTCGGTTATCACAACGTGGCGCACTTCCGTCCCGAGCTGCGCGAGCGGATGATCTTCTGCGACTCGCTGTCCAAGACCTACGGCATGCCCGGCTGGCGGGTCGGCCTGCTGGCTGGTCCAGAAACGGCGATCGATGCCGTGGTGACGCTCAATTCCAACCACATCACCAATATCCCCGAAATCGTCACTGCCGCCGCCATCGCCGCGCTCAGCGGTCCGCAGGATGTGCCCACCGCCAAGTCGCGCGAGTTTCAGGCCAAGCGCGATATCGTGGTCGATGCGCTCAACGCCATCCCCGGCGTGGTCTGCCCGCGTCCGCAGGGCGCGTTCTACGCCTTCCCGGACATTTCCTGCGCGTTCGGCAAGCGCCACGGCGAGCGCCTGATCGACAACGATGTCGATTTCTGCGCCGCGCTGCTCGACGTCAAGGGCGTGGCCTGCGTACCCGGTTCGGCATTCGGCGAACCCCGCGCTTTGCGAATCAGCTACACCTGCCCCCCCGCCCAGTTGCAGCCGGGCCTGGAGCGCATTCAGGCATTTTTCGCCGAACTGACTTGAAGCCGGGAATCGGGATTCGGGAATCGGGAATCGAAAGAGCCCGCCCCAATGCCCAACCCGCCGCCGTTGCCTTGACGATTCCCCATTCCCGATTCCCCATTTCCGGTAGCTTGATCATGAAAACTCCCCTCCGCATTGCCGTCACCGGCGCCGCCGGCCAGATTGGTTATTCGCTGCTGTTTCGTATCGCCTCGGGCGAAATGCTGGGCAAGGATCAGCCGGTCATCCTGCAGTTGCTCGAACTGCCGATGGAAAAGCCCCAGGCTGCGCTCAAGGGCGTGATGATGGAGCTTGAAGACTGCGCGTTCCCGCTGCTGGCCGGCATGGTCGGCACCGGCGACGCCGAAGTGGCGTTCAAGGATGCCGATGTCGCGATGCTGGTTGGTGCGCGTCCGCGCGGCCCTGGCATGGAGCGCAAGGACCTGCTGCTGGAAAACGCCAAGATCTTCACCGCCCAGGGCGCCGCGCTCAACAAGGCCGCCAGCCGCGACGTGAAGGTGCTGGTGGTCGGCAACCCGGCCAACACCAACGCCTACATCGCCATGAAGTCCGCTCCGGAACTGCCGTCGAAGAACTTCACCGCCATGCTGCGGCTCGACCACAACCGCGCCCTCAGCCAGCTGGCCAGCAAGGCCGGCGTGCCGGTCGCCGACATCAGGAAGCTGATCGTCTGGGGCAACCACAGCCCGACCATGTACCCCGACTACCGCTTCGCCACCGTCGGCGGCCAGAGCCTGAAGGACCGGATCGCCGATGAGGCGTGGAACCGCGACAGCTTCATTCCCGTCGTCGGCAAACGCGGCGCCGCGATCATCGAGGCGCGTGGCCTGTCCTCGGCGGCTTCGGCCGCCAATGCCGCCATCGACCACGTGCACGACTGGCTGCTCGGCAGCAACGGCGAGTGGGTAACCATGGGCGTGCCGTCCGACGGCAGCTACGGTATTCCCGAGGGCGTGATGTACGGCGTGCCGGTGATTACCGAAGCCGGCGAATACACGCGTGTCGCCGACCTGCCGATCGACGACTTCAGCCGCGAGCGCATGGACAAGACCCTGGCCGAACTGGAAGAAGAGCGCGCCGGCGTCGCCGACCTGCTGGGCTGAGCACAGAGCAGCGATGGCCAAGCCGCGCGACCCGATCGCGCGGCTCAACCATGCCGGTGTAGCCCGGATCAGCCGCAACGCGGCGTGATCCGGCACCGCGACCGAGCAGAGTTCAGCGATGCCCCGGACCGTGCGACTCCATCGCGCGGTGCAACCGAGCCCGCGTAGCCTGGATTAGCCGCAACGCGGCGTAATCCGGGGCGGCGAAATGCCGCCAGGCTGCGGTTCCAGACCCAACGCCAATCCGCTCCGGGCGGTTCCCATCAGCCCGGTGCCGGCCCGGTTTCGCCCCGCTGCAAGCTCACGATCAACGGACAGCGGACATCTCCGGTCCGCGACCGACACTGGCGCACCAGTTGCGTCAGCGCGGTTTCGACGCGGGCCAGCTCGGCCAGCTTTTCGCGGACCTCGCGCAGCTTGCTTTCGGCCTGCGCGCGCGCGATGTCGCATTCGACACCGTCGTCCAGAGTCAGCAGCTCGGCGATCCCTTGCAGGCTGAAACCCAGACCCTGGGCGGATTTGATGAATCTCAGACGCGCCAGATCCGCTTCGCCGTAGCGGCGGATGCCGCCGTAGGGTTTGTCCGGCTCCTTGAGCAGCCCTCTGCGCTGGTAGTAGCGGATGGTCTCGACGTTTACCCCGGCAGCGCTGGCCAGGGCGCCGATGCTGATACGGTTGGCGACTGCGTTCATGACCCTTGAATCCGTACCCGACTACGGTTCTAAGCTTAGCGCATTCCCTTGAGAACGGACGACAGCCATGAGTTTGACGACCCGCATCGCCGACAAGACCGGCACCCTCGGCGCCGTGGTGTCCACCATGGGCTGCGCGTTCTGCTTTCCGGCTGCAGCCAGCATCGGCGCGGCGCTCGGTCTTGGCTTCCTGAGCCAGTGGGAGGGGCTGTTCGTCAACACCTTGCTGCCTCTGTTCGCGGCCGTCGCGCTGCTGGCCAACGCGCTCGGCTGGTTCAGCCATCGCCAGTGGCATCGCAGCGTACTGGGCATGGTCGGCCCCACCCTGGTGCTGCTGTCGCTGTACGTGTTCTGCTGGTCGTGCGACTACAGCACCTGGACGCTTTACGCCGGCCTGGTGATCATGCTGGCGGTGGCGGTCTGGGACCTGACCTCGCCGGCGAACCGCCGTTGCGGGCCCGACGGCTGTGAGCTCGAGGGGCAGTCATGAGCGCCCGCGCCGAGACAGGACACGCTTGCTGCGGCGGCGGGCCGCCGGAACGGCTGCGCATCGCCGTCATCGGCAGCGGCGGCGCGGCGATGGCCGGGGCGCTGAAGGCGGCCGAAAGCGGTGCCGAGGTGACCCTGATCGAGTGCGGCATGATCGGCGGCACCTGCGTCAACGTCGGCTGCGTGCCTTCCAAGATCCTGATCCGCGCCGCGCACATCGCGCAACTGCGGCGCGACAGCCCGTTCGACGACGGTCTCAGCGCCACCGAACCGCTGGTCGACCGTCGGGTGCTGCTGGCCCAGCAGCAGGGCCGGGTAAGAGCACTGCGGCATGCCAAGTACGAAGGCATTCTCGACGCCACTGCCAACATAACGGTCCTGCGGGGCCGGGCGCGATTCAAGGATGGGCACACCCTGGCGGTGACGCTGAACGCCGGCGGCGAGCACGAGGTGCCCTTCGACCGTTGCCTGATCGCCACCGGCGCCCGCCCGACGATCCCGGCGATAACTGGGCTGGCCGACACACCGTACTGGACCTCGACCGAGGCCCTGGTCAGCCCGACCATCCCCGATCATCTGGTGGTGATCGGCGCCTCGGTGGTGGCGGTCGAGCTGGCCCAGGCGTTTGCGCGGCTCGGCAGCGAGGTGACCGTGCTGGCCCGCAGCCGGCTGCTCTCGCGCGAGGATCCCGCAATCGGCGAGGCGCTTGCGGCGGTATTCCGCGACGAGGGCGTCGCGGTGCGGGAGCGGACCGAGGCGACGCAGGTCGCCTACCGTGATGGTGAGTTCATGCTGACAACCCACGTGGGCGAGCTGCACGCCGAGCGCCTGCTGGTGGCGACCGGGCGGACTCCGAACACCGGCGATCTGGCGTTGGACGCCGCCGGCGTCGAAGTCGATGCGAACGGCGCGATCCGCGTCGATGACGGCATGCGCACCGGCGCCCCGGACATCTATGCCGCTGGCGACTGCACGGACATGCCGCAGTTCGTTTACGTGGCTGCGGCCGCAGGCACCCGCGCGGCGATCGGGATGACCGGCGGCGAGGCCCGTCTCGACCTCACCGCCATGCCGGCGGTGGTGTTCACCGAGCCGCAGGTCGCCACCGTGGGCCTGTCGGAAGCCCAGGCGCAGCGCCTGGGCATGCAGACCGAGACCCGAACGCTGGCGCTGGAAAACGTGCCGCGCGCACTGGCCAATTTCGAGACCCGTGGCTTCATCAAACTGGTGGCAGAAGCCGACAGCGGCCGGCTGCTCGGCGTGCAGGCGGTGGCGGACGGGGCCGGCGAGTTGATCCAGGCAGCCGCGCTCGCCCTTCACCACGGGATGACGGTACGCGAACTGGCCGATCAGTTGTTCCCCTACCTGACCATGGTCGAAGGCCTCAAACTCGCGGCGCAGACCTTCAGCCAGGACGTGAGCCGGCTGTCCTGCTGCGCCGGCTGAATCGCCGGTCTCGTCATTGGCCCGTGTGCAACGTGGCCCGGTGGCGGCCGAAGGCCGGAGGCGTGGTGAGCGATATCCGGCGGTCCCGGCTTTCGCTGCGCTCTGGCCGGGCTACGCGCACGGTGTGAGTTCGCTGGCGTTGCCTGGGTCAGCCGCAACGCGGGGTGATCCGGGACGTCGTGTAACTCGGTGGTCGGATGACATCCATCGCCGCGCCGAAGCGCTCGTGGCGCTTCTATCCTTCGGCCAACCGGGTTGGCGCCGCGTTACCATCCACGTTCCCGCGCCGCCCGGGCGCACACGTTGGAATCGCCAGCCATGTTCACTGCCGCCTTCATTTGGGAACCGGGCGTGTACG
Organism: Lysobacteraceae bacterium; assembly: GCA_034376725.1. GTDB lineage: Bacteria > Pseudomonadota > Gammaproteobacteria > Xanthomonadales > Xanthomonadaceae > UBA11164. Next base: position 5,087 of record JAXMJH010000040.1, on the reverse strand, counting down.
ACGCCGACTTCGATCGGCTCAATGGCTTGATCGACGCAACCGCGCGGGCGCTGCCGGGCTACCTGGGCGTGGAGGTCTGGCAAAACGCCGACGCCAGCCGAAAGGTGGCCACTTACTACTGGGACAGCCTGGAGGCCCTGCGCGCGTTTTCCACCGATCCGGTTCATCAGGAAGCCAAGCGGCAGTACGCGCGTTGGTATCGCGGCTATCACGTGGTGGTCTCGGAAGTCCTGCGCGCCTATGGCGATGGCGCGTTCGAGCACATCACCGGTCACCATCGGCACGGCGGTTTCAGTTCCCCGCAGCGTTGACCTATCGGAATCGAGCGCCTCGCGGCAGCAGCTGGCGTTTGCGCTCCTTCGGCGCGATGTGAATCGTGCACCGGTGGCCGCTTCGCACTGGCGCGATTATGCGTATAGACCAATGTCGGACTGCGGTCGCAGGCGCTTGAGCCTAGACTCCGGATAGCGCCCATCGGCGCGGTTGGAGGCAAGGCGATGCGTTACGAAGACGCTTACAAACGCTCTATCGACGACCCGGAAGGCTTCTGGGCCGAGGCGGCCGAGGCCATCGACTGGCAGACTCCGCCGCAGCGGATCCTGGATGCCGGCGATCCGGTCTTTCCGCGCTGGTTTGTCGGCGGGCGCACCAATCTGTGCCACAACGCGGTCGACCGCCATCTGGCCGAGCGTGCCGATCAACCGGCGCTGGTCGCGGTTTCCAGCGAAACCGGCACCCGCCAGACCTGGACCTTCCGCGAGCTGCACCGCGCGGTGTCCACCTTCGCCGCGACCCTGGCCGCCAACGGCGTGGGCGAGGGCGACCGGGTGGTGATCTACATGCCCAACACCGGCGAAGCGGTGATCGCCATGCTGGCCTGCGCCCGGCTGGCGGCGGTGCACTCGGTGGTGTTCGGTGGCTTCGCGGCGCACAACCTGGCGCTGCGCATCGACGATGCCCGTCCGACGCTGTTGATCTGCGCCGATGCCGGCATGCGCGGCGGCAAGGTGATCCGCTACAAGCCGCTGGTCGATGCCGCTCTGGCCGAGTCCCGGCATCCGCCGGCCACGGTACTGGTGGTCAATCGCGGTCTCGACCCGGACCTGCCGATGCAGCCCGGCCGCGATCTCGACTACGCCAGCGCCAGCGCGGCATTCGCCGACGCCGAGGTGCCGGTCGCCTGGGTCGAGTCCAGCGCGCCCAGCTACATCCTCTACACCTCCGGCACCACCGGCACGCCCAAGGGTGTGCAGCGCGATACCGGTGGCTACGCGGTGGCGTTGGCGCTGTCGATGCGTACCGTCTTCGATGTCGGTCCCGGCCAGGCGATGTTTTCGACTTCCGATGTCGGCTGGGTGGTCGGCCACTCCTACATCGTCTACGGGCCGCTGATCGTCGGTGCCACCACGCTGGTCTATGAGGGCCTGCCGACCAGCCCCGATCCGGGTATCTGGTGGCGGCTGTGCGAAGAGTTTTCCGTGCGCACGGTGTTTTCTTCGCCGACCGCCATCCGCGTGCTGAAGAAACAGGACCCGAGCTGGCTCACCGGTTACGACCTGTCGGCCCTCAAATGGCTGTTTCTGGCCGGCGAGCCGCTCGATGAGCCAACGGCGCGCTGGATCACCGACGCCCTGGGCCGTCCGGTGATCGACAACTACTGGCAAACCGAAACCGGCTGGCCGGTACTCTGCCTCCAGCCCGGCCTCGATCTGAAGCCGGTCAAGTTCGGCTCGCCGGGGCTGCCGAACCTGGGCTACCGGCTCAAACTGATCAACGAAGTGACCGGCGAGGAGTGCGCGGCCGACGAAAAGGGCGTGCTGACCCTGGTGCCGCCGCTGCCGCCCGGCTGCCTGAGCACTGTCTGGGGCAACGACGAACGCTTCGTGCAAGGTTATTTCGGGCATTTCAAGGAGCGTCTGTACAGCTCGCTCGACTGGGCCATTCGCGACGAGGACGGCTACTACTTCATCCTCGGGCGCACCGATGACGTGATCAATGTTGCCGGCCATCGCCTGGGCACCCGTGAAATCGAAGAGGCGGTGTCGGGCTGCGCGCTGGTTGCCGAGGCGGCGGTGATCGGCGCGGCCGACGAACTCAAGGGTCAGGTGCCGGTGGTGTTCGCCACGCTGCGCCAGAACGCGACCGACGGCGACCGGCAGCAGACTGCCGACACCCTGCGCCGACAGGTCGAATCGCAGCTGGGCTCGGTTGCCCGGCCGGCGCGGGTGTATCTGGTCGACGGCCTGCCCAAGACCCGCTCCGGCAAGCTGCTGCGGCGCTCGCTGCAGGCGCTGGTGGAGCATCGCGATCCGGGCGACCTGTCCACCCTCGACGACCCCGGCGCACTGGACGCGATCAAGCGGGCGCTGGCGCGCGGGCCGGATTTCGGTGCCTGAGCTGCACTCTGGCCGGATCGTCGCTGACGCTCCGCGCGTTGCGCTGGACATGCGCGCCCGACTGCCAGCGTTTGGATCACAGCGGGGGGTGCGCGGTACGCGGTAAAATCGATGTCTTCATTCGCGAGAGCAATCATGCCCGATCAAAGCCCCGGTGAACGATTCCGCAGCGCGCTTGCCGCCGAAAGCCCCCTCCAGGTCATCGGCGCGATCAATGCCAACCATGCCCTGCTGGCCCAGCGCGCCGGCTACCGCGCCCTGTATCTGTCCGGCGGCGGCGTGGCGGCGGGTTCGCTGGGCATGCCCGACCTCGGCATCAATACACTCGACGATGTGCTGGTCGACGTGCGGCGGATCACCGATGTCTGCGAACTGCCGCTGCTGGTCGATATCGACACCGGCTTCGGGCCGAGCGCGTTCAACATCGCGCGCACCGTCAAGTCGCTGATCAAGGCCGGCGCTGCCGCCTGCCACATCGAGGATCAGGTCGGCGCCAAGCGCTGCGGCCATCGGCCCGGCAAGGAGATCGTCACGGCTGGCGAAATGGCCGACCGCGTGAAAGCCGCCGCCGATGCCAAAACCGACCCGGCGTTCTTCCTGATCGCCCGCACCGACGCCATCGCGGTCGAGGGTGTCGATGCCGCCATCGAGCGCGCGCTGTCGTGCGTCGAGGCCGGCGCCGATGGCATCTTCGCCGAGGCGGCTTACGATCTGGCCACCTATCGTCGCTTCGTCGATGCGGTCAAGGTGCCGGTGCTGGCCAACATCACCGAATTCGGCGCCACGCCCTTGTTCAGCCGCGACGAACTGGCCTCGGCTGGCGTGGCCATCCAGCTGTTTCCGCTGTCCGCGTTCCGGGCCATGAACCGCGCCGCCGAAGCGGTCTATACCGCGATCCGCCGCGATGGCCACCAGCGCGCCGTGGTCGACACCATGCAGACCCGCGACGAGCTTTACGACCGGATCGGTTATCACGACTACGAGCGTCGGCTGGATGAGCTGTTTGCCAGGAAAGCCTGAGCGCCGGCGCGCGGGCTTGGCGGCGATCGGATTCGCGGCCTGGCGCGTCGATCGACGCCGGCCTGGCGAGTTGCCCGGATCCGCGCCATCGGCCAGGGCCGAGCCGACCGGCCCGAAGCCAACCGTGAAACGCACTTCCAGCGGGCTTTGCCGCCGAACCGAAATTCGCAACGCTGTCAGTCCCTGATTCCAAGGAGTACACCATGTCCGACTCTGGCCCCAACACCCTCCCCAAAGCCAAGAAGTCCGTCGCGCTCAGCGGCACCGCCGCAGGCAATACGGCGCTGTGCACGGTGGGGCGCAGCGGCAACGATCTGCACTATCGCGGCTACGACATCAAGGATCTGGCCACCCGGGCCGGCTTCGAGGAAGTGGCTCACCTGCTGGTGCACGGCGCGCTGCCGACTGCCAGCCAGCTGGCGGCGTATCGCACCAAATTGAGCCGGCTGCGCGGGCTGCCGGCGCTGGTGCTGGAGGCGCTGGAGCTGATTCCGGCCTCGGCGCATCCGATGGATGTGCTGCGCACCGGTTGTTCGATGCTTGGCACTGTGCTGCCCGAGAAGGAAGATCACAACGCGCCCGGCGCGCGCGACATTGCCGACCGGCTGATGGCCAGTTTCGGCTCGATGCTGCTGTACTGGTATCACTTCTCGCACAACGGCCGGCGCATCGAGCTGGAAACCGACGACGATTCGATCGCCGGGCACTTTCTGCATCTGCTGCACGGCCGGGCGCCCAGCGCGCTGCACGTCAACGCGCTGGACAAATCGCTGGTGCTCTACGCCGAGCACGAATTCAACGCCAGCACCTTCGCCGGACGGGTCATTGCCGGTACCGGGTCGGACCTGTATTCGTGCATCAGCGGCGCCATCGGCGCACTGCGCGGCCCGAAGCACGGTGGGGCCAACGAGGTGGCGATGGAGATCATTTCCCGCTACGCCACAGCCGACCAGGCCGAGGCCGACATCCGCGCCCGCATCGAGCGCAAGGAAATCATCATCGGCTTCGGCCATCCGGTGTACACCATCGGCGATCCGCGCAACCCGATCATCAAGGAAATCAGCCGCGAGCTGTGCGCCGAGGGCGGCAACCAGACCCTGTTCGAGGTGTCCGAGCGCATCGAAACCCTGATGTGGGACAGCAAGAAGATGTTCCCCAATCTCGACTGGTACAGCGCATCGAGCTATCACATGATGGGCGTGCCAACGGCGATGTTCACCCCGCTGTTCGTCATCGCGCGCACCTCGGGTTGGAGCGCTCACGTGATCGAACAGCGCGAGGACGGCAAGATCATCCGTCCCAGCGCCAATTACATCGGCCCCGAAGATCGCCCGTTCGTGGCGATCGAAAAGCGCTGAGCCGGAGTTTGTGGCTGCGCCGGCCTTCGCCCAGCGAAGCGGCCGGTCGCGATGCGCTGCGATGAGTGTGGTGGGACAGGCTGTCGCACTTCGTTCGACTGGGCCGCAAATCGGCCTGTAGGGGCTGATTCACCGGGGTCCCGGCCCGTGGAGCGCGATGGCTTGGCGAACAGTGGATATTCCGGCTCATGGGAAGCCAGCCTTCCGGAGCATGTGAGGCCACGATTCCGGCGCATGTGAAGCCAGCAATCCGGAGCATGTGACGCCAGCATTGGCAGCACGATTCCGGGTCATGAGAAGCCAGTGCGGGTGC
>JAXMJH010000039.1:0-17628 GCA_034376725.1 Lysobacteraceae bacterium | reverse complement strand
CCGGCAAAGCGACGTTCCGCCTGATCCAAAACGCCAACTGCCAGACCACACCGACTACACTCGCAGATCCTATCCACCATCGACTCGGTGCGAGCCAAAACACGCCCGCTCCAGGCTCATACCTGAATTGGAAAAGACTCCGCCATGCCCAGATTACCGCTCGCCACCCTTCTATCTGCCGTCGCCTTGCTGGCTGCCTGCTCCGCTGAACCCGACCCGGAGCCGACCGCCCTGCGCGACGCCATCCAGGCACCGCAGGACAAGGCGCGAGCGACCGAGGCCGAGGTACTGGAGGCGGCGGAAAAAAGAAAAGCCGCCCTGGAAGACCAGGGCGGCTGAGTTTTCTCCAGGCCGGGAACGCGGCCGGTCAGCGGGCCATCACAGCTCGCACAGGCAGTGCGCCATCGCGTTGATCGGGCGGCGGACGGCCGACTCCAGCCAGGCCAAGTCGGCGGCCACGCGTGCGCTGGCCACCGGACCCAGCACCGCCGCCACGCCGGTCGCGTTGAGCAGCGTCTGCACGCGGCTGTTGGCGCCAAGGCTGGCGAGAAACTCCTGGAATGGACTCAGCTTGGCCTCGACGTAGCGCAGACGGTAGCCACCCGGTTCCAGGCCAGCCAGCTCGGCCAGCGCCGCTTCGGCGTCGGCCAGCCCGCCCAACGCATCGACCAGGCCGCGATCCAGCGCCTGGGCGCCGCTCCAGACCCGGCCGCGCGCTACGGTGTCGATCTGCTCGGGCGTGGTTTCACGCGCTTCGGCGACCTTGCCGATGAACTCCCGATAGCCCTGATCGATCACGCTCTGGATCACCTGCCCGACTGCCGGATCGAGTGGACGGGTCGGATCGAAGGCACCGGCAAACCGGGTGGTGCCGGTGCCGCCGACCCGTACGCCGATCTTTTCCAGTGTGTCCGGCGTCGTCATCCACAGGCCGTAAATGCCGATCGAGCCGGTGATCGTCGATTCATCGGCGAAGATCCGGTCGGCGTTCATCGAAATCCAGTAGCCGCCCGAGGCCGCGACATTGGCCATCGACACCACCACCGGCTTGCCGGCTGCCCGGGTCAGCTCGATTTCACGGCGAATCTGCTCGGATGGAAACACCGCGCCGCCCGGCGAATCGACCCGCAGCAGCAGCCCTTTCACATTCTCGTCTTCACGTGCCTCACGGATCAGCGCGGCCGTGGACACGCCGCCGACGGTGCCCGGCGGTTGGTCGCCGAAGGTGATTTCACCCTGCGCCACCACCACCGCCAACCGGTCGCCCGCACCGAGACCGGAGTCGGCCGGGTCGACATGGGCCAGATAGTCCTCCATCGACACCTGACGGAACCGGGTGTCGTCCTCCTCGCCGACGCCGCGCTCGATCAACAGGTCGCGCACTTCATCCTGGGTCTTGAGGTCGTCGACCAGACCCTCGCTCAGCGCCAGCCGGGCCAGGTCGCCGCCCACCGCCGCCAAGCGCTCGGGCAGCTCATCGATGCCGCGAGCGATATCCTCGGCGGCCAGACCACGCGCCTCGGCAATCTCGGCCAGATGGCGCCGCCACAGATCGCCCATCCAGTAACGGTCGGCTTCCATGGCCTCGGCCGAGGGCGCATCGAGGATGTAGGGCTCGGCGGCCGATTTGTACTCGCCGACCTTGAACAAGTGCACATTGACGCCGAGTTTGTCCTGCAGGCCCTCGCGGTAGTAGGGACGGTAGCGGGACAGGCCCTCCATCACCAGAGCGCCCGACGGGTGCAGATAGACCTCGTTGGCGGTCGCCGCCAGCAGGTACTGGCGCTGATCCATGCCATCGGCGTAGGCGATGATTTCCTTGCCGCTTTCCCGGAAATCGCGCAGCGCTGCGGTCACCTCGCGCAGCGCCGCCAGACCGGCGCTGGTCAGCCCGTCGACGCGCAGCACGATGCGCTCGATGTTGTCGTCATCGCGTGCCGCTTCGATGGCGCGCAGCAGATCGCGCAGCTGCACTTCGTTGATTTCCTCGCCCATCGCCCGGGCAATGGCCCGCGAGGACGGGTCGCTGCTGAACTGCTCGACCAGAGCACCCTGCGGGGCGATCACCAGGGCGGTGCGCTCCTTCAGCCGCGGGCGATCGGCGAGGATCGCGGAAACGACGATGACCACCAACACAAGGAACACCAGATTGACCGTAAGCCGACGGGATTGATCCAGCAGCCACCAGAAGCCGCTGAACAGACGCCGGATCAGGCCGGGCTTTTGAGTTTCCGACACAGGACTTCTCCTTTCAGTTCACGCGCAAGGATACCGATTAAGTCGGTTATCCACAGCCGCCATACGTCACGCGGCCAGATTCTCGCCCGGATGGCGTACGCGCCGGATGAATCGCCCGCCAAGCAGCGCCGCCGATGCGCTCAGACCCAGGATCAGACCCGCCCACAGCCCCTGCGGACCCCAATCCAGTACCAGCCCGAGAATTGCACCCAATGGCATGCCCAACCCCCAGTAGGCCACGGCGGTGTAGAACATCGGCACCCGGGTGTCCTTGATGCCGCGCAGCGCGCCGCCGGCCAGCGCCTGCAGGCCATCGGGCACCTGAAACGCGGCGGCGTACAGCAGCAGCGAGGCGGCGAGGCCGGCGACCGCCGCGTCGTTGGTGTACAGGTGGGCGAGATAGCTTCCGCCGAACAGCAGGATCAACAGGATGATCACCTGGGTGGCCAGCACGATCGCCAGCCCGGCGCCTGCGGCCCAGCGCAGGGCCGAAAGCTGCCCGGCACCGGCGGCATGGCCAACTCGGACCGTGGTCGCCATGGCCACCCCGAGCGGCACCATGAACGCCATGCTGGCCACGTTGATGGCGATCTGGTGCGCCGCAACCTCGATCGCGCCCATCCGTCCGATCACCAGCGCGCTGGCGACGAACAGGCTGCCCTCCATGAAGATCATCACCGCCATCGGCAGGCCGACGCGAAGAAGTTCGGCCTGCACCGGCCAGGCCGGCCAGTCGAAGCGCTCGAACAGACCCAGATCCTCGAACCGTCGCGCCAGTGCGAGATAGATCAGAAACCCGATCGCCAGCGCCCACTGCACGATCGCCGTGGCAATGCCGAGGCCGTAGGCGCCCAGCTCGGGCAGACCGAACGCACCGAACAGCAGGGCGTAGCCCAGCGGGATCAGGGCCAGCAGGCCGGCGAAGCCGAAAATCATGGTCGGCAGAGTCCAGGCCAGACCCTCGCTGAGGTTGCGGCAGCAGAAATACAGCGACAGCGCCGGCGCGCCCCAGCTGATGCCGTTCAGAAACGCCACCGCCTGCGGCTGCACCTCCGGGGCGATATCCAGCGCAGACAGCAGCCAGTGCGCTTGTCGCACGAAAGCGAACAGGACCAGGCCCAGGACGACCGCCAGCCACAGCGCCTGACGGAACAGCGCACCGATTTCACTGCGCCGGTTGGCGCCGTTGAGCTGGGAAACGAACGGCGGCACCACCATCAGCAGGCCGATCAGGATCAGGATCACCAGCGACCAGACCGCACTGCCGACACCCACGGCGGCCAGGGTCAGTGCGCCGTGGCGACCGGCCAGCAGGGTGTCGACCACATTCATCGCAACCGCCGAGGATTGGCCGACGATCACCGGCACCGCCAGAAACAGGCTGGCGCGCACTTCGCGGCGCAGGCGCGCGAAGAATGTCTCCGATGAGGTCATGGCAAACCAGCCTTGCCGTATGGTCGAGCGGGGGAAGGGGCGCTATCTTAACGCTGCCGACCGGCCAGCGCGGGCCGACGTCGCTCTGGGGATCCGCATGAACGAACAAACCGGTACGACCAGGGACGCGGACGAACTCGAGCGTCGGCCTAACTTCTGCGGAAACTGCGGCGCCGAGCTGCTTGGCGACCACTGCTACCGCTGCGGTCAGCCGGTCAAGGGTCTGGTGCGCCATTTCTCCAGCATCATCGGCGACTTCTTCGATTCGGTATTCGAGCTGGACGGGCGAATCTGGCGGACCCTGCCGCCGCTGCTGTTCAGGCCGGGCTTTCTGAGCTGCGAATATTTCGCCGGCCGCCGGGTCCGCTATGTCAGCCCGGTGCGGTTGATGGTGTTCCTGTCGCTGCTGGCGTTCTTTGTCGCCCAGCTGGCGATCGATGTGGAAGGCAACATCGACACCGACTCCGAGATCACCCGCGCGACCAGCGTCGAGGAGGTCGAGCGGATCCGCGACGCTACTCTGGCCGATCTGGCGCGCGCACGCGCCGAAACCGAGGGCGCGCCGGGCGTGGGCGCCGGGCTGGCGGCCGCCGAGCGCGCGGTGATGGAACAGGCCAGCCGCCGGATCGCCGAACTCGGCGGGCAATCGAGCGCACCGGTCGAGGCTGCCAAGCCGCGGATTTCGTTCGGCTCCGAACCCTGGGACCGCGACACCAATCCGATCGCCATCGACTGGCTGGGGGCGACCGGAAACGCCTGGCTGAACCGGCAGGTGGCCCGCGCCGAGGGCAACATCTCGCGCGTGCAGGAAGACCCCAACTTGTTGAAGGACGCCGTGCTCGGGGCGCTTCCGGCCACCCTGCTGGTGCTGCTGCCGCTGTTCGCGCTGATGCTCAAGCTCGGCTATCCGTTCAAGCGCCGGCTGTACATGGAACACCTGATCGTCGCCCTGCACAGCCATGCGTTCCTCTGCGCGGCCCTGCTGCTGGCGATGCTGTTCGACCTGGCCGCCGGCATTGCGCCCTGGCTCGGCTGGCTGTCGCATGTCGAGACCGCCCTGTTCGTCTGGATGCCGCTCTATCTGCTGCTGATGCAGAAACGCGTCTACGGTCAGGGCTGGCTTATGACCACATTCAAGTATGTGCTGGTCGGGAGCGCGTACCTGACGTTGCTCAGCCTTGGCGTCACGGCAGCGTTCCTGGCCAGCCTGGTGGCGCTGTAGCCGGGGCTCGCCGGACAGCGAGCGATGCGCGTTTCGAGCCGGAGTCTGGCCGTTCAGGTAGCTGAAATTCACGCTTGACAGAAGTTTTTTTCGTGCTCTCCCGCGCCGTGCAAGGCGTTTAGGCCGGATACGTTGTCAACAGGCGGCCGGATTCGCCAGGTTCCCGCCCCTTGGCCCCGAAGCCCGCCGAATAATCCCATGATTCATCCGTAAGTATATGTTTTATATGCTATGTGACGGATTGGTTAAAAAATCGCCAGAGCCCCGCGCGGCCATTACCCGCAAGCGTTGGGGGTCACGGACAACGCGCCTTCCACAGAGTTATCCACAGACAATGTGGATAAGCCAATTTATTGAAGTTTCCTGAGTGCTTAGCGTCACAACGTGATCTTCTCGACAGATTGTGCCGCTAACTTGGGCATAAGTGGATGCCCTGCTGAAACCGGACGCTGTGTGCCTGATTCGGCCATGGCGCACAGCGGCAAGAGGTGGCGGCGGTGGGTGAGCAAAGTTCTGCGAATCGGGCCGCTTCGAATCGATGTCTTGATACGTGTAGTTGGTTTGGCCAGGCCCGGTCGCACCGGCGCTTGGCGGCGGGCGGTCGCGGCGGGCGGCCGCGGAAGCGCGACCGCCATTGCGGGCTAGACTTGCCGCCATGACCGATCCTGTCGACTTCCAGGTTTTGCGGGTCGCCCTGCCGCGACCGCTGCCGACCCTGTTCGACTACCTTGCGCCGCCGGGCCAGCCGGTCGACAGCGACTGGATCGGCTGCCGGGTGCGGGTTCCGTTCGGATCGGGCGTGCTGGTCGGTGTCGTCGCCGCGCTCGGTCAGCTGGCCGCCGACAGCCACGGGCTGAAATGCATTTCCGAGCGCCTTGATCGCCAGCCGCTGCTGACCGGTGAGATCTGGCAAAGCCTCGGCTGGGCCGCTGGCTACTACCACGAACCCCTCGGTCAGGTGCTGGCGGCGGCGATTCCGGCGACGCTGCGGGCCGGCGATCCGGTGCCCGACACGCGCGTCCAGGGCTGGCGGCTGACCGAGGCCGGCCTGACCGCGCGCAGCCGGCTGCGCGCCGGCGGCCGTCCGCGGCGGCTGGCCGATCTGCTGTCCGTGGCAACGCTGGATGAGGACGCGCTGGATCGGGCGCTGCCCGACTGGCGCGCCGCCGCCCGCGATCTGGCCCGTCGCGAACTCGCCGAGCGGGTCGCCATGCCGGCTGCCGTACCGGCAGCGCCGAACCCGCGCCAGTACGCGCTGAACGCCGAGCAATCGCAGGCGGTCGACCAGGTGAAGGCGGCGCTCGACGGTTTCGCCCCCTTTCTGCTCGAAGGCGTGACCGGCAGCGGCAAGACCGAGGTGTATCTGGAGGCAATAGCGGAAGTGCTGGCTCGGGGCCAGCAGGCGCTGGTGCTGGTGCCGGAAATCGGCCTGACGCCGCAAACCCTGCGCCGGTTCCGCCAGCACCTCGGCGTCACGGTACATGCGATGCACTCCGGCCTGGCCGATGGCGAACGGGCGCGGTCCTGGTCGGCAATGGCCAGCGGTCAGGCGCAGCTGCTGGTCGGCACCCGGTCGGCGATTTTCACGCCGCTGCCCAGGGCAGGACTGATCGTGATCGACGAAGAGCACGATGGCAGCTACAAGCAGCAGGACGGATTCCGCTACTCGGCCCGCGACCTCGCGCTGGTTCGCGCCAGAGCGCTGAACATCCCGGTGATACTGGGCACCGCAACCCCGTCGCTGGAATCGCTGCACCAGGCCCGCACCGGCCGCTACCGGCAACTGAAGCTGCATCATCGCGCCGGGCAGGCCAAGCCACCGTCGGTTCGGGTGATCGATGTGCGCAAGCGCAAACTCAACGGCGGCCTGTGCGACGAGGTGCTGACCGCCATCGGCGAACGGCTGGCCCGCGACGAACAGGTACTGGTGTTCAAGAACCGTCGCGGCTACGCGCCGGTGCTGCTCTGCCACGACTGCGGCTGGAGCGCCCAGTGCCGCCGCTGCGATGCCTCGATGACCGTGCACCACGGTGGCCGTCGGCTGATCTGTCACCACTGCGGCGCCCGTCAATCGCCGCCACCGGCCTGCCCGGACTGCGCCAGTCTCGGCCTGCTGCCACAGGGCGCGGGCACCGAACGAATCGAACAGACGCTGGCCGAGCGTTTTCCGGGCGTGGCCCTGCTGCGCGTCGATCGAGAAACCACCCGCCGCAAGGATGCCCTCGAACACCATCTGGCCTCGCTCGGCGATCGCGCCGGCATTCTGGTCGGCACCCAGATCCTGGCCAAGGGCCACGATCTGCCGCGGCTGAGTCTGGTCTGCGTAGTCGGCGTCGATGAAGGCTTGTTCAGCGCGGATTTCCGGGCCGGCGAGCGGCTTGCCCAACTGCTGATCCAGGTCGCCGGGCGGGCCGGGCGGGCCGCCATCGCCGGCCAGGTGCTGCTGCAAACCCATCATCCGGAACACCCGCTGCTGTCGACGCTGCTGGCCGGTGGCTACGGCGCCTTTGCCAGCGCGGAACTGGAGGACCGCCGCGCCGCTGGCTTTCCCCCGTATGCCCACTTGGCGCTGCTCCGCGCGGAAGCGCCCACCGAGGCGGCCATCATGGCATTCCTGCACGCCGCCCGCGCCCGGTTGCAGCCAGCCGGCGAAGTCGATCTGCACGGACCCATGCCCGCGCCGATGCCGCGCCGCGCCGGCCGCGCCCGCGCCCAACTGCTGCTGTCCAGCACGCGTCGACCCGCCCTGCAGCAGGCCTTGGGCCAGCACATCGAGGCGATCTACCGCTTGCCCGAGGCCCGCAAGGTGCGCTGGTCGCTGGATGTGGATCCGGTTGATCTGTTTTGAGCGGGGAATGGGGGGGGGTCGGGATTCGGGGTTCGGCTGCATCACTGGCTGGGTGGCTGCGCGCCGAGCGGGCCGCCGCGCTGGCCCGCTAAGCCTCGGCTGCGGCGGTGAATTCGTATTCACCGGTCCCGGCGCACGAATCGACAACGCGGCACACGTTAAGCTAGTGGGCTGCAAGGACGGAAGGAATCGATGAACACACACCCCGCTTCGCTGCTGGTGATTTTCGGCGCAACCGGCGACCTCGCCCAGCGCATGCTGCTGCCCTCGCTGCACGGTCTCGACCGCGACGGGCTGCTGCCGGAGTCGCTGAAAATACTCGGCTGCGCCCGCAGCGAGCTGGATCGCGAAGCGTTCCGAGACCAGGTCGCGGAGGCGATATCCCGGCAGACGCCAGCCGCCGACCGCAACGAGGACAGCGTCCGCCGGCTGTTGGCGCGGATCGACTATATTCCGGTCGATCTGGGCGACAGCGCGTCGATGGCCGCCCTGGCTGAGCACATCACCGCACTGCGCGACGGCGACGTGCTGTTTCATCTGTCCACCGCGCCGCGCTGGTACGGCGACATCTGCGCCGCGCTGGGCCGGGCCGGGCTGGCCGGCCCGGGCACCCGGGTGATGCTCGAAAAGCCGATCGGCCACGACTTCTCCAGCTCCTGCGCGATCAACCAGGGCGTCTCGGCGGTGTTCGACGAGGGCCGGGTTTACCGGGTCGATCACTACCTCGGCAAGGAGGGTGTGCAGAATCTGCTGGCGCTGCGCTTCGGCAATGCCCTGTTCGAGCCGCTGTGGAATGCCCGGCACATCGAACAAGTGCAGATCACCGTGGCCGAAACCGTCGGCGTCGAAGGCCGGGCTGGCTACTACGACGAATCCGGCGCGATGCGCGACATGGTGCAGAACCACCTGTTGCAGCTGCTGTGCCTGACCGCGATGGAGCCGCCTTCGCAGTTCGACCCGAGCGCGGTGCGCAACGAGAAGATCAAGGTGCTGCGCTCGCTGCGGCCGATCCGCGGCGCCGATATCGCCACCCACAGTGTGGCCGGCCAGTACAGCGCCGGGGCGGTCGATGGCGTGGCGGTGCCCGGCTACAGCGAAGAGCTGGGCAAGGCCAGCCGCACCGAAACCTTCGTCGGCCTGCGCGCGCACATCGACAACTGGCGCTGGTCGGGCGTGCCGTTCTACCTGCGCACCGGCAAACGCATGCCGCGCCGGTGCACCGAAATCTACCTGCAGTTTCGCGCCGTGCCGCATTCGATCTTCGCCAGCGGCGGCGCCGAGGTGCAGCCAAACGCGCTGGTCATCCACCTCCAGCCCGAGGAGCACATCTCGCTGCACCTGATGAACAAGGCGCCGGGACTCGACCGCGGCGGCCTGAAACTGTCCCAGGTGGCGCTCGACCTCGACCTCACCGATGCCTTCGAGAACATCCGCCGACGCAGCGCCTACGAGCGGCTGTACATGGATGCCATCGAGGGCAACGGCACGCTGTTCGTGCGCCGGGACGAAGTGGAAACCGCGTGGCAGTGGGTCGACGACATCCTGTCCGGCTGGGGCGAGAATGGCAACGGCCCGAAGACCTACCCGGCCGGCACCTGGGGCCCGAGCAGTGCGGTCACCCTGACCGAGCGCCATGGCCACAGCTGGCGCGAGTGACCGACCGTGAGCTGGACCGAAACCCGCCATGCCAACCCCGAAGCACTGGCCGCCGCGCTGGCCGATGACCTGGAGGGCATCGTCCGCGCTGCCCTGGCCCGGCGCGGCAGCGCGATGCTGGCGCTGGCCGGCGGGCGCACGCCGTTCCCGATCTACCGGCGGCTGGCCGCCGCCGCGCTGGACTGGTCGCGGGTGGTGCTGCTGGCCACCGATGAGCGCTGGGTCGATCACCACCACCCGGCCTGCAATGGCCGGGAGATGCGCGCCGCGTTTGCCGCCGCCCAAGGCGTGCACATTCTGCCGCTGACCCCCGGCAGTGCCGAAGGTCGGGCAAGCGCGGAACTGGCCCAGGCGACGCTGGCTTCGCTGCCCGCGCCGTTCGACGCGGTACTGCTGGGCATGGGCGGCGACGGTCACTTTGCATCGCTGTTTCCCGGCAGCGCCGAGCTGGCCGCCGGCCTCGACCCGGACAGCCCCGACGATGCGCTGGTGATCCACCCCGACCCGCTGCCGCCGGAGGCGCCGTTCCCGCGCATCTCGCTCAGCGCCGCGCGCCTGCTGCGCAGTCATCGGCTGCTGCTGGCAGTGACCGGCGAGGCCAAGCGCGCCGTACTCGACCGCGCCCAGACGCGGCCCGATCCATCCACTCTGCCGATCAGCGCGCTGTTGCACCATCCGGCGACGCAGGTCGAGATTCACTGGAGCCCACAATGACCATGCATCCCACCATTCAAGCGGTGACCGATCGAATCCGCGAACGCAGCCAGGCCGGCCGCGCCGACTATCTGGCCCGCATCGACGCTGCCGGCGGCAAGGGCCCGGCGCGCGGCACCATCAGCTGCGGCAATCTGGCGCACGGCTTCGCGGCATCGGGCGACGACAAACCCACCTTGCGCGGCCTGCACAAACCCAACATCGGCATCGTCACCGCATTCAACGACATGCTCTCCGCGCACCAGCCGCTGGAGCACTACCCGGCGCTGATCAAGATGGCCGCGCGCAATGCCGGCGGCACCGCGCAAGTGGCCGGCGGCGTGCCGGCGATGTGCGACGGCGTCACCCAGGGCCAGCCGGGCATGGAGCTGTCGCTGTTTTCCCGCGACACCATCGCCCTGGCCACTGCGGTATCGCTGTCGCACAACATGTTCGATGCCGCGGTGATGCTGGGCGTGTGCGACAAGATCGTGCCGGGCCTGTTGATCGGCGCGCTGGCCTTCGGGCATCTGCCGGTGATCCTGATTCCGGCCGGGCCGATGCCCTCGGGCATCGCCAACAAGGAGAAGGCGCGCATCCGCAAGCTCTATGCCGAGGGCAAGGCCAGCCGGGAGGAACTGCTCGACGCCGAGTCGCAGTCCTACCACGGCCCGGGCACCTGCACCTTCTACGGCACCGCCAATTCCAACCAGATGCTGATGGAAGTGATGGGCCTGCACATGCCCGGCACTGCGTTCGTCAACCCGAACACCCCGCTGCGCGACGCGCTCACCGTGGCCGCCGCCGAGCGCGCCTGCGCCATCACCGCGCTGGGCGAGCACTACACGCCGATCGGCCACACGGTCGACGAGAAGGCGATCGTCAACGCAATGGTCGGGCTGGCCGCCACCGGCGGCTCGACCAACCACGCCATTCATCTGGTCGCCATCGCCCGGGCCGCCGGCATCAGCATCGACTGGACCGATCTCGACGACCTGTCGCGGGCCACGCCGCTGCTTACCCGCATCTACCCCAACGGCAGCGCCGATGTGAATCACTTCCATGCCGCCGGTGGGCTGGGCCTGGTGATTCGCGAGTTGATCGATGCAGGCCTGCTGCACCCGGACATCCGCTGCGTGCACGGCGGCAGCCTGCGCGATCAGGCCCGCGAGCCGTGGCTCGATGGCAGCCGACTGGACTGGCGCGACCCGCCGGCGGTTTCGCTCAACACCGGGATCGTCCGCCCGGTGGCCGAGCCGTTCGCGCCCGAAGGCGGCTTGCGGCTGTTGCAAGGCAATCTGGGTCGGGCCGTGGTCAAGGTGTCGGCGGTCGCCCCCGAGCATCGGTCGATCCGCGCTCCGGCGCGGGTGTTCGACTCGCAGGAGGCGCTGCTGGAGGCGTTCAAGGCCGACCGGCTGACCGGCGATTTCGTCGCCGTGCTGCGCGGTCAGGGTCCGCGCGCCAACGGCATGCCCGAGCTGCACAAACTCACCCCCACGCTCTCGGTGCTGCAGGATCGTGGCCAGCAGGTCGCCCTGCTCACCGACGGGCGCATGTCCGGTGCGTCGGGCACGGTGCTGGCCGCCATCCACGTGGTGCCCGAAGCGGCCGATGACGGCGTCATCGGCAGGCTGTGCGACGGCGACCCGATCGTCATCGACGCCGAGCGCGGAGAGTTCGAAGTTGCGCTCGACCCGGCGACGCTCGCGGCACGGGTACCCCGACCGCTGGATCTGGCCAGCCACCACAACGGCTTCGGCCGCGAGCTGTTCGGTCTGATGCGCAGCAACGCCGGCACCGCCGAACAGGGCGCCTGCGCACTGTTCTCCGAGGGATAGCGCCGCTTCGAATCAGCTTCGATTTCCGACCCAGGCCCGGCGCGCGCGCCCACTAGTGTCGTCCGGGAGCCGGCGCGTCGAGAACGCGCGGCTCGCGCATCGGCCCGATCGCCGATACATTGTCGACACCCATTGCGATCCAGACTCAAAACTCCATGGCCAAGCAAACCGATGCGCCCCTCCCCGCCCTGGTGGCCGACATCGGTGGCACCAATGCCCGCTTCGCGCTGGCCGATCTGGGCACGACGCTGCCGCGTCTGCATCATCCAAAATCGCTGGCGGCGGCCAAGTTCGCCAGCCTGCAGCACGCGGCCGAGCACTATCTCGGCCAGGTCGAACAGGCGCCGCATCAGGCGGCGATCGCGGTGGCCTGCCCGGTGCGCGACGACGAAATCCGGCTGACCAATCGCGCCTGGTCGTTCAGCCGCGGCGAGTTGCAGCATTCGCTCGGCGTCGAGCAACTGCTGGTGCTCAATGATTTCGGCGCCGCCGCCTGGACGGTACCGACACTGACCGCCGCCGACAGCGTCGCGCTCTATGGCCCGGCCACGCTGCCGCTGGTCGGGCCGGTCAGCGTGCTCGGCCCGGGCACCGGGCTGGGCGTCGCCCTGCTGGTCGGCGACGAGGGCGCGGGCTGGCACGTGGTGGAAACCGAGGGCGGCCACGTCAGCTTCGCCCCGCACGGCACCGAAGAACACGACATCGCCGATTGGTTCACCGCCCGCCACGGCCGGGTGTCCAACGAGCGCCTGTTGTCGGGCATCGGCCTGTCGCAGATCGATGCGGCGCTGGCCCGACGCGAGCCGGGCAAGCTGGACACCCCCGATGCCAGCCTGCGCGACCCGGCGGTCATCGTCGCTGCGGCTCTGGAGGGCCACGATGTCTCCGCCCGACGCGCACTGGCGCGATTTTGCGCCATCCTTGGCAGCGTCGCCGGCGACACCGCGCTGATCCACGGCGCCCGCACGGTGATGATCGCCGGCGGCATCGTCCCGCGCTTCATCCCGTTTCTGCGCTCCAGCGCATTCCGCGAGCGCTTCCTCAACAAGGGCCGGTTCGCCGCCTATCTCGAATCGGTGTCGGTGCGGGTGATCATTCACCCGGCGCCCGGACTGCTGGGCGCTGCGCTGGCTCTGCGCAGCCACCGTGCCGGTTCGCCCCCCGCCTGAACCCAGGACCCGACATGACCCAGTGGACCCCCGACAGCCGCACAGCCGCCATCGACGGCATTCTTGGACAGGCCCCGGTGCTGCCCGTGCTGAGCATCGAGAACATCGATCACGCCGTGCCGCTGGCCCGCGCCCTGGTGGCCGGCGGGCTGCCGGTTCTGGAAGTCACCCTGCGCAGCCCCGTCGCCCTGGCCGCCATCGCCCGCATCCGCGCTGAGGTGCCCGAGGCCATTGTCGGCGCCGGCACCGTGCTGGTGGCCAACGATCTGCACGCAGTGATCGAGGCGGGGGCGGTATTCGCCATTTCGCCGGGTGCCAGCGAGGCGCTTTACGAGGCTGCGCGCGGCGCGCAGATTCCCTTCATCCCGGCCATCGCCACCGCCAGCGAGCTGATGCGCGGCCTGGAGCACGGCCATCGCCGGTTCAAGTTTTTCCCGGCCAAGGCGGCCGGCGGCATCGATGCCCTGAAGGCCTTCGCCGGGCCGTTCGCGCAGGTGAAGTTCTGCCCGACCGGCGGCATCGGCGCCGACACTGCCGCCGGCTATCTGGCGCTGGACAATGTGATCACCGTGGGCGGCTCGTGGATGGTGCCCGGCGAAGCGCTGCGCGCCGGCGACTGGGGACGCATCGCCGAGCTGGCCCGCGCCAGCGCCCGGCTACGGGGATAACCCCTCGCCCTCGGACACCCTGAAGCCTCTTCCCCATCGGACCTGACGGGCGTGGAGCCTTGAAGGCTCTCCCCGCACCGGACCTGACGGGCGCGGAGCCTTGAAGCCTCTCCCCGCACCGGACCTGACGGGCGCGGCGCCTTGATGCCTCTCCCCCGTCGTGGGGGAGAGGTTTGGAGAGAGGGGGCGGCACCGCAGGTGCCGTGCATTCATGCAGGCCGATGCGAACGAAGCCAGAGCAGTTTGTCTGCCTTCGACAGGTGGGCTTCCACCCACACCCCAACCCCACTCCCAACAAGGGCGAGGGGCTTCAAAGTCTCGCCACCCTGGCGGAGGGCTTGAAGCCTCGCCTCGATGGTGAGGGGCTTGAAGTCTTGCCTCAAAGGGGAGGAGCTTAGGACGTGCCCGTCCGCCAGAGGCGGAGGGGCTCGACCTGAACTCACCGACGCCGGCCGACGCGCTACACTTCGGGCACCCCATGGGGATCGGACCGCGCACGATGTCGATCAGAGGCAAAGCCACTTCGCTGGACATCGCCTACCAGGCCGGCGTGTCGCAGGCCACCGTATCCCGCGCGCTGCGCGGCAGTCCGCTGGTCAACGAGAAGACCCGGCGCAAGATCGAAGCCATCGCGCTGGAACTGAATTACAAAGTCGACAAGAACGCCTCCAGCCTGCGCACCCAGCAATCGGGCACGCTCGCGCTGCTGCTGTTTGAAGACCCGACCAGCGACGACTCGCTGATCAACCCCTTCTTCCTTTCCATGCTCGGCTCGATCGCCCGCTCGTGCGCCGCCGAAGACTACGACCTGCTCGTTTCCTTCCAGCAACTGTCGGACGACTGGCAGGCCGACTACGAGGACAGCCACAAGGCCGACGGGATCATCCTGCTGGGCTATGGCGACTACCTGGAGTACCGCAGCAAGCTCGAACGCCTGGTCGCGCGCGGTACCCACTTCGTGCGCTGGGGCGCGGTGCTGCCCGGCCAGCCCGGCATTTCCATCGGCTGCGACAACATTCAGGGAGGCCGCGACATCACCGAACACCTGATCGGCCTGGGCCGCAAGCGCATCGGCTTCATCGGCCACGCCTCCGACCACTACCCCGAGTTCTACGCGCGCTATCTCGGCTACGACGACGCCTTGCGCAACGCCGGGCTGGACCGCGACCCGGCGCTGCAGGTCGACGCGATCACCACCGAACAGGCCGGCTATCAGGCAACCCGCGAACTGCTCGAACGCAAGATCCCGTTCGATGCCCTGTTCGCGGCCAGCGACCTGATCGCCATCGGCGCCATGCAGGCCCTTTACGACGCCGGTATTGCCGTACCAGACCAGGTCGCCCTGGTCGGCTTCGACGACATCCCGATGGCCGCCTTCACCCAGCCAGCCCTGACCACGGTTCAGCAGGACACCAAACTGGCCGGCGCCATTCTGGTCGACACCTTGATCAAACTGGTGCAGGGCACCCCGGTCGAAAGCCGAACCATCCCCGCCAAGCCGATCATCCGCCGATCCTGCGGCGCAACCGGCTAGCAGTCACTGGCGACCCGCCCTTGGTTCGGACGCGGGAATGCTGGCAGAGCAGTCGGTCCACCGGTCTTGACGCAAAGGATGACCGCGCGGTAGGTTCTGAGGTCCACGCCACGCGCCCTTTCTGTCGTCGTCCCGGAGGCGACCGGAGACGGAAAGGCTTTCTGAACATCGAAAAGGAGACGAGACGATGACGTTTCGCTTGGCGGCTTTTGTCCTCGGCGCCTGCTTTTTTCTGAGCAACGCCGCGCACGCGATGGTAATCGCCATTCCCTGCCATGGCTGCGACGACGGCCAGGCGCAGCAATTGGTCAGGTCGAAGGGCGCTGGAACCTATTACCTGTACGACTTCCTGAACGAAGTGCTGCGGAAATACGAGGTTCGAATCGAGCGCGATCTGGTGCCCGGCGAGAACACCATCTTCGTGGTGCCGCTGGCCGTCGAGCCGAATTACGCGGCGTATTTTTCGACCCTGGTGAAGGTACGCAACGAGTTCGGTTCGCTCGCCAGGATCACCGTGCCGATCGATCTTCGGCCCGGCGACATCGGCCGCAATGACATCGATCTGGGCCGGATCAACGCCGCCGACCTGATCCGCGTCGGTCGGAATCGTTCGGCTCTGTTCGACTTCATCAGCCGACAGCAGGGCGTATTGCTTGAGCGCTCCGGGCTGCCCGCCCAGACTGCCGTCGATCTGGCCAGCCTGCTGCAATCGCCGGACAAGGTATTCACCAGCGACGAACTGCTGCAGATCACCATCAGGCTCACCTTCAGCGGCGGGAGCCGGATCACGCTGACGCAAACCGATTCGGACATCGTGGTCGTTCCCGGCACCGGCATCGATACCGACGGCAACCAGATTCCGGACAGCAACAGCCCGAGGTTCGCCGGGGAATATCGCTTCGGCACAGACGCCGCCCGCGACAGCTTTGTCGCCACCGCCAGCATCTGGGGCATCCAGTTTCCGGCTGCCACCGACTCGCGCACGTTGGTCTGTTCATGGGACGGCAACACGCTGTCCTGCTCGCCGACCTGACGACCACCGGCGAGTCTGCCTCGCCGACGCGCTTCCAGCGAGCCCGACGCATTGCCGTCGGGCTCGCGTTTTGCGGCAGCTGCGAAACTGCCCGGACGGACGCGCCCCGGCCCCGCGCAGCCGACGGACCGAGCCGCCCGGCTCCGGCCAAAGGCCATAAGCCGGCACCGCCTGTTGCGCAGGCTTTCGTGGATGTAGGCTCCAGCCCGGTCATCAGGAGCGCCTATCCAGGTCAGGGCCAGCCACAAATCCCTGGGGCGCAACCACCCGACCCTGCATGCCGCGATCCTTCAGCAACAGCTTGTCGCCGGTAACCAGCAACAGATCCGCCCTTGCCGCAAGCAGATCCCATAGCAACTGAGCTCCGGGGTCGGGAGCAGGCGGTGCGGCCAGCGGTGGGGGATTCAGCACAATGGCGTGCTGCGCCAGGTCGGTCAGTATCATCTCCACCTCGGCGATGGTCAGCCGATGAAGCTTGCGCAGGTTGGGCCGCACCAGCACCGTGCGGTACTCCGCCAGCAGTGCCTCGGACACCACGAACGGAAACGCTGCGGCCAACATGCCATCAAGGATGCGCGCGACCGGCGAAGCGCCGTTCACCGTCAGCAGACCGGCCACGACCACGTTGGTGTCGACGATGACGACAGTGCGACCCGGTGTTCCGCTCACGGCTTGCGGCGCAGCGCCTTGATCTCTTCCTGCGCCACCTTCAGCGCCTCGCTCTCGGTCAGCCTGGCGCGGTCCCGGGCGCGGCGCACGAGGTCACGCGCGCTCTCACGCGATTTGATGCCGTAGAAATCCAGGCTTGCGTCGATCAGTTGTCCGATGGTCTGGTTGCGCTGCACGGACGCCTCCTTCAGCGCCCGGTAACGCTCCTCGGAAAGGGTGATGGTCAGACGGCTCATGTCGGCCTCGCATTGGTGCTTTAACACCAATATGTTATCGCATCCAAAGATCGGTCGGCAAGGCGCTTGCGGGTTTCTTACTGGTGGCAGCGAACACAGAGCTGCGGGCGGCAAACCACAGGATCTGATATTAATGAGCCGCTGCTCACCGTCTACCACCGCGCCATGCGCGCATCGTTACTGGCTGGGTTGGCCGGCGTTCCCCCCGTCGTGATCGGGATTTTCTCGTTGATGGTGATGAAGCCGGGGTGCCACGGCACCACCCGCGAGCAGCCGCTCAAGCGCTTCGCCGACACCGAGAAGGCCCTGTTGCAGCCGCTGCCCGATGTCGCACCGGAGCTCGCGGTCTGGGCCATGGTCAGCGTGCATGGCGACGCCCACGTGCAGTTC
>JAXMJH010000038.1:0-25999 GCA_034376725.1 Lysobacteraceae bacterium | reverse complement strand
GCCCGAAGGAGACAAATCCGCGCCAGCGATCTAGACTGCCAGCCCCACGCTCAACCGGGCACCCGCCACTGGCTTCCCATGGTCCGGAATAGTGGCTTCCCATGCGCCGGAACGGTGGCTTCTCATGGGCGGAATATCCAAACAGGTCGGCGAGTCGTCGATTGCCTGTCCTGACGCAGCCGACGATGGGCTCGACCGGCAAAGCCTGAAAATTTGCCGGTTGACGGTTCGATATCCCGACCGGCTGGCGGTGCCGGCGCAGCCAGTCGATTATTCGCGCCCGCTGTCCCGCTGGCCGGTTCTGCGCCGGCCGGTGCATTGTTCCATGATCGGAACCGATCAGCCACGCCCGAAGCGGGCTTTGGGCTTGGGCAATCGCTGTGTCCCACTGCAGCAGGATGATCGTGCTAACTTCGTTTTTCGAACCCGCGCACAATCAGATTGCCGATGCCGATCTATCAGGAATTCGCACTCTTGCTGTTCGCCACCGCCGTGCTCGGTTTCGTGGCCCTGCGCTTGCGTCAACCCGTCATCGTGGCCTACATCCTGATCGGTATCGTGGCCGGTCCATCGGTGCTGAACTGGGTCGGCGCACACGAGCCGATGCAGTTGCTGGCTGAAATCGGGGTCACGATCCTGTTGTTCGTGGTCGGCCTGAAGCTGGATATCCACCTGATCCGCAAACTCGGGCCGGTGGCGCTGGCAACCGGCTTGGGGCAACTGGCCTTCACCATCATCATCGGTTTCCTGATCGCCCTGGCGCTGGACATGGGCTGGCTGCGGGCGCTGTATGTGGCGGTGGCGCTGACTTTTTCCAGCACCATCATTATCGTCAAGCTGCTGTCCGATAAGCGCGAGATCGACTCTCTGCACGGTCGAATCGCGATGGGCTTTTTGATTGTCCAGGACATCGCCGTCGTGGTGGCGATGACCACCATCGGCGCTCAAGGTGCCGCCAGCGAAGGAACCGGTTGGTTGTCGCAGCTCGGGGAAGTGCTGCTCAAAATCGGCGGGCTGGGTCTGGCCGTGGCAATTTTGATGCGCTTCGTGCTGCCGAAACTGGTGCGCTCGGTGGCGACATCTCAAGAGCTTCTGCTGATCTTCGCCGTAGCTTGGGGCACGGCGCTTGCGGCGCTCGGCGAGTGGCTGGGATTCAGCAAGGAAATCGGCGCGTTTCTTGCCGGATTCTCATTGGCCTCGCTGCCGTTTCGCGAAGCCATCAACGCGCGGCTATCGAGCCTGAGAGACTTCCTGCTGCTCTTTTTCTTCGTTCATCTGGGCACCCAGCTCGATCTTTCAGCGCTGGGCGCCGAGGTGCCAGCAGCCATTGCGCTCTCGCTGTTCGTATTGATCGGCAATCCGTTGATCGTCATGGCCATCATGGGGTTCATGGGGTATCGCAAGCGTACCGGCTTCCTGGCCGGCTTGACGGTGGCGCAGATCAGCGAGTTCTCGATCATTTTCGTGGCGATGGGTGTGGCCCTGGGGCACGTCGATGGTCCCGCTCTTGGGCTGGTCACCCTGGTTGGCCTGATCACGATCACGCTGAGCACGTACATGATCCTGTTTTCGCAGCGGCTATATGCGCTGTTCGAACCATGGTTGGGCATTTTCGAGCGACGCGATCCATTCCGCGAGAAGGCCATCGAGGCGCCGGCACCGCCGGCCGATGCAATCCTCTTCGGTATGGGCCGTTATGGCCGTCGGCTGGCCGAGCGGCTGCGCGATTCTGGTTGGCGGGTGGTCGGTGTCGACTTCGATCCGGAGGTGCTGGCAAAGGAGAGCACCAAGTCAGTGCAGGTGCTGTTTGGCGATGCCGAGGACGATGAATTTCTGGCTAACTTGCCCCTGGCGTCGACCCGTTGGGTGGTCAGTGGCTTGCGCAGCGCCGATCTCGACTACGACTTGGTCAGAAATCTTAGGCGCATGGGCTATCGTGGTCGGATCGCGGTCACCGCGCATTCTACGGCCGAAGGCAGACGTTTGACCGAGGCCGGTGCCGATGAGATTCTGTTGCCGTTCCACGATGCCGCCGACCACGCCGCACGCCGAATCGGTGCCAGCCTGGAAAATCTGCGAGATCAGCAATGACCCAGCCAATCGCTCGAATACTGGCAGCGACCGACTTTTCGCCAGGCGCGTGCCGCGCCGTGGAAAGAGCGGCCCAATTGGCGCGGCAGCACGACGCCCACTTGTGCCTGGTGCATGCCGTTGGATCGGTCGGATGGCTCGGCAGCGCAGCCGGCGGACTGCCGCTGGGCTTGAGCAAGAGCGCCGTTTTCGAGGCTGTCGAGCATGCGCTCGCCCAAGAGCGCGCCCGACTCTGCGAGCAGGGTGTGCTCCAATGCGACATCGCGGCGCTGGATGGCGCGCTGCATCAGTGCCTTCACGGACATTTGCAAGAGTATCCCGCCGACATCGTGGTCGTTGGAGCGCACGGCGAGGGCGGATGGCGAGACGCGTTGCTCGGCTCTACCGCCGATCGTGTGCTGCGCCTTCAGGTCGCGCCGGTGCTGCTGGTCCGCACGGATGTCGAGAACGGCTATCGGCGCGTCGCATTGGCGAGCGACTTTTCCGAGGCGTCAGAGCAGGCGGCACGGCTGGCATTGAAGCTGGTGCCGGAGGCAGTGCAGTTGCTGGTGCATGCCAATGAGCCGCCGTTCGACAGCACGCTAGCCTTCGTGGGCGTTTCGCAGCAGGTCGTGGATGACTACCGTCGCCAAGCCGCCCAGATGGCCATGCGCGAATTGGAAGAGTTCGTCGCAAGACTGGGCGAGCCGGGTGCCCGCATCTTGCCCGCGTTGCGTGATGGCCGTCCGGCGAGCGTACTGCCGGCTTTTGTTGCCGAAGCCGATATCGATCTGCTGGTGGTGGGCGCCGAGGGGCGTTCGCCGCTGTCCGCCCACCTGCTGGGCAGCACGAGCCGGCACGCAGCTGCTGGTCTTGCCTGCGATGTGCTGGTTGTTCCGCGAAAGCGACGGGACGCGTGCGGCGAGCTGCCGGAATAATCGGTTCCTGCTCCGGTTGGCTGAGGGGTTACTGTCAGACAGACGCCAGGGAAAGCCGGCACTCGGCCGGACAGCACCGGCCGAAGTTCGTGCGGCGATTGCAAACCGGCTGCGCCGGAGCAAACCGGTCATTTGATGGGTGCAGTCGCGAGCAATCCCGAATCCGGGTGTGCGGCGTCGGATCGGCGCAAACGACTGCGCGTCGTCGTTCAACGCCGTGGCGGAAACGGCCGTGGCCTGAGGATCGCGTCGCGAAACAGCCAGAGCAGGGCGCGGGCCATCAGGGCGCCAGCCGCATGACGCGATAGAAGCTGTGATCGCCGATCACCGCGACCGGATGGTTCGCCCAAGCCGGCTCCACCAGGTCATGCGCCGCGAAATGGCTGGCGCCGGGCACCAACTCGCGCCGCTCGGCGGCCGGCAAGCGCCACTCGTAATGGCGGGCGAAGGCGATTTCCGCCGCTTCCTGCCAGGCCTGGGCATTCTTCAGGCGATGGCCGGGATGCATGAAGCCCGGCGCGAATTGCTTGTGAGCGGTGACGGTTGCGCACACCGAATCGCCCCATATGCCGCTTTCGGCACGGCGCAGGGCCACTTCGGCGACGGCCTGCTGGCCGGCAACGGACTGGTCGCGGGCTTCGAGATAGAGGGTGGTGGTCAGACACAGGGGGTCTGCCACAGGCTGCGGCAGCAGATTGGCCAACCAGAGAATCCAGGCCAGTTTCATTGTTGTTCTCCTTGCTCCGTTACGCCGCTCCGACCTCCAACCCCGCAAACAGAGGGGTTGTGCTTTCGTAACACGAAAAAAACGAAAGCCTGGGGCCGCCAGCGGCCTGGCGTGATGGGGATGCTCCGACGAACGGTCGCCGGAAGCGCGCTGACCGGGTGGTCAGCGGCCCAGTGATTGCTGCGGTGCAACAATCGCGTTCCGTGGCGCACTGTAATGGCCGTAGGGCCAACCGAACCTTAACGGCAGTGCGCCGTATCCAGGGCATAGCCTAGCGTGCCGCGATCGAGTGTTTGCTCCATCGCGCCGGGCGCGGCCGGTTGGACGCGGTTTGCCGTGCCGCTCAGGTGTTTCGAGGCCGCCGGCTACAGCCGTGCCGCCAGCCGGCTGCCCTGATCGATCGCCCGTTTGGCGTCCAGCTCGGCAGCCAAATCGGCGCCGCCGATGAGGTGCGGCGACTTGCCGGCTGCCTGCAGCGGCTCGACCAGCTCGCGCAGCGGCTCCTGGCCGGCACAGATCACGATGTCGTCGACTTCCAGCAGGCGCTCCTTGCCGTCCACCGCGATCCGCAGGCCGGCCGGCTCGACGCCGCGATACTCCACGCCACCCAGCATCTTCACGCCCTTGGCCTTCAGCGTGGCCCGGTGAATCCAGCCGGTGGTCTTGCCCAGACGCGCACCGGGCTTTCCGGCGCTGCGCTGGAGCAGCCAGATTTCCCGCGCCGGCGGCTCGGGCTCGGGTCGGACCAGCCCGGCGCGCGCTTCGAAGGTCGGGTCGACACCCCACTCGGCCATCCAGCGCGGCGTATCGAGGCTGGGCGGTGGCCCTTCGTGGACCAGAAACTCGGCGACATCGAAACCGATGCCGCCGGCGCCGATCAGCGCGACCCGCTTGCCCGGCGTCACCCGGCCGCTGAGCACGTCCAGATAGCCGTGCACGGCGCCGGCATCGGTGCCCGGCAGACGGACCGGGCGCGGCACGACGCCGGTCGCCAGCACCACCTCGTCGAAGTCCGCCAGCAGCTCGGCGCTGACCCGGGTGTTCACCCAAAGCGCGACGCCCGTGGTCTGGATACGCTTGCGGAAATAGCGCAGGGTTTCGTGAAACTCCTCCTTGCCGGGAATCAGTTTGGCCAGATTGAACTGGCCGCCGATCTCGCCGGCTGCCTCGAACAGAGTCACGGCATGGCCGCGCTCGGCGGCCACCGTGGCGCAGGCCAGACCGGCCGGGCCTGCGCCGACCACGGCGATCTTCTTCGGGTTCGATGTCGGCTGGTAGTTCAACTCGGTCTCGGCGCAGGCGCGCGGATTGACCAGACAACTGGCGGCCTTGTTGACGAAAACGTGGTCCAGGCAGGCCTGATTGCACGCGATACAGGTGTTGATCTCATCGGTGCGGCCGTCGCGGGCCTTGTTCACCCAGTCCGGGTCGGCCAGCAGCGGGCGGGCCATCGACACCATGTCGGCCTGGCCGGTGGCGAGAATGCGCTCGGCGACATCGGGCATGTTGATCCGGTTGGTGGCGATCAGCGGCACGCCGACATGCGGCTTGAGCTTGGCGGTCACCCCGGCAAACGCCGCGCGCGGCACCGAGGTGGCGATGGTCGGCACCCGCGCCTCGTGCCAGCCGATGCCGGTGTTGATGATCGTCGCGCCGGCGGCCTCCACGGCCTTGGCCTGGGCGATGACCTCTTCCCAGTCCGAGCCGCCCTCGACCAGATCCAGCATCGACAGCCGGTAGATCACGATGAAATCCGGCCCGCAGGCCTCGCGCACCCGGCGCACGATCTCCACCGCGAAGCGCATCCGCTTCTCGGCGTTGCCGCCCCAGCGGTCGTCACGCTTGTTGGTGCGTGGCGCGATGAACTCGTTGATCAGATAACCCTCCGAGCCCATCACCTCGACGCCGTCGTAGCCGGCCTCGCGCGCCAGCCGGGCGGCGTTGGCGAAGTCGCCGATGTGCCGCTCCACGCCCTTATGGCTGAGCGCGCGCGGCTTGAACGGATTGATCGGCGCCTGCAGCACGCTGGGCGCCACCGACAGCGGATGGTAGGCATAGCGCCCGGCGTGCAGCAGCTGCATGCACAGCTTGCCGCCCTCGGCGTGTACTGCCCCGGTCACCTGCCGGTGCCTGCGCACCTCCCACGGCCAGCTCAGCTTGCTGGCAAAGGGTTTCAGCCAACCGACCAGATTGGGCGAAAAACCGCCGGTCACCATCAGCCCGACGCCGCCGCGCGCCCGCTCGGCGAAATACGCAGCCAGCTTCGGGAAGTCTCGGGCGCGGTCTTCCAGCCCGGTGTGCATCGAGCCCATCAGCACGCGATTGGCCAGCGTGGTGAAGCCGAGGTCGAGCGGAGCAAACAGATTCGGATAGCGGTCGGCGGTCATGACGTACTCGGGCGTATGCGATCCCGAACAGTGCCTTCAGCCGGCCGGCTTGGCAAGTGCGGATATCCCGGTGCAGGAATCCCGTGTTCGCAAATTTGGCCGGCCTGGCGAGGCTTTGCCGTCATCCAAAGTGTTGATTCCGCAGGTTAAATCCGCTCGCTCACGCATGCGAGCAAAGCCAACCGCCCGCGCATCTCCAATCGCCCGTGTACCTCCGGCCACCGCGTAGCCCATCAGCATGCAGCGCATGCGCAATGCCAAGGCCCCCGAATAGGGGCAACGGTGCCCCGCTCGATGCGCTGCCGAACGTCTCAATCCGCATGCTTCCCGGCAGCGGAGTAGACCTGGCCGTGCACCGACAACGCGGGTAGTTGGCGCGGCTTTCTGCCGACGACCCGTACCCAGGGCAAGCGGCAGCAACGCACGGTCGCGCGCAGACGGTATAGTCCCGCTCAAACGCACTCAGACCAAGCCGGGAGATGACGACCATGACTCGAATCAGCAATGCCGCCGGCGACGCGCTTCGTCGCCTTGCGCTTTTGTCGCTGCTGTGCGGGCTCTGCTTCAACCTCGCCGCCCAGGAAGCGACCGCCGAAACCCCGGAGATGCGGCTGGCCGCCGCCGGCTACAGCCTGCCGGAACCCACCAGCCCGGTGGCCACCTATTTCACCTCGCGCCAGGCCGGCAACCTGCTGTTTCTGTCCGGCCACGGCGAATGCGGCCGGCCGTTCACCACCGGCAAGGTGGGGCGCGACCTCAGCGTCGAGCAGGGCGCAAGGTCGGCCGAGCTGACCGGCTTGTGCATGCTGGCGACAATCAAGAACGCAGTTGGCGAGCTGTCGCGGGTGAAGCAGTTCGTGCGGATTCTGGGGATGGTCAACGCCAGCGAGGAATTCACCGACCACCCGAAGGTGATCAACGGGTTTTCCGACCTGATGGTGGTCGCCTTCGGCGAGGCGGGGAAGGGCGCCCGCGCTGCGGTCGGCATGCAGTCGCTGCCATCGAACATCGCGGTGGAAATCGAGGCGATCGTGGAGCTGCATCCGCTGCCTGCAGCCGATGGGCACGCCGATGCCGAATAGCCCCGGCACGGGCGTCGAGGAGCTGCTATTCCAGCCATGCCGGATGATGCTGTCGCAGCCAATCGAACATGGCCTGTTGCACCGCCGCTGCCTGTTGGCAGCATTCATTCACGAGCTGCTCCGAGACAAGGTCGCCTGAATAATCCACCACATTGCGTTGTTTGCGCAGGGCGTCCAGGACAATCACGGTGTCCCTGTCGATATCCAGGGTCATGCCGAGCGTTTGTAGCATGGTCATGTGATGACCCGGCTTGCTGGTGAGCGTGCGGTATCCGTGCGCCTGCAAGGCGGCGTTGGCGAGCTGCAAGATCGCCTTGTAGGCCGCGTCGAATCGCAGCTCAGCGCTGATATCCGTCACCTGGGCATCCGCCAGATTGCGCGCGGCGGCCTGCAGCAGACGTTTTATCGTAGCGGCGTTTGCCTCCACCCGATCCAGGCTTATCCCGACCAAGTTATCCAGGCTCATCCATCGCTCCCAAAACAATCAGACGCGGCTGCCGCATCACTTCCCGAACGAAAGCATCGTCGGCGGCCAGTTTGCGTTGCCATTCGGCGGGTGTGTACAGCTTTGGATTGATCTCCCGGCCCAGGGTTTGCTGCGCCGGATAAAGCGCCTTCACGATGTCGGCATATCCGATCTCGCCGATGAGCAGCAAGTCGATGTCGCTGCCCGAGTCTTCCTTGCCGGCAGCAACCGAGCCGAACACAAACGCCTGATCGAGGCCGTCCGCCAGCGGCAGCAGCGCCGCCTTGAGCACCCCTGCCACACCGAAGGTCTTGCAGACGATGGCGCGCAATTCCGCGAAGATCGGACAACCCGCGTTGGCCTGGTAATGATGCTGATTGCCCACGCGCTTCATGGTCAGGATGCCTGCCGCCAGCATCCGATCCAGCTCGCGCTTGATGGTAGCCACCCCCATCCCGGTCAGGCGCAGGATCTCCTTGGTATAGAAACTGCGCTGCGGCTGACCGTAGAGCAGCCCCAGGACCTCTTGCTGGGTCGTGGTGAACAGTGCATCGCCAAGCAGGCTCATGGGCGCTTCCGCAGTACGTTCACATATCGTGAACTATAGTTCATACATAGTGAACTTCCAAGGTGCAAGCCCAACAGGCATATTTCACGACCGTGCCCCAAGCAAAGACGCTGTCAAACCGGAGTTGATCCAAAGGGCGCGCTCTGGTGGCAAGGGCCGCTCAATCGTCCGCCACGCCTTCTTGCGCCAGCTTGTCTGCTTCCCAGTCCTTGTAGGTTTTACCGTTGGCCAGCTTCCATTCGATCGTGCCGTTGGCCGGGCGGCCGTTGACCACGGCGGCTGCGGCACTGGGGCTTTTGAAGGCGTAGTTGTCGGTGAACACGCGACCGGCGCCGTGATCCACCAGCACGCCGGTGTGCACCAGCTCGGCAAACGGCTTGGCATAGGCCGTGTGCTCGGTCCCTTTGCCTTTCCAGCGTTGGCTGGCCTTTGAACCCGCCTGCACGACGAACTCCCCGTGATCCAGTACAGCGGTTGCCTCGATGCCGTGCCTGGGGGTGCGCAGCGCGAACACCAGCGCGGCGTCGCGGCTCGCGCCGACAGCCTGCGGGGCGCTGGCCTGCGGCGTCGGCCGGGTGTGGGCCAGAAAACTGTCGATGCGCAACGCCGGCAGCACCATCAGGATGTATTCGAAAAAACTCTCCATGTTGGCGCGGGCGGCCTCGCTCAGCGACGGGCGCGGCGGCGTGTTGCCGTTGTCCAGCGCGATCTTGCCGATTCGCCGCGCTTCTTCCACCAGGCGCGATTCCAGATACTTCACATGGGCCTTGTTGAGGTTGTTGCCGGCCGTGGTGATCAGCACCGCCGTGGTCCACCAGTCCTTGGCGGTATCGTGATTCTTGATGCGCGCTCCGATGTCCTCGCCCTCGCCGATATAGGCCAGCGGGCCGCCGTCATCCTCGCCAAACAGCAAATAGACGCCGGTGTAACGCGCCTCGACCCGCTTCAAGGCCAAGCTCAACTGCGTGCGGGGCGTCATCAACACATGACCGGTCCAGTTGAACACTTCGGCGGTCAGCATCCCGTCGGGCTTGCCGTCGATGAAGAAGAGTTCGAGGGACTGGCCTTTGGTGGTGCTCATGGGGTCGGTATCTGTCCTTGGGTCTGCGACTGGTGTCAGACCGCCATTCACTGAAAACGCTTCGTGATGAATATCAGTCTGGCCGCTATTTTGCTACGAAGCTGGACCTGACCCCAGCTCCCATCAGGCAGTAGGCAAACAGGATCGCGTCGAACCGACCCAGCCCTTGCTCGACCACCGACACCAATGCCGCGCGGTCGATGTCGTCCTCGAAGATCGGTTTACGCCGATCGCCGCGCGAAGTAACGTGGTAGACAGAGCCTTCGAACTCGATCCGGAGCGGGCGAGACAAGGGGCCAAACCCGCAGCATTAGGCAAAAGGCAAGACCTGACCCTTGCCGCTGTTGAGGGCGAGGTGTTTGAGGTGCAGTTGATAGTTGCGGGAAAAAGTCTCGGCTGCGGTAGCGGCATGGGGTTCCATCTTGCGGTAACCTCGCGTTGGTCCAGGACATCCCTCAGATGAGGGGGCGAGGCATCATCTTGACCGCACAGGCACCGCAATGGGGCTTCCTCCGCGTAGCGCTTCGTCCAACTATCTGTTGGGCCGGACTCGTCCAATAAACGGTTCAGATCGTGGCTGCGCATGATCTAACCTTATTCGTTAGCCATTGCATTGCGACGAACGTTGGACGCGGAACACCAAATAGCGTTGGAGCACCGCCAAGACAATTATTGGAAGCACCGCCGCATAGGCGCGATTGCCGGAAAACGCGAAAGATATGGGCAGAGCCAAAACCGTGGCTCCCAGCAGCCAGTAGGAAGCCGTTCGAACGCGACCGAGTGGGGCCGAAGACATCCCTATGAAGCCGGCTGACGTCGCAAATGTAGCAACGATGCCAACAACGGTCATGAAAATAAATATCGCGGATTCGCGGAGTAGATCGTAGACGTGTAGGAGCCACCACTGATGCGTAATGGTCGCCAAGCCGCCAAAAATGAGGTAAAGGTTGCCGGCCAAGACGAGGCGATTGGCGGGGCGTGACTGAGGAAAGACAATAGCTAGCTGAATCAACCCAGCCAGTGCGGCCAGCTGAAATGATTCAACCCAACGATCGTTGGTTGGCGCGCCATGCCAAAACGCGTACGTCGCAAAAAACGACAGCGGGAAGAACTGAACGAGCGCGAAGATCCAACGATTCATGGGAAGCGACGGGGCCTGTGTGCAATGGCTACTATTCGACGGCGAATCGCCGTGGAAACCCGCAGCCCAAGCCGGCCTTTGGGTGCGATTGGGCAGGGAAAAGCCAAACGATAACAATATATTACACCGATGACACAGCCTAAGCATGCAGCCTAATCCGGCAGCGTTTGCGGTTCCACCACCCGCGTTGGTCCCAAATCTACCCCTGCGGTGACAAGCATTACCTACCGCCAGCACTCCCGGCGCCGAACACACCGGCTTGTCTGCGCTAAGCTGCGGCTTTGCGGCCACTTCGGGGTGCTGTGATGTCTGGTCACTGTGGAGTTCGGGTTGGGTGGCATCGCCTGTGGTATTTGGGGTGGGTGTTCGGGTTGGCGTTGTCGGTCGGCAGTGGCCTGGCCGTTGCGGCGGTGCCTGAAGCGCAATCAGAAGCGCAAACAGAGGCGCGACCCGAAGCGTTGGCGCTGATTGCTGAGCTGGGGTTGCCGGAGAGTCCAGTTGCGTCGCGGGATCTGCCGGGGTGGCGGGCGCCGACGAAGGTTGTGGTGGCGTTTGCCGATGATGTGCAGCTGGATCGGTTGCGGGCGGTGGTGCCGGGGGTCGAGCTGGTGGCTTTGAGTCGCGATGTGCCGTTGGCCGGGCAGGCGCGTGATGCGCAGGCGGTGATCGGCGTGTGCAGCGCGGAGCTGCTGGCGGCGGCGCCGGGGCTGCACTGGATTCAGTTGCTTTCGGTGGGCGCCGAGCGCTGCGTGGCGGTGCCGGGGCTGGCGGAAACCGGCATCGTGTTGACCAATATGCAGCGCACCAGCGCGGTGCCGATTGCCGAGCATGCCATCGCCATGATGATGGCGCTCGGGCGCGGGCTGCCGCAGTACGGGCGGGCGCAGCAGGCCGGGCAGTGGCTGGCCGCCGCCGATGAGCCGGAGATGCGCGAGGTGGGTGGCCGCACCTTGCTGGTGGTCGGCCTGGGCGGCATCGGCACCGAGGTGGCGCGTCGGGCGCATGCGTTGGGCATGCGGGTGATCGCCATCCGCAACAGCCGGCGCGAGGGGCCGGATTTCGTTGCCGAAGTGGGCCTGCCCGAGGATCTGCACGCCTTCGCTGCGCGCGCCGATGCGGTGGTCAGCGCGGTGCCGTTGACGCCGGAAACCACCGATCTGTTCGACGCGGCGTTTTTCGCGGCGATGAAGCCGGGCGGCTGGTTCATCAATGTCGGCCGTGGCCGCAGCGTGGTCACCGATGCGCTGGTCGCGGCGCTGGATTCGGGGCGGCTGGCCGGCGCCGGGCTGGATGTCACCGAGCCCGAGCCGCTGCCGGCCGGGCATACGCTGTGGTCGCGGCCGAACGTGATCATCACCCCGCATGTGGCTGCCAGCTCGGATGTCCAGGGCGAGCGCTACTGGATACTGGTGGCGGAAAACCTGCGCCGCTATGCCGCCGGCGCGCCGCTGCTGAACGTGGTCGATATCGAGCGCGGTTACTGAACCCGCCCAGCCTCTGCCAGGACAACCGCCCATGAGTGCTTCCGCCGCCGAGTCGACCGACCGCCCCAGCGTGTTCCAGCAGTTGTTCACCGTGCGCCGCGACGAGTGGCAGGTGCTCGGCCTGTCGCTGCTCTATTTCCTGTTGCTGATGGCCGGATATTTCATCCTGCGGCCGATCCGCGATCAGATGGGGCTGGCCGGCGGGGTGCGCAATCTGCCGTGGCTGTTCACTGCCACGCTGATCGCCACGGTCATCGTCAGCCCGCTGTTTTCGATGCTGGTGTCGCGCATGCCGCGCCGGCGCTTCGTGGCCTGGAGCTACCGGCTGCTGATGCTGTGCCTGCTGGTGTTCTACGGCGCGCTCACCCTGCTGCCGGAGAGCGCGCAGGTCTGGACTGGGCGGGTGTTCTTCGTCTGGGTGAGCGTGTTCAATCTGTTTGCGGTGTCGGTGTTCTGGGCGGTGATGGCCGATGTGTTTCGCAGCGAGCAGTCGCGCCGGCTGTATGGCGTGATCGCCGCCGGCGGCACGCTGGGCGCGTTGATCGGCGGGCTGGTGACCGCCGGGCTGGTGGAAGTGCTGGGCGCGCCTTCGCTGCTGTTGATCTCGCTGGTGCTGCTGGAACTGGCGCTGTGGTGCATGTTCGCCATCACCCGGCGGGTGAGTAGCGCGGATGCCGATCAGCGTCAGCGCGACGCCGATGCGATCGGCGGCAGCGCGCTCGATGGCTTCCGGCTGGCGCTGCGCTCGCCGTATCTGCTGGGCATCTGCGGCTACATGCTGCTGTACACCATCGGCTCGACGTTCCTGTATTTCCTTCAGGCGCAGATCGTCGATGCCACCATCGATGGCCGCGCGGCGCAGACCGCGTATTTCGCCAGTGTCGATATCTGGGTGAATTCGCTCACGCTGGTGTTTCAGGTTTTCGTCACCGGCCGGCTGATGGCCCGGCTGGGCGTGGGCCTGACCCTGGCGGCGTTGCCGCTGATCAGCATCGTCGGGTTTGCCGGCCTGGGCGCGGTGCCGGTGCTGGCCTCGGTGGTGGTGTTCACGGTGGCGCGGCGGGTCACCAACTTCGCGTTCTCGCGGCCCTCGCGCGAGGCGCTTTACGTGCCGCTCGATCGGGAAACCAAATACAAGGCCAAGAACCTGATCGACACCTTCGTCTACCGGGCCGGCGATCAGGTCGGCGCCTGGGCCAACGGTGCGCTGATCTGGATGGGCCTGGGCGCGGCGGGCATCGCGTTCACCGCGGTGCCGCTGGCTGCGGTCTGGCTGGTGCTTGCGCTCTGGCTGG
Organism: Lysobacteraceae bacterium; assembly: GCA_034376725.1. GTDB lineage: Bacteria > Pseudomonadota > Gammaproteobacteria > Xanthomonadales > Xanthomonadaceae > UBA11164. Next base: position 12,760 of record JAXMJH010000038.1, on the reverse strand, counting down.
GCCGGCGCTATCGCGAGTTGCAGGGGCAGGGTGCAGGTGCGGGTGAGCGAAGCGGTTGAGGGTCTGAGGGTTTTGCGGTTGCCCTGCAGGATGGAAAGCCATTCCAAGGCCGGGGTACGTTTGGCGGGTGGTTTGTTGAGCAGTTTCGAATTCCGGCGTGTCGCGTTCGCCCTGGATGGATGGTTTCAAGTGGGGAGCGTCGCGTCCGCCACGTGAGCCTATGCCAGAGCTTTCACTGCCCTTCGGGAGGCGAGTCACTTTCTCTTGCTTGTCGAAGAGAACGTAACCAAAGAGAAGGACACCCCATCTCACACCGCGCGGAAGAAGCCCGCGCGTTGCCCTGCACTGCTCGCCGGACTCCGGCCGGCACCACCGAGCGAAGCGAAGGCGCAGCGGGCGAAAGCCCGCGTTGCCGCGCAGCGGCCGAAAGCCGGGAGTGACGGATGCCGACCGAGCCACCGCTCGGCACCTGCCACGCACCGGAACGGCATCCAGACGCTACTCTGCGGCCGGACGGATGTAGATGCCGTCGAGTACGGCGATACCGCCCTCGCCGGCTGGCGACGGGCTGGGTGCCGCTGGCTCCGTCAACTGGAAAGAGATCGGAACCAGCACCCAGCCCTCGACCGGCTCGCCGTTCTCCATGCCGGGGTTGAACTGCCACTTGCCGACCGCTTCCCGGGCCGTCTGGTCGATGGTTTCGATGCCCGAGGACGACTCCAACTCGATCTGCCGTGGCGTGCCGTCGGCGGCCACCAGCACCTTCAGAACTACATCGCCCTGCTGGCGGTTGGACAGCGCCTCGGCGGGATAGGCGGGCGGGGCCATGCGGCGATAGCTGACATCCTCGCTCGCTGCGACGCTGCCGGAGCCGACATCCAGCGCCGATGCCGAAAGCGCGATCAACGCGCAGAGCGAACCGATGGCGAAGGTGCCTGCAGTGCGACGAACGACGGAAGGGGTGGGGGTATTGAGCATGGCAATGCGCTCCTTGAGTGGAAACAACGTCGACCGACCGAAGCCGGACCAGTGGCAGCCCAGCGGCAACGCTGCGGCAGAGAGGTGGGTTTTCAGCATCGCCTCGCCGTAACGGCGGCGCGCGCGGGGGTGATCGGCGATGACCCGAGCATCGCAGGACAGCTCCTGGTCCTGACGGAACCGCTCGGCGGCCAGATGAACCAGCGGATTGAACCAGTGGAGGCAGCGCAGCGTGGCAACCAGCGCGTTGATCCGGGTGTCGCCGCGGGCGACATGGATGCGTTCGTGATGCAGTACCAGTGCGCGCTGCTCAGCGTCGAAGCGCTGCTCGAAATCGCAGGGCACCACGATCCGCTGGCGGAACGCACCGATCACTGCCGGCAATCCGGCGCTGGCGTCGGCCCGCAGCAGGCCTTGCGGGTCTGCGGACACGGGTCCGAGCGAGGCGATGAACCGCCGTTGCTGACCGGTCAGCCGCCAGCCGACCGCCAGCGCGCCGACCAGCCAGACCAGCAGCCAGCCGGCCGATGTCAGGCCCAGGCTGCTGGCGCCCACAGACCCCTCGATGGCTTCGGGCAGCGCTCCGACGGTGACCGCCATCGCCTGCATCGCTTCAGGCCGGACACCCGCCGGCACCAGCACCGCCAGCATGGCAACCGGGATCAGTATCCACAGCGCGTAGGCGATGCCGGCGCCGAACCAGCGGCGCACCGTAGCGCGCATCGAAAGCACCAGGATCATCGCCGCCGAACCGGCCAGGGTGGTTTCGGTCAGGAAGGCCATCAGGTCGTGGGCGAGATCACTGCTCATCGTCGAGCTCCTCGATCAATTTGCGCAGTTCGGCGATGTCATCCGGGCTGAGCTTGCGGCGCTGGGAGAAGTGCGCAACCAGCGGTGCCACCTGGCCGCCGAACAGACGGTCGAGCAGGCTCTCGCTCTCGCCGCGCAGCCAGTCCTCGCGCCGCAGCACAGGGGCATACAGGTAGCGGCGACCATCGCGCTCGGCGGATATCGCGCCCTTGTTGAGCAGTCGGTTGAGCAAGGTCTTGACCGTGGCCTCGGCCCAGCCGTTTGGCTCGGCCAGCTCGGCGACCACGTCTTCGGCGCTGCGCGGGCTGTCGCGCCAGAGCGCCTCCATGACCCGACTTTCGGCTTCGCTGATCTGCATTGTGATTACACCTGTAAACCTTGCGCTAGATTACAGCTGTAATTGTATCTGTCAAGTGCGTCCTGCGATCCCGTAGACAGGCGTTTCGTCGTGGTGCAGGCGCGCGGGCCTGGGCGCTGCCACGCACTCGGCCCGACGGGCCTGGAGTGTCTCGAAGGTGCGCATCGGACGCTTGCGGAGGTCGGGCTGAGCGGTCCCGGATTTTCGCTGCGCTGCAATCCAGTCTACTGGCACACGAGAGATGGCCACGATCTGTAGGAGCGAGTCACGCCCGCGACCGGGATGTTTAGGTCAACGGGATCTGCCGGGTTTCGATGGGTGTCCTGGCGGTCCCGGCCTTCGGCCGCTACGCCTTCGCTTGGGCTGCGCCCGCGCCCGGTCGGCTGCGTTCAAGCAGGCCGGGCGCTCGATTCGGATTGCGCGTAAGGAAATCCCAACCCACTCGAAAGTTTTTTTAACGGAATTTTGACTAGACTCAAGGCCGGCGCACCGCAGGTCGCCGAAACTGGACGCAACTTCTCAACCCTTCAAGGACAGTCACGATGAACTCCATGCTTCGCCCCGCTCCGCTTGCCGCCGCTCTGGCTCTCGCCCTGACCATCACCCCGTTTGCCGAAGTCCAGGCACAGGACTGGTTTGTCCGCGCCGGCGTCACCGTGGTCGACCCGAAAAACGACAATGGCCGACTGGCCGGCGGTGCGCTCGAGTCGAGCGTCGATTCCAACACCCAGCTGGGCCTGACCATCGGCTACCACTTCACCCCCAACATCGCCGTCGAGCTGCTGGCCTCCAGCAAGTTCGACCACACGGTCAGCGTCAATGGCGCCAAGGCCGTGGATGTCAGCCACCTGCCGCCGACGCTCAGTCTGCAGTACTACTTGATGCCCGAGTCGAAGGTGAATCCGTTCCTCGGTCTGGGCATCAACTACACCTGGCTGCACGATGAGGACGCACGCGGTCCGCTGGCCGGTGCCGATGTCGCCGTCGACAACAGCTGGGGCGTAGCGTTCCAGGGTGGTGTCGTCGTTAAGCTGACCGAGCGCTTCGAACTGATCGGAGACATACGCTGGATCGACATCGACAGCGGCGTGTACGTCAACGGCGCCAATGTCGGCAAGGTCAATATCGATCCGCTGGTCTACAGCGTGATGCTGGGCTATCGCTTCTGATCCGGTCCCCGGACCGACGACAGTCCGCACACTGATGCACTCTCCTCGCCGCCTCGGACACACGGACGTGCCAGGCGGTACTCTTTGCCCATGACGAATCGTCCAGAGCGCCTCACCTCCTTCGAAGATGCGCTGCATTTTCTGCTCGGCCGGACCGGCCCGAATCTGGTCATCGCCGCGCCGTTGGGCCTGGGCAAGCCGCACGGCCTGCTCAATGCCATCTACCGGCATGTCGCGCAGAAACCGGATCATTCGCTGCACCTGATGACCGCGCTGTCGCTGACTCCGCCGCCAACGGGCAGCGGTTTGCAGCGACGCTTCCTCAAACCCTTTCTCGATCGGCACTTTGGCGCCGATTTTCCGGTGCTCGACCATGTGCCGGCGCAGAAGGCCGGGCAGATACCGAGCCATGTCCGTATCGAAGAGTTCTACATTCAGTCGGGCGCCCTGCTCGGCGCACCCGACGCGCAGCGGCATTACAACAACCTCAACTACACCCACGCCGCCAGCGCCGTCGCGCAGCGCGGGCCGAATGCCCTGGTGCAGTTGGTGGCGCGCGAGCCCGGTGGCGAACGCCTGAGCCTGAGCTGCAACCCGGATCTGACCTTCGATGCCGTGGATGAAATGGCTCGGCTCGGCAAGCCAAGGCCAACCCTGATTGCGGTGATTCACCCGGACCTGCCGTTCATGGACGGCGATGCGGCAGTCGCTCCGGACTATTTCGATGCGGTGCTGGACTACCCGGCACCGGTGCCGAAGCTGTTTGCCGTGCCGCGCGGACCGGTTTCCGATGCCGAACACGCCATCGGCCTGCATGCCAGCGCGCTGGTGCGTGACGGCGGCACGTTGCAGATCGGCATCGGCGCGCTCAGCGACGCGCTCAGCCATGCCGTGGCGCTGCGCCACACCCGCAATTCGGAATACCGCCAGTTACTGGAATCGCTCACGCCCGGCTTGCACGAGTCCCCGCTGCACTGCGCCTGGGGCGGCCTGGGCGAGTTCGGCGCCGGCCTGTACGGCGCCAGCGAAATGATCACCGACGGATTCATGCGACTGGTCGATGTGGATGTGATCAAACGCAAGGTGATCGACGACTTCGATCTGATGCTGCGGGTGGCGCGCGGCGAGGACGATGAAGCCGACCGGGCCCGCATCGCCGAGGAAGGCCAGTACCTGCACGCGGCATTTTTCCTGGGGTCGCACGATTTCTATGGTTGGCTGCGCGAGATGCCGCCCGAGGCCCGCGCGCGGATCGGCATGACCCGTGTATCGCAGATCAATCAGCTCTATGGCGGCCGGGAAGCGCTGGAGCGGCTGCAGCGTCGCGATGCGCGGTTCTTCAACACCTGCATGATGGCCACCGCGCTGGGCGCTGCGGTATCGGATGCGCTGGACGATGGCCGCGTGGTGTCCGGTGTGGGCGGGCAGTACAACTTCGTGGCGATGGCGCATGCGCTGGAGGAAGGCCGCTCGGTACTGATGCTGCGCAGCACCCGCGAATCGGGCGGCAAGGTGCAGCCCAGTGTGCTGTGGAATTATGGCCATACCACCATCCCGCGCCACCTGCGCGATATCTTCATCACTGAATACGGCGTCGCCGATCTGCGCGGCCGCAGCGACGAGGAATGCGTGATCGCCATGCTGGCAGTCAGCGATGCCCGGTTCATCGACGCGCTGGCCGACCAGGCCAAGGCGGCCGGCAAACTGGACCGCGATTTCGTCCCGCCCGACGCCTGGCGCCAGAACACGCCCGAGCGCCTTGCCGAGCTGCTGCGCCCGTATCGGTCCAACGGCCTGCTCCCCGACTACCCGATGGGCAGCGATTTCACCGAGGTCGAGCAGCGCTTGGTGCGCGCCCTGTCCTGGCTGAAGGAGCGCACCGCCACCCGCGCCGGCAAGGCACGGCTGCTGGCCCGTGCCGCCTTCGACCGCGGCGGCGATGATCGGGAGGCGTTACAGCGCATGGACCTGTCCGCCCCCACCGGCATGGCCGAGCGGATCGAAGCGCGCCTGCTAAAGATAGCGCTGGGCGAGACGGCAGGCTGAGCCTGCGATTGCCCCTGCGCCAGGGCGCGTTGGGTCGGCTCCCAGATCGGCAGCTTGGTCAGCGCCTCGGCCGGGATTTCGGTGGCCCAGTGCCTGAACGCGGCCACGTCCGGCCGGGCCACCTCGCTGCGGGTGTAACCGGACTTGTACATGATGCCGGTCAACTGCTCCAGCGCGGCCTTGGGCAACAGGTCGTCGTAAACCGTCAGGCGCTTGCCTTCGATCTCGGCGCCGTAGGTTGGCTGGACGGTGGTGTCGGTCATGTGGCCCCCGGGAGCGGCGGAATCAACCTGCGATGAGCGCCTCAGCCTGCGCGACCACGCGATCGGCGGTGATGCCGAAATGGGCGAACAGCCGATCGGCGGGAGCCGATGCGCCGAACCGGTCGAGGCCGATGACGGCGCCGTCCAGGCCGACATATTTGTACCAGGCTGCGGTCACGCCGGCTTCGATGGCAATCCGCTTGCGGCACCACGACGGCAGCACGCCCTCGCGCCACTCCACGGGCTGGCGCTCGAATACCTCAACACAGGGCATCGACACCACGCGCGCCTTTATGCCGCGCTCGGCCAGGGTGCGCGCGGCGTCCATCGCCAGCCCGACCTCGGAGCCGGTGGCGATCAGGATCAGATCGAAGCGGGCTTCGGGCGGATCGCTCAGCACGTAGCCACCGCAGGCGATATCGGCCACCTGCTGGGCGTCGCGATGCTGGTGGGGGAGATTCTGCCGGCTGAAGATCAGGCAGCTCGGCCCGTCGCGGCGCACGATGGCGGCGCGCCAGGCGACCGCTGACTCGACTGCATCGCACGGCCGCCACAGGTTGTTGTTGGGGATCAGCCGCAGCGAGGCCATGTGCTCGACCGGCTGATGGGTCGGGCCGTCCTCGCCCAGACCGATGGAATCGTGGGTGTAGACGTGGATGACCGGCGCCGGAATCAGCGCGCTCATCCGCACGGCGTTGCGGGCATAGTCGGAGAACACCAGAAAGGTGGCGTCGTAGGGCATGAAACCGCCGTGCAGGGCGATGCCGTTGCTGATCGCACCCATGGCGAACTCGCGCACGCCGAAATGGATGTAGTTGCCGTGATCGCCGTCCTCGGTGACCGATCGACTGCCTTTCCACACCGTCAGGTTGGACGGTGCCAGATCGGCCGAGCCGCCGATCAGTTCGGGCAGGATCGGGCCGTAGGCGTCCAGCGCCATCTGCGAGGCCTTGCGCGAGGCCACCACCGGGCCTTCGGCCTGCAGCCGGGCAATGAAGGCTTCGGCAACGGTAGCGAATTCGTCGGGCAGTTCTCCGCGCATGCGGCGGTCCAGCTCGGCGGCCTCGGCCGGGTACTGCCGGGCGTAGACGTCGAACAGTCGCTGCCACTGCTCCTCGCGCACCAGGCCGGAATTGCCGGCCCGCCAGCCATCGCGGATCGCCTCGGGCACCTCGAACGGCGCGTGCGGCCAGTTCAGGTGCTCACGCGCGGCCGCCACTTCGGCAGCGCCCAGCGGAGCACCGTGGGTCGCCTCGGTGCCCTGCTTGTTGGGCGCACCGAAGCCGATGGTGGTCCTGCAGCAGATCAGCGTGGGCCGGCCGGTTTCGGCCAGCGCGGTATCGATGGCCTGCTTGATCTCCGCCGGATCATGGCCGTCGACCGCGCGAATCACCTGCCAGCCGTAGGCCTCGAACCGCGCCGGCGTGTCGTCGGTGAACCAGCCCTCCACTTCGCCATCGATGGAGATGCCGTTGTCGTCCCAGAACGCCACCAGCTTGCCCAGGCCCCAGGTGCCGGCCAGCGAAGCGGCCTCGTGGGAAACCCCCTCCATCAGGCAGCCGTCGCCCATGAACACCCAGGTGGTGTGGTCGATGAGGGTGAATTCGGGCCGGTTGTAGCGCCGGGCCAGCAGCTTTTCCGCCAGCGCCATGCCGACCGCATTGGCCAGGCCCTGACCAAGCGGTCCGGTGGTGGTCTCCACGCCGGGCGTCTCGCTGGCCTCCGGATGGCCGGCGGTCTTCGAATGCAGCTGACGGAACCGCTTCAGCTCCTCGATCGGCAGATCGTAGCCGGACAGGTGCAGCAGCGAATACAGCAGCATCGAGCCATGGCCGTTGGACAGCACGAAGCGGTCGCGATCGAACCACTTCGGATTGTTCGGGTTGTGCTTGAGGTAGTCGTTCCAGAGCACCTCGGCGATGTCGGCCATGCCCATCGGCATGCCGGGATGCCCCGACTTGGCGGCCTCGACGGCATCGGCGGAAAGAAAACGCAGGGCGTTGGCAAGGTCGCGGCGGTTGGCTGTGGGCATCGTGGCGGCATGGGCTGGCGAATTGGAGCGCGTATTGTCCCATTCATCGCCCGGGCTGTCGCCCCTCGCCTGCTCCCGGTTTGGCATTCCGCTGGTCGCTGGCCAGCTACCGCCGGTCGCCGATGGACATCCGTGATGCGGCCCGAAGTCGCATTCCCATGGCCATATTGACCGCTGTCAGGGTCGATTCGCGTCTTAGTTGATACACGTTTCAAAACAGCCCCCACTGTTTGAGGAACACCCGGTGATTGCACTGCCCTGCGAGGCGGGTCTGGCGAAGGCTTCTTCCGCCAACCCAACAATTCCGCCCTGTCCGGCTGGCATTTCATGAAGTCTGCCAGCCCGGAACCGCGGCCCAGCCTGTCCGCCAGCGAGCCGCCGAAGCTGATCGGCGAGAGCATGGCGATGCGGGCGCTGCGCAAGACCATCCAAAAGGCCGCCGCCACCACCGCGCCGGTGCTGATCACCGGCGAGACCGGCACCGGCAAGGAGCTGGTCGCCCACCTGCTGCACCAGCAGTCCGGGCGGGCTCACGGGCCGTTCGTGGCGGTCAATTGCGCGGCGCTGCCGGCGTCCCTGTTTCAGGCCGAAGTGTTCGGATACGAGAAGGGCGCGTTCACCGGCGCCTATCGGCGCAATGCCGGGCGCATCGAGGCGGCCGAGGGCGGCACCCTGTTTCTCGACGAAATCGGCGATCTGGCGCTGGACATGCAGGTCATCCTGCTGCGCTTTCTCGAAGAAGGCACCTTCGAGCGCCTGGGCAGCGTGGACACCATCCACGCCGACGTAAGAATCGTCGCCGCCACCCATATCGACCTGGAACAGGCCTGCCGCACCGGCCGGTTCCGCGAGGATCTTTTCTACCGGCTCAACGCGCTGCACGTGCAGACTCCGCCGTTGCGCGACCGTGGCGAGGACATCGAACACCTGGCTGTGCATTTTCTGGCCGAGCTGGGTGAAGAGCTGGGCTTGCGCGCGCATCAACTGGCGCCGGACGCGCTGGCCCGGATACGCCAGCACGCATGGCCCGGCAACATCCGCGAGCTGCGCAACCGGGTGCGTCAGGCGCTGGTGATGTGCGAAAGCGAAATGCTCACCGTGGCCGATCTGGATCTGGAATCGACACGAGCCACGAACCCGCCCCCGGATGCGCCGTTGACGCTGCGCCAGGCACGGCATCAGGCGGAAAGACAGGCGATCGAGCGGGCCTTGCTGGCCTGCGGCGGCAAGATCCCGGCCACGGCGCGCTGCCTGGGCGTGTCGCGCGCCCAGCTTTACCGGCTGCTGGAGCGGCACCGCATGAGCTACGACTATCCGGTCCTTGACCGGCGCAAAGCGCCGATGCCCAGGAAGGACCGGCGCGGCGGCGGCTGAGCCGTACAGCTCATGCGCGATGCGCTCCAGCGTGCGCGGAGCGAAGCGCCTGCCGATGGTCGTTCCGCCCACCCTCGCGCTGCCACAGGCCATTCGGGCCGTAGCCGACCGGGTTGCAATTCCGTCGTGTGTCCCAGTTCCACCGTTGCTTGACTGATCGCCTCGCCGCGAGCCGGCAGGCACGATCGGTGAACTCACATGGGTCGAGTAGCCTTAGGGCCGAAGGCCCGTAAGCCGGGATGGACGCGGGGTCGGCCCCGCGCGGCTACGCCCGCTGCGCCTTCGCTTCGCTCGGTCGGCCGCTGCGCGGCTACGCGGGCTTTCGCACGCTGCGCCTTCGCTTCGCTCGGTCGGCCGCTGCGCGGCTACGCGGGCTTTCGCCCGCTGCGCCTTCGCTTCGCTCGGTCGGGGGGGATCGGGATTTGGCGCGGCCGGGAATGTGCGGCGGCCCCGGATTTTCGCTGCGCTGCAATCCGGGCTACTCGAAGCTTTGCGCAGCCAGGCTTCGGCCGTAAACCGGGATCGCCGTTCGCGAAGGTTCGCGCGATGGGAAGTTCCTGCCGGATCAATAGAGCGCACGATTGCGGAGTGCAATCACTGGTGATGAGCCGAAAAAAAGGGCGCCCGAGGGCGCCCTTGCGTGATGGCTGAATGTCGGGTCAGTCGGGCGGGACAGCGAAGTGTCCCACCCTTCCGATGCCCCGAATTACGGAAGCACGATGATGTTGTTCTTGGTTGCCGCGTTGCAGGCCTTCGAGCTGCCGGCCGGGCCGGGCAGCGGCGAAACGCCGTCGAACACGTCGGACTCGCTCAGGTCACGCTCGTGGCAGTTGTTTTCCGGATCGATGACGCACTCACCGGTAGCGCTATCGACCTGACCACCGTTGTTGAAGCAGTCGACCGGGGCGATGTAGTCGCCCAGGTTGGCCACGCCGAGCTCGCACGCCTCATTGGCCGCCTGGAACAACGACGCGACCGAAGTGCCGCTGCAATCCGCACCGCCGCCACTGACAACGCAGTTGAGCGCCATCGCGGTCAGCTGACGGGTCAGCTGCAAGCGTGAATCGCCCTGGACGCTGACGCACATCGCCTCGACTGCCGACATGTAGTCTGGAACCAGCGTGTTGTCGATGGTCGCGCCGCAGATCGACAGCGAGCCACCCGCTGCGTCGATCGCCAGCTGGGTGAGGTCGGTGGAGTTGCGCTTCTCGGTACCGGCATGGGTGCCCCAGAAGCCCGGTGTGCGGCAAATCTCCGCCACCTGCACCTGACAGACCAGCAGAGCCGGGTCGCTGTCGCTGACCATCGCGCCGGTTTCTGCCGACTCGCCCTCGGTGGTGGCGATATTGGCGAACTGGCCAGCCGTGGTGCAACGATCCTCGACAAACAGCGCCGGAATCTCGCCCTCGGTGATCACCACTTCTCCGCCTACCGCCAGATTGCCAACGAAGTAGTCGACGATACCCAGCGTGGCATCGCTGACCGTCACATTGACCAGGTTTGTGGTGCCGATATTGCGCACCGTGAACCGATACAGCGCATCGCTCGGCGCCTGGGCAACCGGCGCACCGGCCACATCATTGGCGTCGAACCAGGTGGTGCCGCCGTCGATGCTGATCTCCTTGACGATCTCGATGTCGGTCCGCTCGCAGATCAGGTTGGCCGGATCGCTGTGGCTGGCCATCGTGCCATCGTCGGCCGAGGTGCCTTCTACCGAGGCAATATTGGTGAACTGCCCGGCATTGCCGCAGCGCTCATCGACATCCAGATTCTCGAAGCCCGCGGTGCCCGAGGTGAGCACCACGAACTCGCCGACATCCAGCATGCCGATGTCGACACCCGGGCTGATGCCCAGCTCGGCATCTTCCACGGTGACGTTGTTGAGCTTGGCGGTACCCGTGTTGGTGACGGTGAACCGGTACAGCGCACCGCTGCCCACCTCCGCTACCGGCGCACTGGCCGCGTCGTTGGCATCGAACCAGGTGGTGCCGCCATCGATGCTGATCTCCTTGAGTATCTCGATATCGGGGACCGTCTCAAGGAAGATCGCCACGCTGCCGCGTGCCGCACCATTGAGACCACCAGCGCAGGTGCCATTGGTGGACGCCGCTCCGGTCAGGACCAGCGGGCTGGCATCGGTGCCCTTGTCGTTGACGATCACGTCGAACTCGACCGTGCAGCCGGCCTCATTCAGCACCTGCGCCGGGAACTGGAAGGTGAGCGTGCCATCGCCGTTGTCGGTGGACGTGCCATCGGTCGCGCCACAGGTGCCGCCGACGTTGCCGGCATAGGCGATCGGCGCGCCACCGCCGGCCGCGCCATCGTTGCCGAATGCGCAAGGCACCAGATCGTTGTTGTCGGCGCAGGCCAGCGCGTAGTTGACTTGGCTCACGGTCAGATCCAGCGTACCGGCGCCCTTGGCCGGCGTGAGCATGACCCGCACCAGCTCGCCCAAGGGAGCGCCGGTGAACGGGATCTGGTTGGGCGGCGTGGTGTTGGGATTGGTGGCGATCGAAATCGCGCCGCCACAGCCCTGCTGCGCCTGGGCCAGGCCAGGCAGAGCCAGCGCGACCGCCGCCATCAATACCCCGGTTGCCAGTACGCCACGTTTCGATCCGGCGCGGGAGGCTGGCGTTGCACTGCAACAGCTACCGGACGCCGGGTGATATTTCAGTAAGGTTTTCATAATGTTCCCCATCATCTGAACAGGTTGAGTGAAGCCTCGGGTGTGCGGAAAACCCTCCCCAGACAGACCGTCCCCCTACGACCTGCCTCGCACACCTCCGGCGGATGCCACCGCGCGCAGAATTGCGGTGTCAGCCACCCTCAAGCAAAGCCCATGCCAACGCATAGACCATTGTTTTACATGCCTTTTCAGGGAATACAGCTTTGCCGGAACAACCCCGTGGCGCATCCGTGAGACACCCCGCCCCAAATCCCCCTGCCAACCGTCAGCCACCACGACGCCGAACCCCTTGCCGCACAAGGAATTGGCGTTTATTCAGGCATTTGGAGCACGTGTCAGGAAAAAACGCCGGGCTGAGACAGGCTGTCTCAGAAATGCGACGGTCATGCTTTCGCAGAAGGTGCGGTCCGATTCACCGTCAAAGCCGCGCCCCCGCCCAGGGCGGACAGGCAAAGGCCAAACCCGTGTTCGCGTCAAAGGCAGAGTTGAATTGCCCGACTCCGACCAGACCGCGACCGCTCAGGCGCGACCCGACCCGAAATGTGCTTTCGGCGCCCTTGCGCGGTGTTATGTTTGATCCGCAAGGGCCGCCACTCACCGGTAATAGCCAGACGCGGAGACGACAGACATGGACGCTCTGAGCCCATCGGATCTCAAGTCGGTATTGCACAGCAAGCGAGCCAACATCTACTACCTCGAACACTGCCGGGTCCTGGTCAACGGTGGTCGCGTGGAATATGTAACAGATGAGGGCAAGCGCTCGGCTTATTGGAATATACCGATCGCAAACACAACAACGGTGTTGCTGGGCACTGGCACATCAGTTACCCAGGCAGCCATGCGCGAACTGGCCAAGGCTGGCGTACTGGTTGGATTTTGTGGCGGCGGCGGCACGCCGTTGTTTTGGGCGTGTCCTAGATTTTGTGTAAACGGGCCACCGGCAGGAAACTGCCACAACACCCGGAGGCACAATGAGCAATCCCAAGCACGCGGTACCCGACGAGCTGCTGTCCAGCCTGTTGACGAACTACAAGAAGCCGGCAG
>JAXMJH010000037.1:0-22933 GCA_034376725.1 Lysobacteraceae bacterium | reverse complement strand
CGTGCGCACCTGAGACTCGTTCATGTCGATCACCATGGCTGTGATGATCGACCCGGTGCGCCGGCTCACGCCTCCCTCCAGGCTCATACCTCGTTGGAATCAGGCTGGCGGGTTCAGGCTCATACCTCGTTGGACAAGACTAAGTCGTGCAGCACGGTGGCGAGTGCTGATACGATTGCATATTGGCCGCGGCCGTGGCCGTGGGGATGGACTTTTGCTGGAGAGCACTGAATGACCCGTTTTCTTGAAGTGGTGGTAGCCGTTCTGATCGTGTTTCTGGTCTTTGTGACGGTTGGCATCCTGCTGCCCGCCGAACGCCGGATCGAGCACACGGTCGAATCCAACCGCCCGGTGCGCATCGTTTACGACATCATCAACGGATTCACCCGGTTCCACGACTGGAACGCGCTGCGCATGCAGGATCCCCGGATCCGCTACAGCATTTCCGGTCCGCAGTTTGGCGAAGGCGCCAAGCTCGACTACCGTTCGTTCTTCCGCAACGTCGGTGAGGGCAGCTGGACCCTGGTCGAAAGCGAGATCGATGGGGATACCGCGAGCGTCGTCTTCCAGATTGACGACAAGAGCTTCGGCAACAACAAGCGCATGCGCTTCGATATCGAGCGCAAGATTCGCACCACGCAGATTACCCAGCGTTACACGGTCGACTACGGCTGGGATCTGCGCGGACGATTCGCCGGCATCTACGCGCCGCGCAACTTCGGTCGCGATATCCGCAAGAGCCTGGATAACCTCGGTGCCCTGCTGGCGACCATCCCGAATTTCGATTACACCGATGTGGTGGTCCGTACCGTCGAGGTTCCGGCTCAGAACATTCTGTTCATGGAAACCAAGTCGGAGCGCAACATCACTGCCGTCGAGAATGCCACCACCACCCAGCTCAAGTGGATCAAGCAGGTGATGGAAAAGAACGATCTGGTTGCCGCCGGCCCGTTCCGGCTGGTGACCACCAATTTTGGTTCGGACAGCTACGAGTTCGATATCCAGCAACCGGTTCGCCGGCGTGGCGGCGAGTGGCCGTGGCCGGTTCAGGAGTCCGAAGAAGATGAGCCTCAGGAGGACGAACTGCCGTCCGATGACGATGCACAGGCGAGCGACGAGTCGGGCGAGCCGGAGGAGGAGCCCGATACCTTCGGCGCCGAGGACCTGCCGGCGGTCGAGCCGATCGACCCGGAGACGATCAAGCTCGAAGGCGAGGTCCAGGTGGGCCGCAGCTACGAGGGCCGGGCGCTGAAGACGTCGTACAAGGGCCATCCGGCCGGCCTGCCGGTCAAGCGAGACCAACTGCGCGCCTGGGCCGAGACCCGCGGCGAAGAAGTGCAGGATCGTGCCTTCGAGGAATATCTGCAGGACATCGAGACCACCCAGCCCGAAGACAGCGAGTTCAACGTCTATTGGCCGATTAAGTCCACGGAGGCGGCTGCCACTGACTCGACCCAGCGTTGAGCTGGGCGTCCAACTGGATTGCGCGCCTCGAAGGACTCTTGAATTTCCGTCCTTCAGCCCTAGATCGGCACGAGGCGCGCGCGGCCCGCAGCACGGCCGCCGGTGCCGATCGACTCAAGGCTGATCGAAACCCATGATTCAGACGCGATCTTTATCCAAGCGATACGGCGACAAGATCGCCGTGGACGGCGTGAGTTTCACGGTGGAACCGGGCGAGGTGCTCGGTTTTCTTGGCCCCAACGGCGCCGGGAAGTCGACCACGATGAAGATGATCGCCGGTTTTCTCACTCCAACCGCGGGCGGAGCCAGCGTGTGCGGTCATGATGTGCTGACCGACCCGCTGGCCGCGCGCCGTTCGCTGGGTTATCTGCCCGAGGGCGCGCCCAGCTATGGCGAAATGAACGTTGCCGGCTTTCTCGACTTCGTCGCCAACGTTCGCGACCTGCGTGGCGATCTGCGGCGCAGCCGGCTGTCCGCCGTGGTGTCCCGGCTCGACCTGCATGCGGTGATGCACCAGCAGGTCGACACTCTGTCCAAGGGCTTCCGGCGCAGGCTCGGCCTGGCGGCTGCAATCCTGCACGATCCGCCGGCGCTGGTGCTCGACGAGCCGACCGACGGTCTGGATCCGAACCAGAAGCATCAGGTTCGCGAACTGATCCGTGAAATGTCGCGACAGCGCACGATCATCATCTCCACCCATATCCTTGAGGAAGTCCAGGCGGTCTGTACGCGGGCGATCATCATCGCCCAGGGCCGTGTGCTGGCCGACGAGACACCCGACGCGCTGGAGCAGCGCTCGCGCTACCACGGCGCGGTGTCGCTCAAGCCGGGCGACAGCATCGCAGTGCGCGCGGCGCTGGAGGGCATGTCCGGCGTGGCCGGCGTCGAGGTCGACGCGCGTTCGGGCCGGGTGTTTGCCTTTCCTGCCAGCGGTCAGCCGCTCGCCGAGCCGGTTGCCGAACGCCTGCGGGCGCGCAATCTGGCGTTCTCGGAATTGCAGGTCGAGCGCGGCCGGATGGACGAAGTCTTCCGCGCCATCACCACCCGGCAGGAGCAGGCGGCATGAGTCCGGTCAATGCGGTTTTTCGTCGCGAGCTGGCCAGCTATTTCGCCACCCCGGTGGCCTATGTCTTCATCGTGATCTTTCTGGCTCTGGCCGGCGCGTTGACCTTCTACCTGGGCGGTTTCTACGAGCGCGGTCAGGCCGACCTGCAGCCGTTCTTCAGTTTTCACCCCTGGCTCTACCTGTTTCTGGTGCCCGCTGTGGCCATGCGGCTGTGGTCGGAGGAGCGCAAGGTCGGCACCATCGAGCTGCTGTTGACCCTGCCGATCACCCTGCCGCAGGCGGTGATCGGCAAGTTTCTCGCCGCCTGGGTGTTCGTCGGCATCGCGCTGCTGCTCACCTTTCCGATCTGGGTGACGGTCAACTACCTCGGCAACCCGGACAACGGCGTCATCGTGGCCAGCTACCTGGGCAGCTGGTTGATGGCCGGAGCGTTCCTGTCGGTCGGCATCTGCCTGTCGGCGGTCACGCGCAACCAGGTGGTCGCCTTCATCATCACGGTGCTGGTCTGCTTCCTGCTGATGCTCGCCGGCTTTCCGCTGGTGCTGAACGCGTTTTCCGGCTGGGCGCCGCAGGGTCTGGTCGATGCCGTGGCCCAGCTGAGCTTCCTCACCCATTTTTCCGCCATTGCCAAGGGCGTGCTGGACGTGCGCAACATCCTGTTCTTCGTCCTCACCATCCTGGCCTGGCTGGCGGCCTGTGCCGTGGTCCTGGAATTGAAGAAAGCAGATTGAGCGCAGTCCTGTCATGAAACGAATGCAACAGCGTGTGCTGACCGGATCGACATTGATCGTCATCGCGATCCTGTTTCTGGCTGCCGTGGCGATCAGCGGGGCGCTGTTTCGCGGCGCACGGGTCGATCTCACCGAGAACAAGCTCTACACCCTCACCGACGGCACGATCTCGCTGATCGGCAAGATCGAGGAACCGATCAACCTGTACTTCTTTTTCTCCGACGAGGCGGTGCGCGATCTGCCGCAGCTGCGCGCCTATGCGACGCGCGTGCGCGAGCTGATCGAAGAAATGGTGGTCCGCTCCAACGGCATGCTGCGGCTGGAAGTGATCGACCCGCAGCCGTTCACCGAGGCCGAGGATCGCGCTGCCGCGTTCGGGCTGCGCGCGGTGCCTGTCGGCGTCGGCGGGCAATCGCTGTTCTTCGGGCTGGCCGGCACCAACTCCACGGATGGTCAGACCATCATCCCGTTCTTCCAGCCGGACAAGGAGGCCTTCCTGGAGTACGACCTGGCCAAATTGATCTCCACGCTCAGCGAACCCAAACGCCCGGTGGTCGGGGTGATTTCGGGCCTCAGCAGCGGACCCTCGTTCGATCCCTCGACCGGGCGCAGCAGCGAGGGCTGGGTGATCGACGGCGAATTGCGGCAACTGTTCGAGCTGCGTCGCCTGCAGGCTCCGGTGAATTCGATTGCCGACGATGTCGATCTTCTGCTGTTGATTCATCCCAAGGATCTGGCCACGGAAACCCTTTACGCAATCGATCAGTTCGTGCTTCGCGGCGGCCGGATGCTGGCTTTCGTCGACCCGCATGCCGAGGCCGATAACAGTGCCGGCAACAACACCTTCGACGGCATCATGGCATCGCGTGCGTCCACGCTGGAGCCGCTGTTTTCCGCCTGGGGCTTGCGATTCGATCCGGACCGCGTGGTGCTCGACGCACAGCTTGCGCTTCCGGTCCAGCCCGATCCATCCGAGCCCCCGGTGCGCCACCCGGCGATCATCGGCCTGGGCAAGGGCGACATGAACCAGGACGACGTGGTGTCGTCGGATATGGCCGCGCTCAACTTCTCAACTGTGGGCAGGTTCGAGCTGGCCGACGATGCCGCGCTGAGAATGGAAGCCCTGCTGCAAAGCTCCAGCAACGCCATGCTGGTCGGCACCGAAGAGGTCCGCATCCTGCCCGATCCGGCGACTTTGCTTGAGAACTTCGCTCCGACCGGCGACCGCTACGTCCTGGCTGCGCGACTGACCGGCAGCGATGTGCCAAGCGCATTCCCCGACCGTGACGGAGAGAAGCATCTCGCGGCCAGCACCGGCGAGGTCAACATCATCGTGGTCGCCGATACCGACCTGCTGGTCGATCGCCTGTGGGTCCAGGTGCAGGGCTTTTTTGGCCAGCGACTGGTCAACCCATTCGCCAACAATGGCGATTTCGTGATCAATGCCGCCGACAATCTGGTCGGCAGCAGCGACCTGATCCAAGTTCGCACCCGGGCCATTGCGGCGCGGCCGTTCGAAACCGTGGAAGCGCTCAAGCGGCGTGCCGACGACCGGTTCCGGGTCAAGGAACGCGAACTGCAGGCCGAGCTGCTGGAAACCGAGCGTCGTCTCACTGAACTGCAAAGCCAATCGGGCGAAACCGGTTTGCTGAGTCTGTCGCCGGCCCAACAGGCTGAACTGGACCGATTCGAGGCCCAGCGGCTGAAGATTCGCGGCGAGTTGCGCCAGGTTCGCGCGACGCTGGACTCCGAAATACAGGCGCTGGGAACCCGACTGAAACTGATCAATATTCTGTTGATGCCGCTGTTGGTCAGTCTGTTTGCGGCTGGATTCGCGCTCTGGCGGGTCAGACAGCGACGTCGTGCCGTCCGGGAGGAGGGCTGAGCCGTGAATCGCAGGACGCTTTTGGTGCTGGCTGTCGCCGCCGCAATCGTGGTGAGCTGGGCCATTTGGCTGAACGGGTCTTCGCGCCACGAATCGGATGGCGAACGACGGGCGTTGCTGGTCCCATCGTTGGCAGAAGGTCTGGACTCGATCCAGCGGCTGCGGATAACCGGACCCGGCGCCGAAACGCTGGTCACACTGGTCCGCAGCGAATCCGGGTGGGTGGTCGCCGAGCGCGACGATTGGCCAGCCGATGTCGGCCAGCTTCGCGGCTTTCTGGTCGGACTATCGCAGGCGCGCAAGCTGGAGGCGAAAACCGCGCTTTCGCGCAACTACAGTCAGTTGGGCGTAGAGGATGTGGGCGAGCCTGCCGGCAAGGGTGTGCGTCTGGACCTGAATTGGCCGGACGCGAGCACTTCGCTGATCATCGGCCTGAACAACCCCAATGGCCGGGGCAGTTTCGTGCGAACGCCCGGTCAGGCGCAAAGCTGGCTGACCGATACCGATCTGGCGGTCGAGCGCAATCCGGCGCGATGGTTGTCGCGCAGCCTGCTGTCGGTCTCCGACAGCGAGCTGGCGTCGCTCAGCCTCGAACAACCCGATGGCGAGACCCTGCAACTGTCGCGCAGCGAGGCCTCAGACCAGGACGTGTGGACGTTGCAGCCGCTTGCGGACGGACGGCAGGCGAATCAGACCGCATTGGCCGGCGCCGCCGGATTCCTCGATGGCCTTCGGCTGGAAGACGTGAAGCGCGCCGAGGCGCCGGAAGACGCGCCGGAGCGGGTCGCCACCTTCATCCGCCGCGACGGTGTGCGGATCGCTCTGCGCCTGTGGCCGGATGACGCCGGGCAAGTGCAGCCCGGAGTGATGCCCTGGGCGGCGATCGATGTGGATTTCGACGAGTCGCTGGCGCTGGAGCATCACACCATGGAATGGCGCAAGGATCAGCGCGCCCTGGCCGCCGCCCAAGAGCCGGCGCCGGGGGCCGGAAGCGCCGATGAGGTAAGCGACCAACCCGAGTGGCCCGAACCGGCGGGCGACGCAGCAGCGGCGGCAGGAACTTCGGCCCGATCGGGCGATACCGACGATGTGCCGGCTGAACCGGCGGTCGCGACCGATGACGCTGATGCCGTTTCGCCCTCGTCTCTCGACGTCGCTGCGCGTGTCGCGGCCAGCCGCGCCGAGGCCCAGGCGCTCGACGCCAGGCTTGATGGCTGGCTGTTCAAGCTGCCGGCGTTCAAGCTGGCCAGTCTTCGCCGCGAAACCGAGGATTTCCTGACCCCGGAGTCGTGAGCCTCGCGCTGCGATTCGGCGATTGGAGGAAAGGAGTTTCCATGGGAGAGCGTCGAATCGTGAATCGCGCATCGATGCGAGTCCCACTGGCGCCGCGCGCGTTTGCCACAGCCGGGGCACTGGCCTGTGGTGTCGCGGTTGGGCTGGGCGCCTATGCCAGTCACGGCGTTGAAAGTCAGGATGCAGTGCGGCTGGGTCTGGCTGCGTTGATGCTGTTTGGGCACGGGCTGGCGCTGCAGGGGTGGGCCCGATTCGGCGCACGTGTACCGGTTGCCATTGCTCTGACTCTGTTGCTGATCGGGCTGGCGCTGTTTTGCGGGAGCCTGATCGCCGCCGTGGCATTCACAACGCCGACGGCCTGGGCGCCGGTCGGCGGGATTCTGCTGATGTTGGGCTGGCTTGCCCTCGCTGCTGCGGCGTGGCTGGAGCCCCGGTAATCCGGGTTCGTCGGGAGTTCGCTCGCCGGCCGGGTTGAGTTCGGATGCCGCGCCGCGAGCCGTAATTACCCCGGCGCAGCCCGATCAGGCAATCGACACCGGCTGTCGGCAGGTCACCCAAGTGCTAGCATCGGTGCGCGCTCCGGGCAATGCAACCTGGGGCGCCGCCTGCGGCCTCCGGCGGCGGGCGCCTACAGCAAAAGCATACAACGGGAGAGAAATCATGAATCAGTACCTGTGGGGCTTGATCGCTGGCTTGGTAGCGACGGCAGTTTTGTCCGGGTTGATGATGGTCAAGGGCATGATGGGGGTGATGCCTGAGCTGGACATCATTGCCATGCTGTCGATGAAGATGGGCGGCGATGCGGCGATGGGCTGGATGGGTCATTTCATCATCGGCGGCGTCGGATACGGCATCGGCTTTGCGCTGCTGCGCGGCGTGCTGCCCGGCGGCAGTCTGGTCGCCAAGGGCATCGTGCTGGGTGTGCTGGGCTGGCTGGTGATGATGCTGCTGATGATGCCGATGATGGGCAGCGGCCTGTTCGCGATGAGCATGGGAATGATGGCTCCGGTGATGACGCTGGTCCTGCACATCATCTTCGGTGCGGTCCTTGGCTTTGTTTTCGCCAAGCTGGGCAAGGGCGCCTGAGCGCGACCGGCATTCATTGAACCGATCGCCCCGTCGGTATCGGCGGGGCGATCCCAGTCCGGAGCCATCGTCCTCATGCCGCGTTTTGCCCGTGGCTTCGATATTCAGGCGGCTCGCATCCATTTGCGTCGAGAGGATCCGGCGCTCCGCCGATGGATCGACCGGATTGGCCCGCTGGCGCCCGATCCGCGCTGGCGCCGCTCGTTTGTCCTCACCGACGCGCTGGCCCGTTCGATCCTTCACCAGCAGCTGTCCGGCAAGGCGGCGGCGACCATCGTCGGCAGGCTCGAATCGGCCGTGGGCAGCAAGGTGCTCGATGCCGGGTCGCTGTCACGGGTCGATGAACCGACCCTGCGCGCCTGCGGAGTATCGGGCAACAAGCAGCGGGCGCTGCGCGATCTGTGTCGACACGCCGCTGAGGGCGGGCTTCCGGATGCCAGGCGTCTGTCGCTGATGGACAACGAGGAGATCATCGCGACGCTCACCCAAGTCCGGGGAATCGGTCGCTGGACGGTCGAAATGCTGCTGATGTTCCGGCTGGGGCGTCCGGATCTGCTGCCGGTCGACGACCTGGGTATCCGCAATGGCGCCCGGCGGGTCGATGGCGGCAAGCTTGCTCCGACGCCCAAGGCATTGGCTGCACGCGGCGAATGCTGGGGGCCGTACCGGACCTGCGCCAGCTTCTATCTCTGGCGGATCGCCGATTGGAAGGGTCAGTAACCGGGGACCAGCAAGTTCAGCCAGGCAGCATGAAGGCGGCCACCACCCGGCGATTCTCTCCGGCCAGCACGTTGAACGTGCGTCCCGCCGCGGCATTGTCCATGGCTTCGATGCCGACCCCTCGGGTCAGGCAGGCGGCAAGCACGGCGGGAGCGGGCATCCGCTGGCGTGTCCCGGTGCCGAGCAGGATCAGCTCCGGATTGAGTGCCAGGGCCGGTTCCAGGTCGGACGCCTGCAGATCGGCGCCGTGGAGCCAGTCCTCGATCAGCTGATCGGGGCTGACGATGAGACTGTGCGCGTAGGTCCGGTCGTTGATGGTGATCCCCGCTTCGGCCACGGCACGCAGCACGTATCGGGTCTCGGGCCGGTCTTCGGTCAGCTGCATCAGCGTGGCAGAACGATGCGTGCCTTGTCGCGGCTCTGGCGGTAGAGCACTGCCGTGTTGCCGATCTGCTGGACCAGGGCGGCACCGGTGCGCTCGGTCAGTGCGGCGATCCATTGATCGCGCTCGTCGCGATCGCCGGCGGCCAGTTTTGCCTTGAGCAGCTCGTGGTGATCGAGTGCCAGCTCGAGTTCGGCGATGACCGGGTCGCTGACTCCCTTGCCACCGACCATGATGATCGGCTTGAGCGAATGGGCAAGCCCGCGCAGATAGCGTTTCTGGCTGGGCGAAAGGGCAGTGGATTTGGCCATTCAGGCGTTTCGATCAGGGCAGGGGTGGTCGATAAGGGTATCATGTGGCTTTATCTGGATGAGCGTTCGTGGCCCGCAGCAAGAGCAGTCAGCGCTGGTTGAAAGAGCATTTCAGCGACCCGTTCGTCAAGCGTGCCCAGTCCGAGGGCTTGCGCTCGCGCGCGGCGTTCAAGCTCGATGAAATCTTCGATCGCGACCACCTGCTCAAGCCGGACATGGTCGTGGTCGATCTCGGCGCGGCGCCCGGCGGCTGGTCACAGCTGGTCCGCCAGCGCCTGGGCCAGACCGGCCGGGTGATCGCGCTGGATATCCTGGAAATGCCATCGCTGGCCGGCGTCGAGTTCCTTCACGGAGACTTCAGGGAACAAGAGGCACTGTCACGCTTGGAGGCGGTATTGATGGGTAGTCGGGTCGACCTTGTGCTTTCCGACATGGCGCCCAATATCAGTGGTGTGGCTGCGGTGGATAATCCGCGAGCGATGCATCTGGCCGAGCTGGCCCGTGACTTCGCGCAGGAATGGCTCAAGCCGGGTGGGGCATTCCTGACCAAGTTGTTCATGAGTCCCGGATTCGACGATTATGTTCGTGACCTTCGCCGCCGATATCAAAAGGTGACGGTCCGCAAACCCAAAGCCTCGCGCAGCCGCTCGCCCGAGGTATATGCGCTGGCCACCGGCAAGCGCGCCTGAAGCGGCGGCTTCGATAATTGACCCCGCTGGAGGCGGTTGCTGAGGAATCCGATGAACGAATTGGCCAAGAATCTACTGCTCTGGATCATCGTCGCTGTCGTATTGATGACGGTCTTCCAGAGTTTTTCGCAGCGCGGCGCGACCACCGATACGCTGCTTTACGACCAATTCATCCAGCAGGTGCGCGACAACGCGGTCGAACGGGTGAAGATCGAGTCCGATGGCATCACCATTCGCGGCGTGCGAAAGGACGGCACCGCGTTTGTCACCAACAACCCGCGCGATGCCAAGCTGGTCGATGACCTGATCAACTACGGTGTGCAGATCGAACAGGTTCCGCCGGAAGGCATGAGCCTGACCAGCATTCTGCTGTACCTGCTGCCCTACGTGCTGTTCATCGGCATCTTCATCTTCTTCATGCGTCAGTTGCAGTCTGGCGGCGGCGGACGCGGCGCGATGAGCTTCGGCCGCTCGCGGGCCAAGATGCAGGGCGAGGATCAGGTCAAGGTCAACTTTTCGGATGTTGCCGGCTGCGACGAGGCCAAGGAAGAAGTGGCCGAGCTGGTCGAATTCCTGCGCGATCCGGGCAAGTTCCAGAAGCTGGGCGGCAAGATCCCGCGCGGCGTGCTGATGGTCGGGCCGCCGGGCACCGGCAAGACGCTTCTGGCTCGCGCCATCGCCGGCGAGGCCAAGGTGCCGTTCTTCTCGATTTCCGGCTCCGATTTCGTCGAGATGTTCGTCGGCGTCGGCGCCAGCCGCGTGCGCGATATGTTCGAGCAGGCCAAGAAGCATTCGCCGTGCATCATCTTCATCGATGAGATCGACGCGGTCGGTCGCCACCGTGGCGCCGGCCTGGGCGGCGGTCACGACGAGCGCGAGCAGACCTTGAACGCCCTGCTGGTCGAGATGGACGGCTTCGAGGGCACCGAAGGGGTGATCGTGATCGCGGCGACCAACCGCCCGGATGTGCTCGACCCGGCGCTGCTGCGTCCGGGCCGTTTCGACCGGCAGGTGGTGGTCGGCCTGCCGGACGTGCGGGGTCGCGAGCAGATCCTGAAGGTTCACATGCGTCGTGTCCCGCTGGCCACCGATGTCGAGCCGATGGTGATCGCGCGCGGCACACCGGGATTCAGCGGTGCCGATCTGGCCAATCTGGTCAACGAGGCGGCCCTGTTCGCTGCCCGGGAGAACGGCCGCGAGGTGCGCATGGAGCATTTCGATCGCGCCCGCGACAAGATCCTGATGGGCACCGAGCGCCGCTCGATGGCGATGAGCGAAGACGAGAAGAAGCTCACCGCCTACCACGAGGCCGGACACGCGATCATCGGCCGTCTGGTGCCCGAGCACGATCCGGTCTACAAGGTCACCATCATTCCCCGTGGCCGCGCACTGGGCGTGACCATGTACCTGCCCGAGGGCGACAAGTACAGTTTCAACAAGATCGCCATCCAGTCCCAGCTGTGCTCGCTGTACGGCGGGCGCGTGGCCGAGGAGCTGATCTTCGGCGCCGACAAGGTCACCACCGGCGCCAGCAACGACATCGAGCGGGCTACCAAGATGGCCCGCAACATGGCGACCAAGTGGGGCCTGTCGGACGAGTTGGGTCCGGTTTCCTACGGCGAAGAGGAGGACGAGGTCTTTCTCGGCCGCTCGGTCACCCAGCACAAGAATGTGTCGGACGAGACTGCCCGGCGCATCGATGAAGTGGTGCGCAGCATCCTCGACAAGGCCTATGCACGGTCGAAGGAGCTGCTGACCGAAAATATCGACAAGCTGCACGTGATGGCGCAGACCCTGCTGCAGTACGAGACCATCGACGCACGGCAGATCGACGCCATCATGGAAGGCCGCGAGCCGCCGCCGCCCACCGATTGGGTGAAGGCGGGCGATGCCTCGCCGCCGGACGCCGGTGCGGGTGGCGGCAAGGGTAAGCCTGCCGCTGGCGGCATCGGCGGCCCGGCGCCGCAGGCCTGAGCCTCCTCTGGGTGGAGCCGGCAGCTGTCCGGCTCTTCCCGGTTCGCGTTACTTCCTTGAGCGCACGCGCATGCTTCGCTGCGCCATGGTTTGTGCGAGTTCACCCCTTGAGCCCCGAGCCGGTCTGAGCCATGTTCGATACCACACCCGCCCTCGATTGCGCCGGCCGTGAACTGCGGCTGGATCGTGCGCGGGTCATGGGTGTGGTCAACGTCACGCCCGACTCGTTTTCCGATGGTGGCCAGCATGCCGGCGTCGAGGCGGCGGTCGCTCACGGGCTGAGGCTGGTCGCCGAAGGCGCCGATGCGCTCGACATCGGCGGCGAGTCGACGCGGCCGGGGGCCGAGCCGGTGGCCCTGGCCGATGAACTGGCGCGGGTCATCCCGGTCATCCAGGCGTTGGCCGGCCAGACCACGGTGCCGATTTCCATCGACACCAGCAAGCCCGAAGTGATGCGCGCGGCCGTACAGGCCGGCGCGGGGATGATCAACGATGTCGCGGCGCTGCGCGCCGAGGGTGCGTTGGATGCCGCCGCTGCGCTGGGTGTGCCGGTGGTGCTGATGCACATGCTGGGCGAGCCGCGGACCATGCAGTCGGCGCCAGCCTATGACGATGTGGTTGCCGATGTTCACGGCTTTCTTGCCCAGCGCATCTTCGCCTGCGAGATGGCCGGCATCGACAAGAAGCGCATCGTCATCGACCCCGGTTTCGGCTTCGGCAAGCGCCTGGAGCACAATCTGGCGCTGCTGGCCGCGCTCCAACAGTTCACCGAGCTGGGCGTTCCGGTGCTGGCCGGGCTGTCGCGCAAGCGCAGCATCGGCGAGCTCACCGGGCGCGAAACCCCCGCTGAGCGGGTTTCCGGGTCGGTCGCGGCGGCGCTGATCGCGGTGCAGCGCGGGGCCGGCATCGTCCGTGTTCACGATGTCGCTGCGACCGTGGATGCGCTCAAGGTGTGGGCGGCGGTCGCCGCGCAGCCCGCTGCAAAACCGCGTGGCGCACCGGCCGCGCCGCGCTGGCCGGACGACGACTGAGCACGGTTCAGCGGCTGGTCACATGCTGGTCACACCCGCTGATCGCCATGCCTGGCGCGGCCTTGAGCGAGTTCTCCACAGGCGCTCCCCCCGAGTTGTCCACAGGCTGTGTGGATAACCGATTGCGCTCTCAGTCGCCGCAATCGCCGCCCGACCCGCCGTCGCCGGATCCGTCTGGGCTCAAACCGGCAAGATGCATTCCTGCGGCGACGGCAATGAACAGGATCAGCGTGGCCCAGTCCAAGGGATACCAGGCCATAGCCAGCAAGGCGGCGGCGATGATGCTCCAGCCCAGCGCACGGGTCACCGAGAGCGCATAGTCTCCGGGAACGCTCAGCAGGCACAGGCCCGCGCACAGCGACTGCAGTACCGATGGCTGATCGTACCCCTTGATCAGGCCGTATCCGCCCGCGACGAAGAGCGCAAGGCCGACTAAATTGACCAGACGTGTCACCTCAGCCCGCGCCGGCCCGGAATGCCCGCACGCGCGGGTCGATCACCCGGAACCACAGCGCCGGCACCAGGGCCAGCACGAACATCGCCGCGTAGCCACCGGGTAACTGCGGGCTGTCGACGTGGTGCAGCAGGTTCTGGTAGCGACGCTTCGGGGTTTCGTGGTGGTCGGAATGGCGCTGGAGATGGAACAGCAGCAGGTTGGACAGCGCGTAGTCGGAATTCCAGCTGTGCAGGTGGTTTGGTTTTTCGTAGCGGCCGTCGGCCAGCTGGCGACGCTCAAGGCCGTAGTGCTCGACGTAATTGATGATCTCCAGCGAGCCGGCGGCGAACACGCCCTGAGCAACAAAAAAGCCCAGGCCGACCGGTCCCAGCCAGAGCGCCAAGACGGCGGCCCAGACCAGCCAGAGCGCGGTCCAGCCGATCAACTCGTTGCGCCAGTGCCACCAGGGCAGCTCGCGCCGGGCCAGTCGCTGGGCTTCCAGGCTCCAGGCGTTGCATGTATTGCGCAGCAGAGCGCGCGGCAGGAACCGCCACAGGCTCATACCGAACGGCGCGCTCGAGGCATCGGCCGGGGTCGAAACGTGGACGTGATGACCGCGCAGGTGTTCCACCTTGAAACCCTGATAACCCACGCTCGTCAGCAGCAGGCCACCGGCGGCGCGCTCGAGTCGGGCGTCCTTGTGAATCAGTTCGTGTGCCGTGTTGATCGCCAGCACACCGCCGACAACACCCTGCGACAGCAGCCAGCCGGCCATGCCGACCAGGTCGAAACCGGCATGCACGAAGTGCCAGCCCGACCAGGCCAGGACGCCGAACTGTACCGGCACGGTGGCCAGGGTGAGCGCGCGAAACCAGCGGTCCTGATCCAGGTTCGGGCCGAGCGCCGGCGCCGGATTGTCCGGGTCGTGGCCCAGCGCGTAGTCGGCCAGCGGCAACAGGCCGAACAGAAACAGCAGCGGGAACCAGGCGGACGCATCCTCCCAGCCGGTGACCTGCCCCAGCCAGGCCGCCGCCGGCATCAGGGCGGGCACCACAAAGACGATCAGAAACCCATATCGCTTCCAGTCGGGCATCGTGCGACTCCTCGTGTGCCGGGGCCATGCGGCCATGCCCTCGACTTTAGCGCCAACCCGCGGCCGCGACAAAGCCGATAAGCTTCGCGGCGTGAGCCAACACGCTGAAATTCCCGCCATCGATGATCGACCGCTGGCCATCGCGCTGCTGGGCCCGACCGCGTCGGGCAAGTCGGCGCTGGCGATGGAGTGGGCGGAGCGTTTGGGCGGCGGCATCGTCAGCGTCGATTCGGCGCAGGTCTATCGGCGCATGGATATCGGCAGCGCCAAGCCGGACGCCGCCGAACAGGCGCGCGTGCCGCATCGCCTGATCGATCTGCGCGAACCGTGGGAGACCTATTCCGCCGCCGACTTCGCCCGCGATGCGCTGATTGCGCTGCGGTCGTTTCAGGCCGAGGGCCGATTGCCGCTGCTGGTTGGTGGCACCGGGCTGTACTTTCATGCGTTGTTGCGCGGTCTTTCGCGGATGCCGGAGGCTTCGCCCGAAGTGCGTGCGGCGCTGGCCGACGAGGCCCAGACGCGCGGCTGGCCGGCGCTGCACGAAGAGCTGGCACGCGTCGACCCACGTGCCGCGCTGCGGATCGAACCCGGCGACCGGCAGCGGATCACCCGCGCACTGGAGGTCTGGCGAGTCAGCGGCCGGGCAATCAGCGATTGGCAGCAGCGCACTGCCGCTCACCGGTTCCCGTTCCGGGTTCTGAAGCTGGCGCTCGCACCGCAATCGCGAGGCGAACTGCATGCCCGCATCGCTGCTCGGTTCGACACCATGCTCAGCCAGGGCTTTCTCGACGAAGTGGCACGATTGCGTTCCGATTCACAGATTCACCCCGAATTGCCCGCCCTGCGGGCCGTCGGCTATCGCCAGGCCTGGTTGCACCTGGACGGCCGGATCGACGCCGCAGCGTTTCGCGACCAGGCGATCGCGGCCACCCGGCAACTGGCGAAGCGGCAGCTGACCTGGCTCAGGGGCGTGACTGATGCGCGCTGGCTGGATCCACGGCGCGATCGCGGCGCGCTCGAGCGTGCGCTTGAGGATTTTATGGCGAGCGCGCCGCCCCGCTCGGTGTCCGAATAAACCGCGCCTGACCGGCCGCTTCGCCGGCTTCACTAATCCGTGCGCTGACCTCCCCCTCACGGCTGCCACGTGTAAGATGGATGTCTTTCCGGCCAGGACCCATTGGCCGTACCCCGCACCGGGTTGGTGCGCCACAACAAGAACGGAGTCCACCCCCATGTCCAAGGGACAATCCCTCCAGGATCCCTTCCTGAACGCATTGCGTCGCGAGCGCGTGCCCGTGTCCGTCTATCTGGTCAATGGAATCAAGCTGCAAGGCACCATAGAAAGTTTCGATCAATTCGTCGTGCTGCTGCGCAACACCGTGAGTCAGATGGTCTACAAGCACGCGATTTCCACCGTGGTTCCGGCCCGCAACGTGCGCATCGGGCCGGCTGGCCCGCTGGTGCAGGACAACGGCGACGGCGACGCGCCCGAAGCGGAGGACTGAACCGACCGTGTTCGAACGATCCCGAGGTGGCGAGCGCGCGCTGCTGATTCAGCCCTGGCCGGCCCGCGCCAGCCACGACCCGGAAGCCCTTTCCGAATTCGCCGAGCTGGCACGTTCGGCAGGCGCCACCGTGGTGGGTACGCTGGAGGCCAGTCTGGCCCGCCCAAACCCCGCCACCCTGATCGGCAGCGGCAAGCTGACCGAGGCGCTCGATCTGTGCGCTTTGGTCGACGCCGACCTGGTGCTGGTCAATCACCCGCTGTCGCCGGTTCAGGAACGCAATCTGGAAAAGGCGCTCGGTCGCCGCGTGGTCGACCGGACCGGCCTGATTCTGGATATCTTCGCGCTGCGCGCCCGTTCGCACGAAGGCAAACTCCAGGTCGAGCTGGCCCAGCTCAAGCATATGTCCACCCGGCTGGTGCGCGGCTGGACTCACCTTGAGCGCCAGCGCGGCGGCTCGATCGGTCTGCGCGGGCCGGGCGAAACCCAGCTGGAAACCGACCGCCGGCTGTTGGCCAAGCGCGTCCTGTCGCTTCAGAAACGGCTCGAAAAGGTGGATGTCCAGCACACTCAGATGCGTCGTGCCCGGGTTCGTAACGCCAACCCGCGGGTGGCGCTGGTGGGTTACACCAATGCCGGGAAATCCACCCTGTTCAATGCCTTGGCCGAAGCCCAGGTGTATGCCGACGACAAACTGTTCGCCACGCTGGATCCGACCGTGCGGCGCGTCGATGGGCTGGGCTGCGGCCCGCTGATGTTGTCGGACACCGTCGGTTTCGTGCGCGATCTGCCGCACGAGCTGGTCGCGGCATTTCGCTCCACGCTGGTCGAGGCCCGCGATGCCGATCTGCTGCTGCATGTGGTCGATGCGGCCGACCCGGCGCGCGAGGAGCGAGTTGAACAGGTCAACGCGGTGCTGGCCGAGATCGGCGCAGGCGACCTCCCGCAACTGCGGGTCTACAACAAGCTCGACCGCATCGAGGGCGCCCAGCCGCGACGCGATCGCTGCGGCGATGATCGTCCCGATACCGTTTGGGTTTCAGCCCTGACCGGCGCCGGACTGCCGCTGCTGCGCGAAGCACTGGCAGACTATTTCAGCGCCGGCCGGGTGCACGGCGAGCTCGACCTCGGCCCCGGTCAGGCGCGCTTGCGCGCCCGGCTGCATGAATTGGGCGCCGTCAGCGAGGAAGCCAGCAACGAGAACGGCTGGCATCTGCATATCGATCTGCCCGATGCCGCCGCCCGGAAGCTGGCGGCCAGCGTCGATGGCGGCCCGTTGAAACCGCTTTTGCTTGCCGCCGGGGACGAGGGTTTCTAGAATCCTGGGTTCTGGTCCATGTGGCCTGGCCCACTTCCCGGCATACTCACCGGATGACCGTGCGATTCGATTGCACGTCGTTCCCGGCGCACCGCCTGCCATCGGCTGGCGCCACTTACAGAACAATCGTTGGAGATTCGAATGGCCTGGAATGAGCCCGGAAAGGGCGGAAAAGAACCTTGGAAGCCCTCTGGGAATCCGAATGACGATGTCGAAGCGTTCGTCCAGAAGCTCAAGGACAGCCTCGGCCGCGTATTCGGCGGCGGCAGCAGTGGTGGCTCCGGCGGCAAGCGGGCCGGCGGCGGCTTCGGTCCGTTGCTGTGGATTCCTGCGCTCGCGCTGATCTGGCTGGTGTTCGATTCCTGGCAGATGATCGACGAGCGTCAGCGCGGTGTCGTGCTGCGCTTCGGCGAGTTCAACCGGCTGATGACGCCAGGCCCCAATTTCAAGTGGCCGCGCCCGATCGAACGCGTGCTCACGGTCAACGTGACCGATGTGCGCAGCATCTCCGACCAGGTGCGCATGCTGACCAAGGACGAGAACATCGTCCAGATTTCGCTCAACGTGCAGTATCTGGTCGGCGACCCGCAGAATTATCTGTTCGGCACCCGCAACCCCGATGAAACCCTCAAGCAGGCTGCCGAGAGCGCGGTCCGCGACGTGATCGGCAGTTCCACCATGGACATGGTGCTGACCGGCGAGCGCGCCGCACTGGCCGCCGAAGCGCGCAGTCGCTTGCAGGGCACGCTGGACAACTATCGCACCGGCTTGCAGGTGTCGGTGTTCAATCTGCAGGACGCCCGGCCGCCCAATGAAGTGCGCGACGCCTTCGACGACGCGATCAGCGCCCGCGAGGACAAGGAGCGTATCGAGAGCGAGGCATTGGCCTACGCCAGCAAGGTGGTTCCGGAAGCGCGCGGTCAGGCGGCGCGCGTTCGCGCCCAGGCCGAGGGTTTCCGCGATGCCATCGTCGCCCGCGCCTCTGGTGATGCCGAGCGCTTCAACCTGCTGTACGACGAATACCGCAAGGCGCCGGAAGTGACCCGTCGACGGCTGTATCTGGAAACCGTTGAGCAGGTGCTGGCCGACAATCGCAAGGTGTATGCCGGCGATGGCAACAATGTGCTGTATCTGCCGATGGACGGCGAGGGCAGGGCGCCCGCCGCCAACTCTGCGATCAGCCGTCTGCCGGCTTCCAGCTCGGCCCTGCCGTCGACCACCCCCGAACCGCCGCGCGACACGCGCACGCCGCGTCCCACTCGTGAGGGGAGCAACCGATGAAACCACTTCCGATCATTCTGCTGGTCGTCGCGCTGTTCATTGGCATGGGCGCGGTCTATACCGTCGACGAAAGTCAGGTGGCGATCCGCTTCCAGTTCGGCCGCATCGTGGAGAGCGACATCCTGCCCGGCATGCATTTCAAGATGCCGTTGATTCAGAACGTGCTGAAGTTCGATCGTCGGGTGCTCAATCTCGACTCACGCCCGGAGCGCTATCTGACCAGCGAAAAGAAGGACGTCAACGTCGACTTCTTCGCCAAATGGCGGATCAAGGACGTGCGCGCCTTCTATCAGGCCACCGGCGGCAACGAGATCAACGCGCTGCAGCGGCTCAACCCGATCGTGCAGGAGTCGATTCGCAACGAGTTCAACCAGCGTACGCTGGCCGATGTGGTTTCCGGTGAGCGCACCGATCTGGCGGCGCGGTTCGTCGAGGTGTCCAACCGGGCGACCGAGAGCCTGGGCGTGGAAATCGTCGACGTGCGCATCAAGCGGATCGATCTGCCGGAAGACGGCCAGGTGATCGGCTCGGTGTTCGAGCGCATGCGCGCCGAGCGGCTGCGGGTCGCCAACGAGCTGCGCGCCGAAGGCCAGGAGATTTCCGAGACCATCCGATCCAACGCCGATCGTCAGCGCGTTGTGCTGGTGGCCGAAGCCGAGCGCGATGCGCAGCGGTTTCGCGGTGAGGGCGACGCGCAGGCAACGGCAATTTTTGCTGCCGCTTACGGCCGGGATCCCGAGTTCTATGCGTTCCAGCGCAGCCTGGATGCCTACCGCAATGCGTTTGCCGACGGACAGGGCGTACTGGTGCTGGACAAGGATTCGGAGTTCCTGCGCTACTTCGAAAGCGCCGATCGCGGTCGTTGACGGGCCGCCGGCGTGACCGACCTGCTGGCGGCGCTGTGCCTGGTCGCGGTGCTCGAAGGGCTATTTCTGCTGGCGGCGCCGGGCGGCTGGAAACGCACCGCCGCCCAGCTGATCCAGACCGAGGACAGCCGGCTGCGCCGCTATGGCGCATTCATGGTGGTTCTGGGCCTGGTCTCGCTGCAGTGGGTGCGCTGAACCGCTGCGGTGCAGCAAAATTTGAGCGATAATCGCAAAAAGCCGGGATCCTTCCGGCTTTTTGCATGTCGGGCCGGAGCAAATCGTGGCCCTGTGCCGGCTGGTGGCAGCAGGCGCTCTGGGTCGTTGGACGAGCGCCGCCTCGGCCCATGCCGGTGCAATGGCTGAAATCGGCAGGCGACGGCGCCCTGCGGCGGAAAATCACATTCGGAGCAGCGAAAATGGGTCAATCGGTAGTGGTGCTGGGCGCTCAATGGGGCGACGAAGGCAAGGGCAAGATCGTCGACCTGCTCACCGAGCAGATCGGTGCTGTGGTCCGCTTTCAGGGCGGCCATAACGCCGGCCATACCTTGGTCATTGGCGGCCAGAAAACCGTATTGCATCTGATTCCGTCGGGCATCCTGCGCGACGACGCGCTGTGTCTGATCGGCAACGGCGTGGTGCTCAGCCCGGCGGCCTTGAAGAAGGAAATCGACGAGCTGGAAGCGCGCGGCGTGGAAGTGCGCTCCCGGCTGAAGATCAGCCCGGCGACGCCGGTGATCATGCCTTACCACATCGCGCTGGATCAGGCCCGCGAAAAGGCCGCCGGTCGCAAGGCGATCGGCACCACCGGTCGCGGTATCGGCCCGGCCTACGAGGACAAGGCGGCGCGGCGCGGCGTGCGCATCGCCGACCTCAAGTACCCGGAAGAACTCGCCGAAAAGCTGCGCACGGTGATGGACTACCACAACTTCGTGCTGACCCGCTATCTGGGTGCCGAGGCGGTCGATTACCAGGCGGTGCTGGATGAGGCGCTGGCGTTCGGCGAATACGTCGAACCGATGAAACACGATGTCGCCGGTTTGCTGCACGAGCTGCGTCGCCAGGGCAAGCGGGTGCTGTTCGAGGGCGCCCAGGGCTCGCTGCTGGACATCGATCACGGCACCTATCCCTATGTCACCTCGTCGAACACCACGGTCGGCGGCGCGCTGGCCGGCGCTGGCGTGGGCGCCGATGCGATCGACTATGTGCTGGGCATATCCAAGGCCTACGTCACCCGGGTTGGCGGCGGGCCGTTTCCGACCGAACTGTTCGATGAAACCGGCGAGCGACTGCGCGAACGGGGCCAGGAATTCGGCGCCACCACCGGACGCCCGCGCCGCTGCGGCTGGATCGACCTGGTGGCGCTCAAGCGTGCCGTGGCGATCAACGGCATCAACGGCCTGTGCGTCACCAAGCTGGATGTGCTGGACGGCTTTTCCTCGCTGAAGATGTGCATCGCCTACCGCTATCACGGCAAGGAAACCGAGTATCCGCCGCTGGACGCCGCGGGTTGGGATGAGTGCGAGCCGGTCTATCTGGAGTTTCCCGGCTGGAACGAATCGACTCACAACGTGACCGAGTGGGACAATCTGCCGCCCGCAGCGCGCGCCTATCTTCGCGCACTGGAGGAACTGGTTGGCTGCCGTCTGGCGATGGTGTCCACCGGCCCGGATCGCAACGCCAATATCATTCTGCACGACCCGTTCGCCTGACAATCGACGCGCCGGCCCGGATGGTTTCCCGATGCCATCCGGGCCATGCAGAAGCGGGTCACGCCCGCGGCCGTGACCCGCACGCTGGCAGCCCCCGCGCTTGTCGCGCAAACCCACCCCTGTAGGAGCGGGCCACGCCCGCGACCGGGATCGATGTGCGGCGGCGGGTCACCCCGAACACCCGGACGATACTCGCCGATGCGCGGATCAGCGCATGCCCAGCGCGATGTTCCGTTCGTTGCGGATTTCCGCCTTCCAGAACGCGGTGGTGATTTCGTTCAGTGCGCTGCCCGATTCCGCATTGAGCAGGACCACCAGCCCGGTGCCGCGCTGGCGCGAGTAGGCGATCTCGGCGACGTAGCCTTTTACCCAGCCCGAGTGCAGGTACAGTTCTTCGTTGCCGAGCCGATAGATGCGCCAGCCCAGTCCGTAGTGGGCATCGGAAATCAGTTCGCGCCAGCGGCTGCGGCGCAGGTCGCGGGCGGTGCGCACACGGGCCTGGGTGATCTCCTGGGCCACCTGCGGCGGTACGATCTCGGGGAAGTGGCCAAGCTGGGCGAGCAGCCAGGTGCCGAGGTCGGCGGCGCTGGCATTCACGCCGGCGGCCGGCAGCACTTCGTAATAGCCCGGCTGCACTTCGGTCGGCGACCACCCGCCTCTGCGCTTGACGTGCGGCAGGGCGCGGTTTTGTTCGGCCAGGAATGCCGCCATGCCCACCGAGGCGTGCTGCATGCGCAGCGGCTTGAACAGGCGCTCATCGACCAGCTCGGCATAGCTGCGCCGGGTGGCGCGCTCGATGACCGGCTCGATCAGGCTGAACAGGATGTTCTGGTAGGTGTAGCAGGCGCCGGGCAGACAGTTGGGCTCGAGTTCGCGAAAATGCGGCAGGATGCTGGCCAGCGACTGGTTGGCGTCGAGCATGTTGTCGTAGGCATTGGGCACGATGCCGGTGGACTGACCCAGCAGATGCTGGATCTGCAGGCGCTGGGCCTGGCCCTCGCCCTTGAAGCGGAAACCGGGCAGCGCCTTGCCCAGCGTGTCGTCCCAGCGCAGCGCGCCATCGCGCACCAGCAGCGCGGTCAGCTCGGCGGCAAAGGTTTTCGATACCGATGCGATGCGAAACACCGTGGTCTCGGTGACCGGCGCGTGGCCACCGGCCTGGCGCACGCCGTGGCCGGCGGTTTCGATGATCCGGCCGTCGCGGACGATGGCATAGGCGCCGCCGGGGATTCCGGCCTCGTCGATCACCTGCCGGAAGTGCGCATCGAAGCTGGCATCGGGCCAGGGGCCGGGTTCGGCATGGGTGGAAGTGGCTGCCAGGACGGCGATCAACAGCGGGGCAATGAG
Organism: Lysobacteraceae bacterium; assembly: GCA_034376725.1. Classification (GTDB taxonomy): domain Bacteria; phylum Pseudomonadota; class Gammaproteobacteria; order Xanthomonadales; family Xanthomonadaceae; genus UBA11164. The sequence continues at coordinate 746 of JAXMJH010000037.1, read as the reverse complement.
GCGTTTGGCCAACGCGTTCGGCAAGGGTTTCAAGTCGGTGCCTGTCTGATGGCGAAGCAGCGAGTGTAACGGCAGTCGCGGCCGGAGCGAAGCCGGGTTTGCCGACCGCGGCCGATTCGCCCCGCGCAAAACGCGGCTGACGGCAGACTTCCGCGTCTAGCGGAAATCCCGTGAGCGGGCGTCGAGCCCGGCCAGCAGCGCGCTGAAGTCGTGCAGGCGGGCGGCGATCAGGTGGCGGACGCCATCGACGGCCTCCAGACGACCATCGACCGCCAGCAATTCGGATTCGTTGAGGATGCGCCGCTGACGTTCGGCCAGGTCGCGCCAGACGATCACGTTGAACAGGCCGTCCTCGTCCTCCAGCGTCACGAAGGTGACGCCGCTGGCGGTGGCCGGGCGCTGGCGCTGGGTGACCAGACCGGCGGCACGGATGTGGTTCTGCGGGCCGAGGCGTTCCATCTCGCCCGAGCGGCGGCAGCGTCGGGCGACCAGTTGCCGGCGGATCAGCGCCAGTGGATGGCGGCCCAGGGTCAGCCCTGTGGTGGCGTAGTCGGCGCGCACATCCTCGCCGGCGCTGGGTGGCGGCAGGGCGATCCGCGCCTCGGCGGGGGGCGCCGTGTCGGCGAACAGCGGCAATTGCCGCTCGGCCCCGGCGCTGGCCCAGCGCGCCCGATGGCGATGCCCGGCCAGGCCGCGCAGGGCGCCGGCTTCGGCCAACAGGTCGCGCGCCTTGCGGTCGAGTTCGG